>CAKOLH010000006.1 GCA_934096105.1 uncultured Bacilli bacterium | reverse complement strand
TAAGCATCTTTTAAATATTACCTTATCAATATTTAAAGTATTACCTTGATAAATATGATTATCTATTACTGAACATAATAAATTATTGGCAGTAGTTATGGCATGAAAATCTCCTGTAAAGTGAAGATTAATATCTTCCATAGGCATCACCTGTGCATACCCTCCACCAGTAGCGCCACCTTTTACGCCAAATACTGGTCCTAGTGATGGTTCTCTTAGAGCTAAAATACTTTTCTTACATAATTTACATAAAGCATCATTTAAAGATATTGATACAGTTGTTTTTCCTTCGCCCATCGGGGTGGGATTAATGGCAGTTACTAAAACTAATTTACTATTTCTTTTTTTATTTAATAAATCTAAAGATATTTTAGCCTTATCATTACCATATAATTCTATTTTATCTTCGATACCAAGTTCTTTGGCTACTTCAGTTATATCTTTAGGTTTTATACTTCTTGCTATTTCTATATCAGTCATTTTATCATCTCTTTCTTTAATATAATAATTCTTAAATATTATATCATAAATATATGAATTTAAAAAGATAGTAATTCTTTTACTATCTTAGTTTGTTACCACAGTTTGTACAGAAGTTTCCCCCATTAGCAGGAGCTCCGCAATTAGGACAAAACTTAGGTCCTGAACTACTTTCTTCTACCTTTGCTTCCTCTACTGGTTCTTCTTTAACCACTTCTACAGGTTCTTCTTTTGGTTCCTGTTCTTCTTTCTTGAATAGGCTTCCTGGTTCTGGCATTTCTCTTTCTTCATTTGAAACAGTATCTCCTTTTTGTACCGCTCCCATCATTGTGGCACCACTATTTTGAGCCATATTCATTCCCATGAATCCCATCATTGCTCCGTTACTATTAGAAGCTGCACTCTTCATTGCTTCAGCACTTGCCTCAGCCATTAGTCCTGACTGAAGAGAACTATTTGAGAATATTGTAGCATCGTCAATTTTTGATACTCTTTCCATTGACTTATCAGTTAAATTGATGTCCGCAATTGCGATATCAGATATTTTAACACCATACTTCTCTACTAAATCATTTTGTAATAGATTATTCATTTCTGTTACCATATCTGTGTTATACATACCAATATCACCAAATGGTATTTTGTGTTTTCTCATTACAACGGTTATAGCTTGTGTTAGTTTTTCAACGAACTTAGTTTTAAATTGATCTTCAAGAATATCGCTATAGTATATTGTATCTTTAGCATTAGAACCAATTACATTTTGAACTAGTACAGTTGGATCATCTATTTTTATAGCATATTCACCAAAGAATGTTACTTCAAGCATTCCATATTTATCGTCAGTTATCTTTCTTGGCTGTGGAGAACCAAATTTATTACCTGTTATTGCAAGTAAGTTTATATAATAAACTCTTTGGTCATTAGCGGTTTGACCACCAAATGTTGTTCTCTTACCCATCTTTTTGATAGCTTCAACTAAGCCTTTACCAAAGCCACCAGCAAAGACACTAGTCTCTGTCCCTTTATCAAATGTATATGTTCCTGCTTCGGCGGAGAATTCTAAAATTGCTCCATTTTCTACAACCATCATTGCGGTTCCTTCTGGTACTGCAATGACACTTCCATTAGATATTATATTCTCAGAAGGATTTGTATTTCCTTTACCATGCTCTACTCTTCCTCTTTGAACTAGTACTCCTTTCTCCATTGTTGGACAAGTTACATACTCCTTAAACTGATCTCCTAAGACAGAAGACTTTGAAGTACTAAATGCTTTTATTAATCCCATATTATTTCCTCCTCTTATTTATTTAATTATAGCATATTATAGCATACTTTATATTTTTTATTAATTTACATTTATTGACACTAAAATATAATCATAGTCATCTAAATTAAATATTGTATCACAATACTCACACTTACCAGTATTATTAATATTAATACTAGCACCACATCCTGGACATTTGCGAACTATACCAAAGTCTTTAGTATTTAATTTTTTTTCAAATCTTAATATGTTTCTTCTTTCTATTCTTCTTGTATCATCTCCTGATATAAGATCACCAGTATTTATATCAATTATATAATCCATATATCTAGAAACTATTTCTACATCAATAATTTCTTTATCTTCTAAAACACTTCTATTTATAATCATAGTGTTTTTAACATTAATTTCATCATACATTTGTCTTTTGTTATGACTAATTAATTCATTTATTTTATTCATATAATTATTATATAATTCATTACTTATGAAGTGTCTAACATCAGTTAAATCACCTTTCATGATACAAGTATATAATTTTACAAAGATATTATCAACCTTTGTCTTAAACATTGCCTCGTTAAAATCTTCCATAGTCCTACCTTTCTAAAGTTTGTCCTAAAGATACTTTTTTACTCATTACATAGTCTCCAGCGTCTTTTACTAGAGTACTATCACAATATGGGCAAACTGCAGAACTTACTATGTCTACTGGTGCTCCACAATTAGGACATTTCTCAATAGTTTTACTATTTGATGCTGACTTAACAAATGATAATTTATACTTTATATTTATTTTAGCTTTGTCTGTTCCACGAGTTACTTCTCCAGTTGCATCCTTTATAACATAATCATAACATCTTACATTTAAATATGCATCTACTGTAATAACATCATTTTCTTTATGAATATCTATTATTTTGACATCAATTAGTTCTATGTCTTTCATGATATTTCTTTGTTTCTTTAATTTTAATGTTTCTAATTGACTACTATACATATTATATATTTCATCAGTAGTTAACTTTCTTATGGTATCTGTATCAAAGTTCATCCATGCTGTTTGGATGTCTTTGTATGTTCTAAATACTTTTGTTTTAAACTCATTAATGTTTAAATCTTTGTCAATACTCTTTATTTTTTCTGAATCAATATCTTTATAATTACTTACATTATTAGAACTATTGATACTGCTTGATATATTAGAACTTCCTCCACCTTTGTTACCACCATTTTTAGAAACCACTATGACTATTATAGCAACTACAACAATAACCGCCACTAGTGAAAAACCGCCACCTGAACCACTAATAGAACTTCCACCAGAGCTCCAACTACTACTACTGGAACCCCAATCACTATCATAATCCCAACTGCTACTAGAATCCCAGTCACTTCCTGAATCCCAACTTCCTCCTGAATCATAATCAGAATCCCATCCAGAATCTGCTAAAGCTGGTCTATATAATGTACCAAAGCCCATTAATATTACTGCTAATATTAATAATATTTTCTTTTTGATAATAATCACTCCTATCTAATAAAATTATATCATACTTAATTTAAAATAAGAAGTTTTTTATTATCTTTTTACAAAGTATTCTTCATACCATTTTAAGAAACTATATACAGCCCATATTCTACGGTAATTATCTTTTACCCTATTCTTATGTTCATCTAATATTTTCATTAGATAATCAGTATTAAATAATTCTTTAGATATATCAGTATTAAATGTATTTTTTATTTCATTATAGAAGTCATCTTCTCTTATCCATTCTCTAATTGGTACTGGAAAGCCTAGTTTTTTCTTTTTATATGCATCATTTGGTATTACTTTTTTAGCAGCCTCTCTTAAAGCTACTTTAGTAGTACCTTCGCTTACTTTATATTTCTTTGGTAATATACTAGATATTTTAAAGACATCTATATCAGTAAATGGTACTCTAGATTCTATAGAGTGAGCCATAGTCATTCTATCTACAATAGTAAGAATATTATTACTTAACCAATATCTTATATCTACTGCGAGCATTTTATTTAGTTTATCATAATCTTTATATTCTTCATATACTTCTTTAGTTATATCTTTATTCTTTATATAGTCTTTATATTTAAGTACATCTTTTAATTCATCATCATAATAAGTTCTATTTATACTAACATAAGATTCTTCAAGGGACATTCCTCTTCTTATTATATATCTTGTTATTTTATTTTTAGGAAGTACTTTGCAAATACCCGCAAGTGTCTTTCTTATAAATAATGGTAATTTAGTATAGAAGTTATCATCATAACTATTATAGCCACCGAAGAACTCATCAGCACCTTCACCTGATAATACTACTTTTACATCTTTACTGGCAAGCCTTGATAAGAAGTATACTGCTATTGCACAGCCATCAGCGGTTGGTTCATCCATGTGATAGTAGACATCAGGAATAGCTTTCATATATTCTTCTTTAGATATTTTTTCACTAATATTCTTTATTTTTAATTTATCTGTTAAATCTTTAGCATATTCTATTTCACTATATTTAGCTAAATCAAAACCAATAGTATAAGTTTTATCGGGTCTTGCTAGACTTACTAGGTAAGATGAATCAACACCGCTAGAAAGAAAAGAGCCTACTTCAACATCACTTATTAGATGATGTTTTACTGAATCATCCATTACTTTAGAGATTTCCTCTACTACTTCATCAAAACTTTCTTTAGTATTAGAAAACTCCACTTTAAAATATCTTTCTATTTTTATTTTCTTAGTCTTAACATTAATAGTCATAGAATGACCACCAGGTAATCTATAGACATCTTTAAAGAATGTTTCATCTGTTGGAGTAAAACTAAATGTTAGATATGGTCCTATTAACTCTTTATTTAATTCTTTTTTAAATTTAGGATGAGCTAAAAAACTTTTTATTTCTGAACCAAATAGTATTACATCCTTATTTTGATAATAGTATAATGGTTTAATACCAAAATGATCTCTAGATATAAATATTTCATTTTTATTCTTATCGTAGATAGCATAGGCAAACATACCTCTCAACTTTTTAGGTAATTCTTTGCCCCACTTTTCATATCCATGTAATATTACTTCAGTATCAGAGTTTGTTTGAAATTCATATTCAGTTAACTCTTCTTTTAATTCTTTATAATTATATACTTCACCATTATATACTATTAAAATACTTTTATCTTTATTATATATAGGCTGATTACCACCAGCAAGATCTATTATTGATAATCTTCTTTGACCCAAGGCAACATTATCATCTACATATATGCCTTCGGCATCAGGTCCACGATGAACTATTCTTTTATTCATTTCTTTTATTAATTTATCTTTATTTTTTTCTTTACTTATTATTCCGTTTATTCCACACATATTGTACCTCACTTATATTTAGTATACCACAAAAGAAAAAAAGTAAAAAGTTTTTACTAACTATTTACTTTTTCTTTACAAATTTATCTTGCTATTTTTTATCAAATCTTTCTTTATATGAACAATGCTTACATATATCTAAATATACTTTATGATCGTTAAAACCTTTTAGAATATTTTGGTATTTATCACTACTTAGAATATCTTCCATGGTATTTAAATAAATATTGCCTAGATTTGATACTCCTTCGCTATCTAGGCAGCAGATACTAACTGTTCCATCAGATAATATGGCTAACTGAGTTTTGGCTCCTAAACAAGTACCTCTTTCATTATAATAATCACTATTTATACTTGGCCAAATAAATTTATTATCTAAACTTAAATATACTTTATCTTTTAATTTTATACCATCATATATTTCTTCTTTATTATAGACTTCTTTTAATACTTTGATATATTCTTTGCTTTTATTATCCATCTTATTATTATCTAATGTCCAAAAGCGATAGCTTATATATGAAGATAATTCATTTACTGAAGATATGATATCTTCAAGATAATTCTTTTTATTATTTTCGCTATGTAAGGATATATTTATTTGATAAATATTATCATATTTTTTTAATATGGATAATTTATCTTTTAGAAATACACCATTGGTAGTAATACATACTTTTTTATTATATTCTTTAGTGATATCTAGTATTTTATCTAAGTTATGATGAGTAAGAGGTTCTCCTTTTACATGAAGATATATATAATCTGTATAGTTATTTATTTTACTTAGTACTTCTTTAAATTCTTCGGGAGTCATCTCTCTTTTTACTTTATTTGAACTACTACAAAAAGAACAATTTAAATTGCATACATTAGTTATTTCTATATATATTCTTTTAAATTTTACTATTTTCTTATCATTTAACTTAGTATTCATAATTTGTTACCTTCTTTTTAATTTAGTATCCACCCCGAATATAATGGATATGGCTGATATTTATTTATAGACTAAGAATTAGGCTATAAATAACACTCTAAGACCTTGGCTTAGAGTGAGCAAAATAATATTTACATATATCTTTTAATTTACAATCAGTACACAAAGGACTGATACTCTTACATTTATATCTACCAAAGAAAACTAACTGATGATGGACTTTATTCCATTTATCTTTAGGTATCTTCTTCATAAGTTTCTTTTCTACCTCAAGAACATCATCACTATCTTTAGCTAGTTTAAGTCTTTTACTTACTCTATTTACATGAGTATCTACCGCTATTAAAGGTTCATTATAAATAACTGATAAAAAGACATTTATAGTTTTTCTACCTACTCCAGGAAAAGTACTTAAATATTCTCTATCATTTGGAATAACTTTAATATTATCATTTATTAATTTAGTAGCTATTTCTTTAATAAATACAGCCTTCTTTTTATAAGTACCTATTGGTTTAATTATTTTTTCTATATCTTCAAGACTAGCCTTGGATAACTCTTTAACACTCTGATACTTCTTAAATAAAACTTTATTTACCATGTTAACTCTTTTATCAGTAGTTTGAGCACTCATTACTATAGCTATTAATAATTCATAGTCTTTAGTATATTCTAGTTCACACTTAGGATTAGGATATAATTCATCTAAATAATCTAATATTTTATTAATCATCATTTATCCAATCATAAAAGAAATAGTCTTTGGTTTCTTTTTTACTTTCACGGTACTTTTCTTTAGCTTCTTGTATATCTTTTTTATTTTTATATCCTTTTTTACGCCATTCGTATAATATCTTTTCAATATATCTAAGACTTGTTACACCATTATATATAGCCTCTTTTAAACCTTCCATTATTAATTCATGAGAAAAGCCATCATCTATCCAGCCTTTAATTATTTGACATTCCATTGAAGATATTGTTCTACCAAACTCTTTTTCAAATATAGAGAATATATCACTATTATCTAGTGTCTTATCTTCTTTTTTATCTATTAATATATTGGCTATCTTTTTATAAAGTAACTCTAATGATATATATTCTTCACTCTTGTTATTTTCTTTTTCTACAGTAATAGATATAATCTTTTTTTCATTTAAACTATTTAATAGTTCCATTACTTTAAATTTATCCATTCCTAGTTCTTCACTTAATTCTAATGGGTTGTATATTACTTTATTACCTTTATCCATAACAAATATTAAGATTATTAATTCTTCAGGAGTAATACCTAGTCTAAGATAATAATTAAATAAATATCTTGGTAATATAATTGGTTTTTCTTTTAATATATTTTCTATCTCATTCATTGGAACCTCCTAGTACACTGGTAAATACTTCTTCATTTGTTTTTATATCATAATATTTGTATGTTAATTTATTATTTTTTCTTATTCTTTCTTTATAGTATAAACTATTTCTTGTATAAGATAAATCTAGATTATTCTTCTTTATTTCATCAGTATTTATACTATATACTTCTTCATAGTTTAAATCTAAAACTAATACTTTATCTTTAGTTTTTATTATGTAGTAGTTATTATCTTTGTTTAGATATTTTATATCTTTTAGATTAGTATTTTCATAAATATTATTTAGTAATTTCTTTTGGTAGTTATTATTTTTTATTATAGGATATAGAATTATACTAAATATGAGAAGAATTATAGTTATTAAAATGGTTATTAATACTTTTTTATTCATACTACTTCTCCTCCATATAATAGATTGTATCATTTTTTTTATTTTTTGTGAATAGTTTTACCTCTTATTTTATATGAAGAAACATAGAAATTATCTTCACAGATAGTTAATGTTGTATAACTATCATCACTTATGGTATATGAATCTATCCATACTTTAGATAACTCATACATAAATTTATAATTAAACTTAGTATAGGCATCATAAAAGAGTACTAAAAGATTACTATCTAGGGTTATATAGAAGTCTTTATCGATATTGTATAAATATATAAAATCACATTCTAAAAAGTTATCTTTATTTAATCTATCTAGATATATACAAAATGTCTTATTATTTAGTATTATTTCTATTTTATCATTTATTTTGAATATAATATCTTGTAGTACTAAAGTATCTTTTAGTAGGTATTCTTCAGTATAGTTAATATTATACTTAGTATTATCTATTTTTATTAAATAGTCAGTATCAGTAATAGTAGTCCCTTTTATCACTAGAAGATAAAAAGTATTATCTTTATTTATTAAGAAAGATATACTGGTATCACTCTTGATAAATCTAATAGAATTATTCTCAAGAATGTTATAGTCTTCTTTATAATTTTTTGAAAAAGTGCATCCAGTCATTATAAAAAGTAATATTATTATATATAGATATTTCATAGTAATAATTATGTACTTTTTATTATATTTAGTACTCTATCATATAATAAAAAAACGACTCAAGGCTTCGAAAGTTTCCTGAGTACCAATCGATATAAATTATATCATAAACTATAATTATCTTCAAGTATTTAAACAAAATTGTTCATTATGAAGACCTTAGGCTTCATAATGCCCCGAAAGACTACAGGCTTAAGGGGGATAAAATAGAAAAAATACCTATATTTCTATAAGTATTTATCTTTAATATATTTAGTTATTTCTTCTTTATCATTACTAATACTACTATTTAATATATTTACTTCTATATCATCTAGTATATCTTTAATATATTTACCAGGAGGTTTATTTAATATCATAGATATTTCTTCACCAGTTACATTTATATCTCTTCTTGTAAGGATTGGTAATTTAGAATACATAGTATTTATTTTTCTTCTTGGTATACCTTTTATTTCAGCATAGACAGTACATAGATATAAACCATATTTATATAGTAGATAGTTATCTATTTTATCATACTTTAATAGTTCTCTTAACTTAGACATCTGCTCCTTCTCTACTTTAGTAAATGGATAGATATCATCTACTTCTAGTTGACACCAAATACCTGTAAGATCAGTACACATGGTAATTGTAGCTAGTTTATCTAAATCTAATGCATTAGTAAGATTTAGTTCTAGTAGGAGTCTTCTTCCTCTTTCTTTATTCTTAGATAGGAATATTTTATCTAGTTCTTCTTTCTTTCTATTTATAGATAATGATTTTAAGAGATAATTATATTTAGTTAAGAAGTGTTTAGTCTTCTTTTCTATATCAAAATCTAGTATAGTAGCAAATCTTATACATCTAAGTATTCTAAGAGAGTCTTCTTTAATACGATATCTAGGATTACCTACTGTTTTAAGTAGTTTATTATCTAAATCACTTCTTACATTTAGTATATCTAGTAGATTACCATCTTTATCAATACATAAAGTGTTGATAGTAAAGTCTCTTCGTAAAAGGTCTTTTTTGATATCTTTGATATATTTTATTTTTACTGGTTTTCGATTACTTTCATACTTTATTTCTTTTCTAAATGTAGTAGTATCAAACTTACAACCTTTATATACAATTACTACAGATCCATATTGCATATCTGATACAATAACATCATCAAATATTTCTAATATTTCTTTAGGAGTGGCACTTGTACAAATATCTATGTCATTAGTTTTTCTTCCTAATATTAGATCTCTAGGATAACCTCCAACTAAATAAGATTCATAATTATGTTCGGATAATTTTTTTAATACTTCAAGTGCTTTTTCTTTCATAGTACCTCCACTTATATTATAGCAAATAGATAGAAAAAATGCAAAGTAATTAGTATACTTTACAATTTTATATTTCTTATCTATGTCTTGGTTTATTTTCTTCCTCAGTAATAGTGTTACTATCTAGTAGAAGTGGTAATAGCTCACTAGTTACAAATTTACCAGTAGAAGCATCAAAATAGAATTCATTAGATGTAAGCATAGGATTTTTTAGAAGTGCTCTTCGCGGAATTTTACTTTCACTAAATGGTGCATTAAATAATATGTTAAATCTTATACATTTAATAATTCTCTCTTTGGTATGGTAAAATTCTGCTCCTTCTTTGTAATAGCCATCAAATATTTTATATCTAAATTTTGATAATGATAATTTATTTTCTTCGATAATAGTTAACACCTCATTCATAGCTATTTCAGGATCTCCAGATGTTGTATGAGCTACGATAGCTATTTTATTTTCTTCATCATATAAAAGTACTCCTAGACAAGTGGATAATGAACGAGTACCAATGATTGGTTTATCAATAGTGGAAATACCTGCATGATTCATATCCACTAATATTAATTTTTGTAATAGTTCTTCTTTTGACATAAGTTCTCCTTTTTATATAGAAAGTGTAAAGTAATTACTACTTTACACTTTTATGTTATTTATACTCTTTTATTTGCTTTTCAATCATGGTAATAAATTCTTCAGTACTCATTGTAGTAGTAGACTCTTCACCATATTTACGATATGTTATGGTATTGTTATCTCTTTCGTTATTACCTAATACTAGAGTGTATGGTATCTTTCTAGTTTGAGCCTCTCTTATTTTATAACCCATCTTTTCATCACGAGAATCTAGTTCTACGCGTAACTCTTTTTCTCTTAGTTTATTTAATAAGTTATTAGCGTATTCTAGGTGGTATTCATTATTTACTGGGATAATATTTATTTGTACTGGAGATAACCATAATGGAAGAGCTCCTTTTGTTTCTTCAAGAATGAAGGCTGTGAATCTATCAAATGTTCCAAATATAGCTCTATGTAGTACTACTGGTACTTTCTTTTCGCCATCTTTGTCTATATATGATAAGTTAAATCTTCTTGGTAATAGGAAGTCTAATTGACAAGTTGATAGTGTTACTTCAGGACCTACTGCTGGTTTTACTTCAACATCTAACTTAGGTCCGTAGAAGGCTGCTTCTCCGATGGCTTCGTGATATGGTACTCCTATCTCATTAAGTACTTCTCTTAATTCGTTTTCAGCATTATTCCACATTTCATCATCATCAAAGTATTTATGTTTATCTTCAGGATCTCTAAGGGATAATCTAAAGGTATAGTTCTTTAATCCAAAGTCCTTGTAGACATCTAGTATTAAGCTTACTACTTCTTTGAACTGATCTTTTATTTGGTCTGGTCTTACGAATAGATGGGCATCATTTTGACACATACATCTTACTCTTTCTAGACCTTTTACTGCTCCTGAAGCTTCATATCTAAAGTCTGTAGCAAACTCTCCTATTTTGATTGGTAATTCACGATATGAATGGATTGTATTTCCATAGATTAACATATGGTGTGGACAGTTCATTGGTCTTAGTACAAATTCTTCATCATCTACTTTCATTGATGGGAACATATTTTCTTGATAGTGGTCCCAGTGACCTGAAGTCTTATATAAATCTACTGTTCCAACACAAGGTGTATATACGTGAGAATAACCCAACTTCTGCTCTTTATGATAGATATAGTTTTCTAGTTCTTTTCTTACTATTGAACCATTTGGTAACCATAAAGGCATTCCTTTACCTACTAGATCATGATTCATAAAGATATCCAAGTCTTTACCTATCTTTCTATGATCTCTTGCTTTACGATCTTCAAGTTCTTTGATGTAATCATTTAGATCTTCTTCATTTCTAAAGCATACACCATATATCCTTTGAAGCATTTTGTTATTTGAGTCAGCCTTCCAATAGGCTCCGGATACTTTGATTAGTTTGAAGTATTTTAATTCTTTTACTGTATCAACATGAGGGCCACGACAAAGGTCAGTGAAATCTCCTTGTGTATAACAAGATATTACTTGTTCTTTTTCATCCATTCTACTAATTAAATCTATTTTATATGGATCATCATGGAACATTTCTAAAGCTTCTTTTTTGGTTAATTCATGTCTTACTATTCTCTTACCATCTTTAGATATTTTTTTCATTTCTTTTTCAATCTTTGGTAAGTCTTCTTCTTTTATTACTTCATCTCCTAAATCAATATCGTAATAGAAGCCTTCAGTGGTTACTGGTCCTACCCAAAATTTGGCATTTGGGTATAAGTGTTTTACTGCTTGTGCAAGTAAGTGAGCACAAGAGTGATTTAATTTACTTAAATCTTCATTTTCTTTAATATTTATCATATTATCTATCTCCTTTTCTTATCTTCTTCTTATTTTCTTTTGAATTTTTCTTTTACCTGTTTGTTTTCTTTCTTTGTATATTTGATGCATAAAGGATGATGAACATGTTCTATCATAAATAACGGCATCTAAGCAGCTTGCTGATACTCCACTTAATTCATTTTTTAATGATATTAGTTCTTCAAGTCCTAGATTTGTTACATCCATTTGCCATCTACTTTTTTTACCTTTTTGCATTACCTCTACTGGTATGTAAGTGTTTTTCATTTTTTAAAACCTCCCTTTAATGAAAAAAAGACCTTCTGAAGGAGAGAGTATTATCTCGGTACCATCCTTCTTTGGTCTTAATTTTGATAACGGCTGTTAACCGGAAATGTTTGCATTTCACTCTGAGGTAGTAATTATATATTTTTATTATTAGTTTACACCAACCACTAACTCTCTATGAATAAAATATATATAATCATGTCCTCGTCACTGCATTGAATATGTATTAATTATATGACTAAATATTTGATTTGTCAACTGGTATTGTGCTATTTTTTTCCTCTTAAACCTGTAGTTTTAAGAGGCTTTAGTGAGCCTATAGTCTCCCTAAAGAATAATTTATGCATTAATTATATCAATATTCAAATAATTATCATTGACAATATTTACTAACATAGGAATGTTAAAGTTTGATAGTCTTTTAATAAATTGTTTAAATGAAAGCGTAAATATATCTATTTTATATATTAGTATTTCATCAACATTGGTTATACCTATATTTCTCATATAATTTATTATTTGAATAGCATCTTCATCATTACAAGATAAATTAAACAAAGAAGCTTCATTATTATTTTTCATTATTTCTATTATAGTTTTATCAGTAATATTAGCATCTTTTAAAAAGTCTATCATCTTCTTGCAACCTCCCTTAAATTGCTTCCATAAGCTCTATCTAAGCAGTCAGTAATATTTTTATATTGCTCCTCAGTTAATATGCTATTTTTACATATTGCATAAAGAACTGCATTATAAGTACCCGCTACTCGATTCTTCATAAGAGTTTCATATATTCTAAGTACCTTAAATCTAGATATTATAACACCATTAAAATCATATCTTAAATCGTCCATTTTATATTTATCTTCAAGCGTTGTAATGAAATAATTTCTATATGTAAGAATTACTGGTCCAGCATTTCTATCTTTGCTAACTACTTCATCATAAATAGGATTAAATTCAGGAATAAATTGTTCAACAACTTTTTCTTTATTATCTTTATTAATACTATAGCCATTCTTTTTATCGTTAGAAATTTTTCCAAGAAGCTCAACATTTCTGGTATTTCTATCACTATATATAGGTTCTCCTAGCTGAGTGGCTTTTACAATACGATAAAACATTAAATCATCTGGTCTATGATTAACATATGAAAAGTTTGATAATACATATTCATAACATCCTAATTCAATAAACTGATCAATTGCTGATAACGGATCTGCTGCTTTTAATGAAGACAAGGTATTACTATATACTGCTCTTGGTATTTGATAAAATTCAAAACTATCAAAATTCTCTTTTACTTTTTGATAAGGCATACTAAGTAAAGTTAAACATTTCATAACTACTTTATTAATATCAATACCCTTTTGAATTAATAACTCTCTATTCTTTATATAGTTATCATAAGAGCCATAAACTAAATCAGAATTGTTATTTTCTCCTACTGATCCACCTTTTGATTCTGTGACTCTTTTCTTGTACTCATGCTTACCTTTAATAAATATTGATGGAGCATTTAAGCACTCTGCAAACATTCTTTCAGGAGATAATTCATGAAAAGAACTATAATTACCTTTTGACTCTGATGCAGCATCTTCATAATCTTTTTTGATGTTTTCTAAAATTGTTGAAATGATAGTTTCATCTGAATTAATAAGTATTGGAGTTAATTTATGACTAAACTCTTTGATATCTATATAAATATGATTATTTTTTAATACTTCTAATATTTGTGAAATAACTAAAAGATTACCATACTTTAATAATTTTGATTGATCTCTAGTCTTAAAATTCTCTAATTTATATCCATACTTTGTAAATACTTCAGACAACTCTTCTTTATCAAGATTTGTTTCTTCAATTGTATAAACTTCTTCTTCTGTTTCTTCTAACTTATCACTATTAATTAATTTAATAGATAATATTCCTAGTTCTTGAAGTATTTTAGTTTGCTCGCTGATTGGAATGGATGACTCTTTTAATATGTTTGCTATGCTTGTTATATCATCTGAATTCAAATATTCTTCATTAACATATAGTTTTTGAATCTTTTTCATATACTTATCTATTTCATCAATTTTACTATTTGAATCTTTTAATATTGTGTTTGAATTTATTATGTTTTCCTTTATTTTATCTAATTGTTCATTAAAATCCTTCATTATACTAGTTATTTCTGTTTTTTGTTCTTCAGTTAGAATAAGATACTCAAATTGTGATAACATCTTATACACATTTAATTTTTCTATTAGTTCTTTACTAACATTTTTAAAGTTTTTTTCAATCTCTTCAATTGACAAAGTGCTTATTTCTAGTGGATGTTTTTCAACAGCTGATAGTTTACTCGAAATTTTATTTAATGGTTCTAATAATTCTTTGGCTTTTATTTCTAAATCATTAGAAAGATCGTTTCTAATATTACTTAGAACATTTATAATTTGTTCTTCCATAATTACCTACACCAACTTTCATCATCTATTTTTTTAAATGGTTCTTTATATAGTCTTTCACAATACTTATCTGAGTCATCAATTAATGTTGTGGCTTCTTTGAAGCTTGCATCATCAAAATCTTTTCCAAATAAATTAAATATGTGTCTAATATTTTCTATTTCACCAGCAATTCTATTATTGATATCTCTATAAACCTCATTTGAATTTCCTTGTTTTTCTGAGCATCCTAGAATTAAAAGTACATCAGCATTATCTAAATTATAGGCTTCTTTAATTTTCTTTTGATTATTTGGAGTTAAAGATAGTTTTGTATAAGCAAATCTAACGTCATTTTTTCTAAAACGATATGGTTTAACTTCTGTGGTTAAGCCTTTATTGTTATGATCGTTATTCTTTATGTTTCTATCTTTAGATTTTGAACCACTGATATATGTATAAAAGTCTCTTCTGGTAATTTCATATAAACCTTTTCTTAAACTCTTAGCCGCCTCTTTATTATGGCCTTCAAGTATTTTAGCCTGATCATTTACAATACTATAATTACCATCTTGTAGAGGTAAAAATATTACAACCGTTTTTCTATTTGGCTCATATTGCTCTATTATTTCGTCTTCTTCATCTGACTCATCTTTCATTTGTTTTTCAGTTTTATTTAGCATAGTTGTAACTTCTCTAATTTCTTCCATTTGACTTGTAAGCTGACTATTTATATCTTCTTGTAGTCCTTCTTTAACATATTCTTTCTCATCTTTGCGATTCTCCAAGTAGTCTTTACATAATTGATGTAGCTTTCTTAGTAAACTTAGCCTTATAACATATTCAAAAGAAAATTTACTGCTTGCCTCAATTTCTGTATCATTGTTTTTAATTAGTTCTTCCATACTAGAAATCATATTTTTGTCGGTATCGCTAAATTTATTATAAGTTTCTAGTTCAATAGCCGCTAGTGAAAGATATTTTTCTATTTCTTTTATTTCTTGTTCAGTAAATTCTGGAATTTGACTTATAAATGGTACTTCTTCTTTTTCTTTTTTATATTCTTCGTCAAACAAATGAATTATATGTTTAAATATTATAATTATATCTTCTTTATTATTATTAAAGTTTGGTATTAGATTGGTTTTTAAATCTTCTAATATAAGATTAAATTTGTTATCTGTAGAATCATAATTTGATATTCTAGACTCTAACGTGTAGTCACCAATAAGTAAATCTGCTAGAGCATCATGAGTTAAATTAATGTCTTTTTCTAATTCATCAACAATGCTTAATATTTCAGAATAGATAGTTTTTTCTTCTTCTGTTAAAGTAAGTGGCTTTATTATTTCACTTGTCTTTTTAACTTCTCTTCTATTTTTTTCTTCTATTTTTTCTTTTATTTGTGTAGCTTTTTTCTTCTTAACTGCTACTTCCTTAGCAATTTTTAATTTTCTTAGTTTTTCTGCATAATCAAGACTATCTCTAGTAAATGTAAGTGTTAGTTCTAATATAGTTTCTCTGCTTAGAGATGTTTCCTCCAAAAATATAAATAATTTTTGTAATTCTTCTTCATTCAAATGTCTAACTATGTTTCCATCTTTAACTAAATTTATGTATTCTTCATATTTTGAATTTTTACTGCTTATATCCGTTATTATTTTATCAATATAAATGCTTAATTTATCAGAGGCTGCTTCTAAATCATTCTTTATATTGCTCAAAAGTTCAATTGATTCTGATAACTGTGGAATGTAAAGAGGAAAATGTGGGTTTTCTTTTTTCTTTTCTAAAAGTTCTATGGCTTCTTTTAGTTTTTTAAAAGTGCTTTTGCTTTTTTCATTATCATAAATAAAATCAAGACATTCTTTAAGAATATTTTTATCTATTCTTTCACTTTCGCCATTTTCAATCATTAAACATACTAAATCTAAATTACTTTCAAGTTTTTTATATTTTTCAATATTACTATTTTCAGCATTCACTACTTTTATTTGGGCTTCTATATATTTTTTAAATTCGTTCAAACTATCCATAATTATCACCTATTGTTCTTTTTTTATATTTACTTTATGTTCTACATTTTCTATATCGTGATATTCCTCTCTAAATAGTTCACAAGATGAACTATAAAAGTTTATATCCAAGTTTAATACAGATTGAATTTCACATATACATTTTTTTAAGTATGATATATATCCATTAAATGTAGCATCATCATAATTGATTATTAGTTCAACATCGGCGAGTATATTATTGACATAATTTGTAATTTCTTTATTATTATTTTTTTTAAGTTCAACTTTGATAGTAACAATTTCTTTCTTTATTTTTTCTTTGTCAGATAATGTTTTGCCATCTATATTGTATATTTCATTTTCAAAGCTTTTTAATTCTTCTTTATTAAATTTAGCTAATTTTGAATAATTAGAATATAGTCTTAGAAAACTTTTAAGTCTAAGTTTATTATTTTCATGATTTAGATAATCTTTAATAACGTTTATATCTATATTTTCTTTTTCCATAGTACACCTCTCTTCTAATATATTTTTACTATTTTAGTATAGCATATTTTTAATAAATTGTCATTAAAATAGACAAAATTATAACCATAGAGATTACAAGCTCTATGGTTCCTATGAAGACCTTAGGCTTCATAGGTTATATATTAATAACTATTTCTTTATTTCATTAATTAATTTAATTACTTCATCATATGTTTCATCAAGTAATTCTAGTCTGAATGATCTAATACCAATATTTTTATAGTAGTCTATATTGTCTAAATGATTTATTTTTTTATAGTGCATGATATGGGTTAAACAATTGTTATGAAGTATTCTATATCTATTTTTATTTATGTCCTCTAGAAAATAGATATCTTCTTTCTTGCATGGACACATTTGTAGTTCTTTGATTGGGCAGGACTTGGTAAGCATATTTTCAATGGTACCATAGATGATAATTTCTGCTTTATCTTTTATATAATCGTCTAGATAGTTATAATTTATTTCTGGAGATAATGTTACTCTTTTAACACCGTTATCAAGAAGAAATTTGATACTATAGTTATTTACTACATTTAAGTAGTAGTCACTAATTAGATTACTATTTTTATACTTATTTATAGCCCCTAGTTCTGTGGCAAGTATGTTACTGGCGGCACTAGAATAAGTACTATTTACTCTTTCTAGTCTTAAATATACTTTGTTGTTATCTTTATACTCTTCATATAAATCACTACCAAGATATATTCTATCAACATTCATGGCAAGAGAGGCTTCTACTTGGTCTTTATTTCGGGCAAGAACAGATATTTCGGTATGATAGTTTGTTTCTTCTTTGTAATCTAATGGATATTCATTAATGATAAGTTTTCTCTTGATAGTGGTTCTTGCTTCTGTTAGGTTATCCGAAAGCAATCTTCTTATGTTATTTAAATCTTTCATATTAACAAAGATATCTTTATTTATATTTATGTTTATTTTACTGCATATAAATGGGGTATTTCCTAGTTTAGTTAGTTTTTCTTTTATTTCTTCACTAGTTGTAGGTCTTTTTTGTGGCACTTCTGTTTTTACTTTAGCACTAACTTTATTACCATTATTATCTTTGAATGTTATTTCTAGGTAATTCTCTATTTGAGATACATCGATGGTTATAATTATTTTCTTTTCACTAGTAGATAGTATTTCTTCATCTAGGTGACTACTGGAAGTTTTGATAAGTGTATCTTTTTCTTTTAGATTTATTTTATTATCTAGATAGATTATATCTCCATTATTAGCAGTGTTTACAAGTAAGTCTTTTTCGTTATATATGAAGTTAGCTATCATACCTAGGTTACTATTTTTAAATCTAATACCATCTTCTTGATATAGATTATTTGTTAATTTTACTTTTATTTTTTTAGGAGTTACTTCGAGTACTTTTCCTATTTCTAGGCCTTGATGATTGGAAGTACTGGTGTTCATTACTTTATCATTAAATAAATAACCGCTGGTGAAGTCTCTATTAAATAGTATTTTTAAGTTATTCTCTTCTTCACTGGTTACTTTGTTAGTATGATTATCTATTAGTTTTCGATATAGTCTTGTTACATAGGCAACATAACTTGGTGACTTCATTCTTCCTTCTATTTTGAAACTTGTGATATCTGAATCTAGTAATTTATCAAAATTGTTAATGGTATTTAGTTCCTTGGTACTAAGTAAGTATTTATTTGGAGTGTCTATGTATTTACCATTTTTTATTAATTTGAATGGTAACCTGCAAACTTGAGTACATTCTCCTCTATTACCACTTCTTCCACCATTCATAAAACTAAATAGACAGCAGCCAGAATATGAATTACATAAGGCGCCATGTATGAATACTTCTTTTTCGATATTTACATTTATGTTCTCTATTTCTTTTAGTGACATTTCTCTATCAAGTACTACTCTTGTTACTCCAAGTGATTTTAATAATTTGATACCTTCATTATTGTGATTATGACACTGAGTTGAAGCATGAACTTCTATATTGGGAAACATTTTTCTTACTAATGATATCATACCTATATCTTGCATTATTAGGGCATCTACGCCTATTTGATATAGATATTTTACATATTCTAGAAAATCTTCTACTTCATTATTGTAAATAATGGTATTAGCGGTTACATATATTTTTACACCATATAAGTGAGCATAACGAACAGCCTCTTTTAATTCTTCATTAGTAAAATTACCAGCGAAGGCACGGGCTCCAAAGGATTTGCCTCCTAGATAGATAGCATCCGCTCCATTATGAATGGCGGCTTTTAGGCATTCCATATTTCCGGCAGGACTTAATAGTTCTTTCATAGTTATCACTTCTTTCGCAAATAGTATAGCATAATTTATAGTAAAAGAAAAGAACATACTATCTGACAAATAGTACATTCTCAAGTTTACGAATAGTTAAATCATATCAATGTCAGTTAATACAATTAACTTCTTATCTAATGAGTTACTTCTCTCATACATATATGCATATCTAATAGTAAGATAAGAAATTAAAGTCTCTACTTTAACACCCATAACTACACACACATAATATTCTAAATAAAACTTCTATTTAGGTAGATATACAAAACAAACTTCGTTTTGTATTTTTCTACATTCATGTGTCTCTGTGCTTATCTATTAGACAATATAATTGTATAATAATTTGGAATGGTTGTCAACTATTTTTTGACATTTTTTTCATAATTTTTCATAAGGAAGACCCTAGGCTTCCTTATGCCTCTTAAGACTACAGGCTTAAGAGGAAACATATAATAATATTACTTACTTTTCTCTTTTTCTTTGAGATAATTTTCTAGTATTTCTTTAATTTTTCTAAAACGATGATTTAGTCCAGACTTAGTTATTTCTACTCCAGTTTCTGAAGATATAATACTCGCTAGTTCGCTTAATGAACTTTCTTTATACTTCATACGATACTCTATTACTTCTTTTAATTTATCATCTAGAGTATCTACCATATCTAGTTCATATAATTTTTTAATATCTTTTACTTGTTTTGAGGCTGTTAGAAATATTTTATCTATGTTAGCCTGCTCGCAATTGTTAAGACGATTGGTCATATTTTTGTGATCACGATATATTCTTATGTCTTCAAAATACATAACAGCAGAAAAGGCTTTTATTACTCTTAAGAAGTCGCTTATTTTTTCAGCTTCTTTGATATAGACAGTGTAATTTCTTTCTCTTTTTATTATTCTACTATTAAGGTTGTAACTATTTAGTAACTTGTTTATGAACTCAGAATATTCTTTGGTATCTAAAACGAATTCTAAGTGATACCTTGATGTTTTGGGGTCGTTTACTGAACCAGATACTAGAAATACTCCACGTAAGTAGGCTCTTAGGCTATCTTCATCGGATACTATGTATTCTTTTGGTACTGATAGGTAGCTGTTGTTATCTAGAATTGATAAGTCTTCGAGTAATTCTTTGGTATTGTTGTTTATTGTTAATATATAAGTGAAGCCTTTACCTAGTTTTTTGTTTCTAACTGTAATACTTGGAGTTATATTGTAGATATTTTTTATTAATTTGAAACATCTTCTGGCAACGGCATTGTTTTCTAATGATAAAACGATGTTGTTATTTATGTTGGCACTTATTCTAAATATGGCTGATAACTCGGATATGTCCTCTAGTCTAGTGGTGTCTAATCTAGTTACTTCTTCTTTTACTGTACTGGTAAAACTCATAGTATCCCTTCTTTCTTCTTAATTATATAATATTTTAAAGAAAAAAGAAAGAAATTATTGGGAATCTCTTTCTTCTATTAGGCTATTTACCGCTAATACGAACTTTTTTGGCATGGTTTTGGCAAGTAAGTAGTTTAATTTCATATTGGGTGGTATTATTATTAGTTTGTTTTTAAACATATTATCTATGGCATATCTGCTGGCAAATTCACTGGTAAGGGAGGATATGTTAAATTTTACATTGGCCACATTATTAAAGTTTGTTGTTACTGGGCCAGGACAGAATATGGATATTTTTATGTTTGATTTGTCCTTTTTTAGTTCTTCATAGATGGCTAGAGATAGGCTTACTATATAGTTTTTTGTGGCATAGTATGTGGCCATGTATGGTCCTGGCATAAAGCCCGCCATGGAAGCAACGTTTAGGATTCGGCCGTAGTCTCTTTTGACAAAGTCTCTTAGAAATAGTTTGGTAAGGATATGGTAAGCTTTGATGTTTAAGTCTATCATATTCATTTCTTTATCTAAGTTTGTTTCGGTAAAATTACCGGCGTCACCAAAGCCGGCGTTGTTTATTAATATGTCAATGTTTTCATTTCTTACCTCTTTGTAGAGTTTTATGCACTCTTCTTCTTTTGATAGGTCAAAACCATAGGTTTTTATTTTATTTTTGGAATCTTTGAATTCTTTATCTAATTCTTTTTTGTCTTTGGCTACGAGAAATAAGTCAAAATTATATGTACTTAGATATTTAGCCATATCGCGTCCCATTCCTGAAGAAGCTCCAGTTATTAGTACTTTCATTTTATTGTCCTTTCTAGAAAAAGAATAATCACTACTGACTATTCTCCTCTTTCTAATTTATTAATTACTTCTGTGCATACACAAATTACTTTGTGTTTTAAGTCATCTGCGATGCCCTCAAGGACTGGTGTTCCTTTTTCTTTAGCTAAGTCCACTAGGTCTTCGGCTTTTCTTTGTAATTCTTTAGCTTTTTTCTTAGCTATTTTTTCTACTTTTTCTTTATCTAAATCATCTAGTTCTTTTTTGATGTCTTCTACTTTTTCAGTGAAGCTTTCTTTGATGTCCTCCACTTCAATTTTATCAACATCAGTCATAAACTCATCAAATTTTCTTTTGATGTCACGTCTTAAGTCGCTTCCTTTTTTTGGAGCAAATAATAGGGCTAAACCTGCTCCTATTCCAGCACCTAAGGCAAATTTTCCAAATCCATTTTTACTCATTTTTCAATCTTCCTTTCTTTTTGTTATTTTTTCTATTAATGAATAAATTATGTTAACTACTCTGTCTGTTATGAATGTAAACTTGTTACTTACTGCATTTACAACAGAAAATACTCCATCTAAAGCAGTAACTTTCTCAGTAATATTATCAACAACTTTATCTATTTTATGTATTGTTATTGTTAACTTTACAGTTAATACTATTAATGCCACTAGTAAAATAGCACCTAATATATACAAAATTACTGGTAAAACTTCACTTGCAGTCACTATTATTCATCCCCTTCGTACATTGAATCTATTAAATTAAAGATATCGTTATCTTCATCAGTGCTTACGTTGCTACTATTAAGTACTTCTCCTATTGTCTTTTCTTCTGATGGTACTTTTTCAAATTCTTTTGTGTCCTCTAATTCTTTTTTAGTAGTTACTCTAGCTGTTCTTTTTGGTGTTTCTTCTTTTACTTCTATTTTTTCAGCAGTACTTTCAACGCCATTGTGATTTACTATTTTTACATCACTATCGTTTACTTCAACTTCTTTAGCGTTAATTACTACATTGGGTTTATCTTCTTTTTTTGGTATTTCATAATCTACACCGAAATCAAAGTAATTGTCTTCGGCCTCTTCTAGGGTTACATCTTTGACATCATCTTTTGTCATGTCTGATAAAAGATTGTCATCATCACTAAGTAATTTCTTGTCAGCGTTTTTGGTTATTTTTACTTCTTTGTATAATTCACAATTTTCACATAAATTATTTCTTATATCATCTGTTAAACTACCAAAGGCTTTATTTCTTACTGTTTCAAAATCTACTTTTCTTGATGGTCTTTTTATTTCATAAGAGTCTTCATCTTGAACTTTTACTTCATCTTTAGTGTAATTTTTATCAAGTACTCCATATACTGGAGATATAACAGGAGTTGGTTTAAATTTCTTTGGTTTAGGTTCTTCCTTTTTGGCATATAGTTCTGATACTTTCTTTTCTTTATCTAAAACATTTTTGTTGTTATTATAGGCAGTGTTATAATTACTTGAGGATGTATTTACAAATGTTCTAGGAAGTGGATCATCATCCATATCCATAGGAAATGAGAAGTTGCTGCTTCTTGTCTTTACTATTTCTCTATCACTTATGATATCTTCTTTTGATGGCTCTTCACGCTGTTTTCTTATTTCCTCTCTTTTCTCTTCCTGCTCAATTTTATTTCGCATAAAAGTAGGAAGTTTGTGTTCTTCTTCTTTTTCTTCCTTCTCTAGTTCTATTTCTTTTGTCTCCACTACTTCTTCTTCATCAGTGAATAAATCTTTTAGTTTATCAATAAATTTCATAGTCATATCTCCCTTTTGTTAATATTCTGGTAAATCAGGAATTACTGTTTCCTCATCTACTACATATTCACTTAAATACTCTGAGAATTTACTCGTTGTATTTTCTGGCTTTCTTATTTTATATTCTTCAGCAGTACTTGAATAGTATTCGTCTTCAAGAATTTTCTTTATTAAATTATCATTATAATCAATGCTATTTAATATAATCATACTATTTGCTATTACATCATTTAGCTTTTCTTTAGAAACATGTGCCTCTATTTTTGCATAATTATATATTATTTTAAGAAAATAATCGTTTTCGTTTTTTTCTATAGATATATAGCCAATTTTTTCACCATTACTTATTTTATAGTAAAACTCTTTTCCAGTTTCATCTTTAAAATTTAATGGATTATGATAATAATAACTTACAGCGTCTACATATAAATAAATATTTGCATCTTCATATTTGAACTTTTGATTATAATCTTTATCATATACTTTTTTTACTCCAATGGGTAAATAATATTTGTATCCCATTGAGGCTGTATTTGTACTTATATTGTTTTGCTCTATTATATCGTCTATTATTACTTTATAATCATCAGTGTTATCTATTCTAGTACAACCTATGCATAATATTAATAATGCACTTAGTATTAATACTTTTTTCATATCATACCTCTTCTACATTATAACAAAAAATAAAATAAAAAGGAATACTTTTTTATTATTTTAAAGAAAAAATATAGCTTTTGGCTATATTTCTTGCATTACTGTAATAATCATTGGTTTATTACCAGTCTCTTTAATTAAATATTTTGATAGTTCATCTCTAATAGAATTTTTTACTTTGTTATATTCTATATATCTTGAACTGCTTGTATTTAATAGTATTATTTCAGTAGATATTCTTTTTATTTCTTTTATTAATTCATAGGAATCTCTTACATAGACAAAACCTCTGGTAAGTACTTCTGGTCCGGATATTATTTCTTTTGTTTGCTTATTTAAAGTAACTGATATTATCATAATACCATTATCTGATAGTATCTCACGGTCTTTTAGAACCATTTCACCAATGTCATCTGATGAATTACCATCTATTAAGATAGAACCTGATGGTACTTTTTCAAAGTCTTCTTTTAAAATACCATTTTCTATTAGGACAACGTCACCATTTTCTTTTAATAGAATATTTTCTTTTGGTATTCCTGATAGTTCTCCTATTTCGGCATTTAATACTTGATCCTTATATTCTCCTCTTATTGGAAAATAGTATTTTGGATTCATTAGATTTATCATTATCATTAAATCTTCTTTAGCTGCATGATGTGATAAGTATTTGTGTGAAGATAATGTTACTACTTTAGAACCTACTTTTGATATTTCATCTAATAAATGATAGAATGTTTTTTCTCTATTTTCAAATACTGGTGTTGCTAAGAAAATAGTATCATCTTCAGTTAGTTTGATAAACTTATCATAACCATTTACTATTTTCATTATGTTGTAATATGGTTTTTCTTTTTCATTAGCATTTAGTATTACTACATTTTTGTCATTTATATTCGATAAGTCTCCAATTATCTTTTTGTTAATGTTTAAATAGTGATTTTCAATAGCAGAATCTATTATTGATTTTAGTCTTTTACCCATTATTACTACTTTACGATCTGTTTTTTCTAATTCACTAAATAATTCTTGAATACGATATAAATGTGAATCTAAAACATTGAATATTATTCTTCCATCGGTAGTGTTTAATGTTTCTTTTATTAGATCCGCTATTCTATGTCTTGGTGATGTAAATCCTTCAATGCTAGCATAATTTGATTCAGTAAGTAAACATAATACATTTTGTTTACCTATATATGCTAGTTTTCCTATATCGGTTTTATATGCACCTTTCATTAATGGATCTACGACAAAGTCTGATGCATAAAAGATTACTCCATCTTTTGTATATATGGCATATCCAAAATTATCTGGAGCAGAATGTGATAGATTTACAGGAAACACTTTAATTTTTCCTACTTCCAGTGGAATATTAGCCTTAATTTCTTTTAGACTACTGGTATCTATCTTGTATGTTTCAAACTCTTTTTTTACGATATCTAAAGTATACTTCGAAGCAAATACTGGTACGCCCTCTAAATCCGGCATTAAGTCAGGTAATGCGCCTATATTTTCTTCATGTCCATGTGTTAAAAATATTCCTTTTATTCTTTTTTTATTTTCTTTTAAATAACTTATATTTGGTATTATGTAGTCTATTCCTAAAGTAAACTCATCAGCATATTTAAGACCGGCTTCAAATACAAATATTTCTTTATCTACTTCGATAACAAACATATTTTTGCCATTTTCATCTAGTCCTCCTAGTGAAAATAATTTTATTTTACTCAAATTAATTTCTCCTTTCTTTTTTTCTTAAGTAAAAGACTTAATAATTATAACAAAAAATAGATAAAAATGCAAATGTTAATTGTTTTACTAATATATATGCTTTAACAGAGAAGACCTTAGGCTTCGCTGTTCCTCTTAAGACCTTAGGCTTAAGAGGTAAAAAAGACTTCACTAATAATTAGAGTGAAATCTTTGTATTTTATAATTCTTTTATTTTTTCTTTAATATTCATAAGTAGGGCTGCAATGTTAGTTCCGTCGGTTCCGCCACCTTGAGCGAAGACTTTAGAGCCGCCTCCATTACCTCTACATGATGTTGATAATTCTTTAATAATCATACCGCAGTCTACTCTGTTTGAAGTAGATTTGGCTATGAAGTTAACACTATTATCTTTATTCTGATTGGCAAGTAAGATAAAACTATTATCTAACTGATTACTCAAAGCCGATACTATTTGTTTTAATGTTGATATATCATAGTCGTTGGTAATACTTATTATTGTTGTAATACCATTTATTTCTTCTTTAATACTTAAGAAACTTGATAAATCACTTACGGACTTCTCGTTCTTTTTGATAGTAAATTCTTTTTCTAACTCTTTTATACTATCTTTTAGACTTTCTAATTCGTTTTTGTTTATTACAATATCCTTATAACTAGTAGGTGCATCATTTGCTATGTTAAAGTTAAATTTTAGGTCTATATTTAATTCTTTAGCCGCTAATACGATTTTTTTGGCTTTATCTAGTAGTTTTAACATCTGCTCGTTATATTTTGAGACTTCTTCTCCTAATACTTCTTCGATGTTTGTGTCAG
This sequence comes from uncultured Bacilli bacterium, assembly GCA_934096105.1. Classification (GTDB taxonomy): domain Bacteria; phylum Bacillota_I; class Bacilli_A; order RF39; family UBA660; genus CAG-302. The sequence continues at coordinate 35,580 of CAKOLH010000006.1, read as the reverse complement.
TAGCGGCAGTTATTCTGAATGTGTCTGAGCCTTTGTTTTCAACGCTTGCTATGGCGAACTTGTTTATATCTTTTGAATTAATTACATGGGTTCCAGCACAAAGTTCTACAGAATCGCCGATTGTTACTACTCTTACAACGCTTCCGTACTTGTCGCTAAATAGAGCCATAGCTCCCTTTTTCTTAGCTTCATCTAAACTCATATATTCTATTTTTGTTTCATATGCTGCTTGTATTTTTTGATTTACTAAGTCTTCTACCTTTAATATTAGCTCATCTGATAGTCTACCATGATAGTTGAAATCAAATCTTAGCATTTTGTCATCTACTTTAGAACCTGCTTGATGAACGGAATCTCCTAGTAGTTCTTGTAGTGATTTTTGTAGTAGATGAACTGAAGAGTGGTTCTTCATAGTATTTAGTCTTTTTTCTTTGGATACATGGGTTAGGATTTTATCTCCTTTGGTTACTGTTCCTTCAAGAACTTTGACATATACCATGTGCTGACCATTTGGTGCTTTGATAACATCTAATACTTCTAGTTTACACTTGTCATTTTTTAGATATCCTGAGTCTGCTACCTGGCCACCGCTTTCGGCATAGAATGGATTTTCTTTTAGGAAGATATAACATTCATCACTGGAACTATCAACGAACTGATTATCTTTCATAATGGCTGTTACTTCTGTTTCTAATCCTAGTTTATCGTATCCCACGAACTTGCTTTCTTCTTTATAATTTATTAGGGCGTCATTTTGAATGTTCATACTACTTTCTACTTTTCTGCTGTTTCTTGCTAGTGTTTTTTGGGCATTCATATAGGACTTGAAGCCTTCAGTGTCTACTGTGAAGCCTTTTTCTTCGGCAGCCTCCATGGTAAGTTCTATTGGATAACCATAGGTGTCATATAATTTGAAGGCATCTTTACCACTGATAACTTTGGTACTACTTTGGAATAGTTCTTCTAGATGTTTTTCTCCTGATAGAAGGGTCTTTTGGAATAGTAGTTCTTCTTTGGTGATTAAATCTTTTACTTTTGATGACTCTCCTACTAAATATGGGTATATTTCTTTGTAATTTTCTACAACGATATCTACTAAATCACTTAGAAACTCTCTATTTATATTTAGTTTTCTTCCCATACGTGCAGCTCTTCTTAATAATCTTCTTAGAACGTAGCCTCTTCCAACATTTTCAAATACTGCTCCATCTGCTAGAGCGAATGTTAGTGTTCTTATATGGTCTGCTATTACCTTGAATTCCATCTGACCAGTGTAAGGTAAATGTGCTATTTCTTCAATACCTTTCATTATTGGAATGAATAAATCTGTTTCATAGTTTGTTTCGGTTTCTTGAAGGATGCAGGCCATTCTTTCAACGCCCATACCTGTATCGATATTTTTACTAGGTAGTTCTGGATATTCTTCTCTCTTTAGTCCTTCTGTGGCGTTGAACTGACTTAAAACATTGTTCCATATTTCTATGTAACGATCGTTTTCTTCTTCATTTTGTAATAGGCTGATACCTTTATGCTCTTTATCATATTTTTCTCCTCTATCGTAGAAGATTTCGGTATCTGGGCCTGATGGGCCTGGGCCTATTTCCCAGAAGTTGCCATCTAGTCTTATTAGGTGATCTTTCTTTATTCCTAATTTTAACCATAAATTGTAAGTGTCATCATCATGGGTATACACTGTTACATATAATTTGTCTTTATCTATATCAAAGTATTTAGGACTAGTAAGTAGTTCATAAGCCCAAGTAATGGCTTCTTCCCTAAAATAGTCGCCAATACTGAAATTACCTAGCATTTGGAAAAAAGTATGATGTCTTGCAGTGTGTCCAACTGACTCAATGTCTCCTGTTCTGATGCATTTTTGGCAACTTGTTAATCTTTTATTTTTTGGTACTATTGTTCCATCAAAATATTTTTTTAATGGTGTTACTCCAGCATTTATCCAAAGTACTGTTGGATCATCTTTGGGGATAAGTGGGGCTGATTCTATTATTGTGTGTCCCCTTTCTCCAAAGAAATTTAAGTACATATTTATTATTTCATTACCTTTTAACTTTTTCATTTGGTTTCCTCCTGGTATATTTTGTATACGTCTTCTTTTAGTTTTTCTAGTGTATCATTTGTTATTTCATAATCAAAATTTTTATAACTATCCATAGCAGTTTCTGTACTATGTTTTTGTTCTTTACCTGATAAATTGGTTTCAAAGTTAATTCTTTCTACTTTGATAGTTACTACATTATCAAACTTTTCCTTGATACTATCTATTTCTCTTGGTAGTCTGATGTCTGGGACGATGATGGCATCATAAAAATATGAGTATATTTCTATATCATCTATCTGCCTATCGATAAACATTTCTGCTTTGTTTAATTTGTTTCTTATTACGTCTGTGCCTAATTCCTGAAGCAACGTTCTTGGTTTGGTTTCTTCACTGCCATCCCAACCAGTCATCTCCATAGCATAGAACTTTATATATTTGCCCGCTCGTGAAAAGATAACCTTTTTGCCATCTTTCTCGTAGAATTCTTTTAGGTATCCAGCTATTGTATCTTTACCGTGTCTAGCCTTTCCACTTAATAAGTATATTTTTGGGTTTCTATAATTTACTTCCATGTCTATTACCTCCGTATTTCTTTATAATTATACCAAATAATGAATAATAAGTATAGATAATTTAAAACAAAAAACAAATATAATTATTTACATCACTTCACAGTGATGTGCTTTCTGCTCCATGAACTCTGTAATTAGAGTCTTCCACAGACATAAATTCCGATACGGGCTACCGTACATTTTTTATACTTAAATATTATAAACTTTTGATATCATTTTCTATTTCTTTTATTTCTTCAATTGTTTTGCCAGATATTTCTGATATTGTCTCATAATCCATATTTTTATTTAACATATTGATAACAACTTCTTTAGATTTATCTTCGATGCCCTGTTCAATACCTTTTTCGATACCTTGTTCCTCAGATGCCTTTAAATCATTATAATACCTTAGTTTATCGTTTTCTTCCCACATCCAATCTTTTACGACTTTCTCATCTTCATTTAATTCCCTTACAGTGTTTAAAAACTTATCTTTCTCTTCCATACTTAACATATCCTCTCCGAGTAATTTAGATATCTCTTCTATATCATTTGATGTCATTATGGCTCCCCATCTAATGTCTTTTGATACCTCTCTTACATTTACATTATACACAAGTTTTCTACACTTTTCAAGGTCTACATCACAAAATGTATATATTAGATTTCTTACTTTTCCTGTTGTCAAACTACAGAAAGCATACTTTTCTATTGCCTCTCTACTTGGGTTTCTGAAATTATCAAAATTAAGTTGATATAATCTGTATTTTTCCAGTTCACTGTCAGGCATTCCTTTTACTAACATATCAGAGTGTATTCTAAATAAATGTATCATATTTCTACTTAAACTATTCTTAGGATTACTGTTATTCATTTCAATACTCACATAGGTTCTATCTGATAATGTTACTAATAAATCTCCTCTGAAACTTTTACCAAATATATTGTTAGGCCTTGTTTCATAACCTATTATAGTTATACCACTATCTTCTTTAATATCTAAAACATCTTGAAGCATTTTAAGTAATGCGCCTCCTTCACTTAAGAATACTTTTTTAAATAAGATATCTGATGCTAAAGTCATTTTTAATTTTTCTTTTACCATTATTTCTTCCTTCCTTTCTTGATTCTCCTAAGTATTCTTTTTATTTTTGATTAGTTTATGTCATATTCCTCCCTTCTCCCTTTTTTATCCTCTCATACTTATATACAAGATTTAATATCTAATTTTGCCATTATTTTGAAAAATTTTTTTAAATTATTTTATTATTACCGGTAATTCTTAAATATGTAACAAGTGTTAATTATATGACAATGAATAAGAATTGAAACAAGGAAGACTATTTAGGCTTCCTTGTTCCACTTAAGACTACAGGCTTAAGTGGGAATTAAAAAAGTTGTTAAAATATTTTGAAAAAGTATTATTTTTAACTTTACCACATAGTTTTTAAATGGTATAATGAATTTAAGAGAGGTGAATAGATGAAAAAGGAAAAAAAAGGTGGTAAGCTAATTATTGCAGTTGGTGCAGTAGCTATTTGTACTGTTACTGCTGGTGCTTTTTTTAGAAAAGATATTATTTATAAGTACTATGAGTATTCGGTAAATAAGAATTATTCTAGTACTAATATTAAGGTTAATGATTATTATCTTGAAGATAATTTTGAATATGTTAATAATTATACTGATACTGGTATAAAGAATAAGAAAGACTTTATTGATTTTGTGTATTATGCTATTAATAGTGGTTCTGATTATTTGGAAAGATATATTGATAGAGATTATACATCATATAGTAGTGATATTAATAGTCTTACGAGTAATGATGGTGAGGAATTTAAGGATGTTATTTCGGTTTTGAATAACTTTGTTCATCCTTATAATAGTTCTAATAATATTAAACTTACTTATGGTGGCGATTATAAGATTGGTATTAGTGTTAACAAGGCTTATACTGATAAGGAAATTGAGGAAATTAATAAGATAGTTGATAAGGTTATTAGTGAGAAGATTACTAATAATACTCCTACTAGAGAGAAAATTAAGATTATTCATGATTATATTATTGATTATGCTGAATATGATAAACTTAAGTATAATAATAAGAATGATACTACTTATAAGTCTAATACGGCTTATGGGGTATTGATACAGGGATATGGTACTTGTAATGGGTATGCTGATGCGATGGCTATCTTTCTTGATAAACTTAATATTATTAATTATAAGATTAGTAATGATGAGCATATTTGGAATTTTGTTTATTTGGATGGCAAATGGTATCATTTAGATTTGACTTGGGATGATCCTATTAGTGAGACTAATATTAATAGAGATACTTATTTCTTAATAACTACGAAGACTTTGGAAGAACTTAATGATGGTACTCATAATTTTGATAAAAAAATATATAGCGAAGCTTAATTTGAAGCTCCGCTATTTTCTATGTTGTCCACTAGTTTTGGTAGTGAACTAAAATTATTTATTAACATTGTGAAATCGTCTTTGTATATTACTTTGTCACTTGATACATCGATAGTCATATAGTCTGTTTCTACTAGTACTGTGCTGCTATTGCTATTTAATTCTATTACTTCGTATGTATCGGACTCTTTATCATAATATGATAATAGATTTAGATACGAACAATCTAGATATGACATTGGACTTAGGGTTATTTCTTTATCTCCTACTTTTAGTGTTACGGTATCAATAAAGAAATATAGATCTTTGCCATCATATAAGAACATATAATCAAATGACTTGTTTATTCCTTTTTGATTTAGGTAATATAAGTCATTTTTTTTGTATATTTCTGTTAGAGCGTTTACTGCATACTGTCTATCTTTTATTGGAAAGAAGACACTCATTTCTTTTGGAAATATTACTTTATCACTATCTTTTATATATATTGGTGTGCTATCTAGGCTGACATTAAAGTCTTTGCTTTTGATATCTAACACAACATCTTTTCTATTTCTACTGATAGTGGCTTTGTATTCTATTTTGTTTTTTGAGAAGTACTGATAAACATTTTGTTCTTTTTCATAGGCATATCTATTATTTCGATATTCCCTTCCGTATAGGAATAGGGCTATTAATATTACTACCCCGAGAAAGATGGGTATTAATATATTATATTTTTCTTTTATGAACTGTTTCATGGTACCTCCCTAATATATGAATTTATCACTAGCGGTAATGCCTTTAATGATGGTATCGTCTGATTTGACATTTATTAATTTTAATTCGATGATATCGCCCTCTGTCATTTTGTCTAGTTTTTTTATATTATCTTTGTTAGTATTAATTGATATAGTACTTGTCTCTTTTCTTGTTTCACCTGTTCTGCTATCTGTTATGGTAACTACTAGATCTGCTGAGGTTAATTTATAACTATTATCTGTAGTTATGACATAAGTTATTTCACCTGCTCTTGTTTTGGTTACTTTTAGTGATAGTTTTGGCTTTTGTGTAGCGATAGTAGTATTGGAAAATTCTTTTATGATTGTTTGACCATTTTCAGTAGTCGTGTATTTGAATTTTAGATTGTATTTGGTATTTGGTAATATGTCTTTTAATTCATATCTTGTATTGTTTGTATTTAGATATATTACTTCTACTTTATCAGAATCTTCTTTTTGTACTTCCATATAGACTGATGTGTATTCTTTATATGGATCGTAGATTACATAGTCTATAATGATTTTATTTATTGTGGATGTTACTGATACTACTGATGTTTGTTTGGTGGCTTTTTTGATTTCTTCAATGGTGGTGCCTCCGGTATTGTTTCCGCCGTTTCCTCCGGTTGTATTTCCATTACCACCGGTATTGTTTCCACCATTTCCATTAGTTGTACTATTACCATTATTACCATTTGTACCTATGTTAGTAACATTGTCATTAATATTTTTACTTTCGTCTGGAATTAAATCTTCTTTGGTGTAATTATTACTAGAGCCAATAATCTTTTTTAAATCTATTTTATCACTACCATAAGTTAATATTTCGTTTGCTATATCGAAGGTATAGTTAGAAGTAATTATTTGGGTTTCGGAAAATGTTTTTAGGCTTACTTTATGATTAGTAAGGGTGGCGTTTCCGGCCTTATCTAATTCTACTAGTAGAAAGTCTGTTGTTGATAAAAGATTATCTGCAGACTTTATTTCTTTATCGACGATAAGATATTTGCGGTCTGCTAATTTATAGAACTTAGTGAGTAATGAGTTTTTTATTACTGTTTCATTACTTGTTATGTTGATTTCGCTACCACTTGATATCTCATAATATCTTCCATATAGTTTTATTTCGGTTGTTTCTTCGTTGAAGGCAATGGCGGTATTACCTAACTCATAGTCTTTGCCATCGTATGTTAGGTAATACTCTCCTTTCCATTTTGTTTTTATTTTGCCTTCATCATTTAATTTTATTATAGTTTTATCTTTATCAAATACTATATTTCCCTTTGCTACAATATATTCTTCTTTATTTAATGATAAGAAGAATTTTATAACTAGAGAAAACATGATAATAATTATAATTGAAATTCCTATAATTATTCCTATGTTTCTCTTATTTTTTATATCATATTTTCTCATAATTACTTCCTTTCTTAACTAACATCTTTAACATAGTATTGATGATTTGTATTTCCATTTAAAGATAATTTTACAAGATGGCCATTTTCTTCATAGTAGTATGTTATAACTATAAAGTTTGTTGTTCCTAGTTTCTTTCCTTCTGGAATTGGGATTTCAATGTAATAATATTTATCAGTTGTATCGTATTTATACTCAATATCTCCATAACTTATAGCATCCTTAACTAATGTTGATGATTCACTTGGTATTAATCCCATCTTACCTGAAGATATTTTTCCAGCACCCTCTTCATTGACATTATATTCAATACCTTTAATTGAATTTGAATTATTGTTTATATTTGCTGCACCAACAAATGTTAATGTTAGTGTGTTTCCTTTAGCTGTTAATGTTGGTGATCCAAGTGAGAATCCTAATTTACTTCTTGTGTACTGACCTTTTCTTACATACACATTGTCTTCTTTGACACTTTCTGAAACATTATTACGATATATATCTGCACTGGCATATATGAAATAGTTAGTATCGGGATTTAATTTGTTATATTTTATTACTACTGAGAATGTGTTCTTGGCTCCAACTTCTTTAAAATAACATGATGCTACTCTTCCATGTGTACCACTTGGATTGCAGACATTATTGTATAAATCAAGTTCTACTCTGCAATCTTCACCATTAGGGCAGGCGTTTTCATATGTTGAATCTTCTAGCTCTACATATACCTTTCCGTCTTTTATTACTCTATTTGTATCTATGATCGTTATAGTGTCGTACTCAATAAAGTAATCATAATTGCCATTTGAGTCGCTATCTATTCCAGTTTTTTGATTGACTTCTATCGATGGTTTAGCTAAAGCTGCTAAATTAAGGGGGCCATTATATAACTCTAATTCTTTAGGTTCTGCATCTGTTGTTACAGCGGTTATTACTAAACGATGATAATCATTACCAAAAACAAAGTCATCACCAGTAATATCAATATTAAGCACGGCAGCATTTTTATTTGTTATATCTTTGTTTAATACTGTTCCGCCCCATTTTTCCAAGTTGCCTTCAGGATCATATAATTCATATCTAATGTCAAAATTTATTCTTGAATTTAGGTGTGCAATAATTTTTAATATTCTTTCACTATATACTGTTTCACCTCTTTGCGACTTGTAAGAACTTTCAAGTCTTCTGAAAATATCATCTTTTCCTAGTGTTTTTAAACTTCCTTCAAACTCAACATAGCCTGGGTTTTTTTCATCGTTATAAAAGAGTGGAGTCTTTACTTTTTGACCATTTTTATTCATATCCGCAGATATTGTATAATAATATTTACTATCTGGGTTTAAGCCAGCGAATGAAATATCTGTTAGATGCTCATAGTCTGTCTCTACTGGATCTCTAGCTGGTATTCTATTACCTTCTTCATCTTTGCTATAAATGTCAATATAGAATTTGTATTTGCCATCTGTTTTTACATAGTCTGTTTCTAAAGTGTCAGTATCTATTGATAAATCTATATCTAATATAGCACCATTTATTAGCTCCCTTACATTTATTGTTTTTACTTTTGGTATAATACTAGTAAATTTAAATTTATTATTTGTTGTTTGTATTTCGGTTTTGTCTAATAATTTAGGGGCTATGGTTATATTATGACTATTTAATTTAATACCATTTGTTAGGATGTCAACATTAGTATCTAAAGATACCTCATCATAATTTATGAACTTTTTATTTGTTATATCTACAACATTAGTGATATGTATTTGTGATTGTTTATAAGCTTCACTATATAATGTTGATGATATTCCTAATATTCCTTTTGGCACTTCACTTATTACTGATTCTATTTTATTATTTGAATTTTTATATATGTAATAGTATTTTCCTTTGGTATTACCTATTTCTTGTAATATAAATCCTACATTACTTGCATTTTTATCATCTATTAGTCCACGAGAAGTAAAGTAATCTCCAAGTAATGATTTGCTACCAAATCCTACATAACCTGTGTCATAGAAGGCCTCTAGTTTTACTGTTACATCTTTTCCTTTGAAGTCGTTTATATTAGCATAATCTATTTTTATGCATTTACTTGGTTCTTCTTCGGTACCACATTCTAATGGGGTTGTTATTACTTCTTCATATTTTAGTGAACCTGAAGTTAAGGTTACTAGATATGCTGAAACTCTATCTAAGAAATCATTATTATTTAATCTTAGAGTTATTTCATTAACAAAATCTCTATATTCTAATGTATAGCCTAAGCCATATTCGCTAGCATTATGATAACCATCAAAGTAGTAGTTAAAGCTGATAGCACTTGGTTTTTCTTTTTTATTTAGTGCTTTATTATAATATAGATTATAGATGGTTTCATTAGTTAAATTTGATATGGTGAATGATTCCATACTAGCAGTATTTGATATTTCAGTAGTATATTCTTCTTCAGAATCTCCTACTGTGTAATGAATTAGATATTTATCTTCTTCTTTTACTAGGGCATTATCGTAATCTACTACTATGTACTTGTAGGTTATAGAATTTGAAGTACTACTATCAATATACATTTTTATTTTTGGTTCTTCTTTAATACTTGTTATAGTTTCACTAGTTGGTTTTTTACTTGGATAATTAGTATCTATTTCTTTATCGTTATTTGTATCTAAACTTAAATCTATTGAGAAGGCATAGTTATTACCTCTTCTTAATTCTGTATCTACAGTGTTGTAATCTGTTCCATCTTTTAGGAAGAAATATATAGTATAATTTTCTTCTTCAGCGAAGTTTATTGTTTTCTTTTCTATTACTTTACCATCCATATTGGCATAGAAGTTTAACTCTTTGATTGGATTATCTCCTTGAAAATATGATTCTACTTTCTTCTTATCGAAGTTAGCGGTTACTTTATAACCTACTACTGTATTTGGTGAAAGATTTTTATTTATACCTAAATTGTTGAAATCACCATATTCTCCTGATAGTGCTTGTTTTTTAGTTATTTCTTCAACAATTACTTCAGGAGATGATACTTCTTCTTCAAGTAGAAGTATTGCGGGTATTTCATATATGAATGTATTATCTTGTATTCTAAATTTATTTGTTTTTTCGGCATCATAAGCATCTGTTACTTCGATAGTGTAATATCTATTTAGTTTTCCGCCTGATATTTCTCTCAAGCTATTTATGTCTGTTATACCAAATTGTTTAGAATTAATATTGAATGATTTGTTATAATAATTTGATTTAATGTTGGTATTTCCTTCTACATCGTAACTACCAATAAGATTTTCTTCTTTGGCTTCGCTTCCTTTATAAAGATTTATTTTAAAGGAATTTAACTTATCAATTATTGTGCTACTTGGCTTTGTTGCTGTTAGTTTTGTATTTACTGATATTGGTTGTTCATTGGAATAGTTATTTAGAGTCCATTCTGACATTGTAAGATTTTCTAGACCGGCAGTTTGTATTATAGCTGTTCCTAATGGTTTATTTACTTGTAATCCTTTACCGTTATATAAATCGTAGTTGCCCCATACTTCAAACTTGTAATCTTTATTTTGCATTAATCCTGTTATTTTTAAATCATAAGTTAATGTTTCAGGATCAAATGTAATATTATTTATGTATTTGCTTTCTTTATCATCAGCGCCTTTATATGTTATATATATATCACTAGTATCAGAAGGATCGCCTTGATAACAGCTTCTTCCTGGTATTGTACATCCTTCATCTTTTAATGTTAATAATAAGTGCATTGAGTTAAAGTCTACTTCTTTTGCTTCAATGGTTACTGAAGGTAGGCCTGCAATGATAAATGGTCCACTTAATACTGAGTCTATTTCGTTTTCTTTATAGTTATCATAGTATCTAGCGGTTACTTTGTATACATAGTTTTTATTTGATTGTAAATTGTTTTCTCCTAATTTTAATACTTCATTTTTTAAACTTACTGTGCTAAATGTATATACAGGAGTTAGGCTATCTATGTTTTCTCCATCTATAGCGTCTAGATCGTATATTTTATAAATATAGTTAGAAATACTTTTATCTTCATCTATTGGCTTTTCCATTGTAAGTTCAAAGGTTTTGCTTTCTTCATTTGACTTTACATTTACTGCTCCAAGGGATGGCTTTTCCTTTAGTGTTTGAACTGATGTATTTATTGTATACACTTTAGAATAATTGGTATTTTTAAATAGTACTTCATCCAATACTACTTTGTACGAAGTGTTTTTTGTTAGTCCATTAAATTCAAAGCTTTCGTCTTCACCATTTATAAATGTGTGGTGATTTATTAATTTGTTGTTACTGTCATATAGTGATACTTTAGCGGATTTTACATTATCATTGCTACTGAAATCTACAGAATATATTACAGAATTTTTTGTTACCATTTCTCTTTTTAGGCTTAATTCTAGATTATCTGTTCTAAAGTTTCTTGCTAGGTATTCATAGCCATCAGAGTCTTTTATTGACATATAGTAATTGGTATTTGGTGATAATGAATTTACTGCTATTTCTTGAAGATCAGATGATGTTAATAATACTTTTGTATATGCTGTATTAGAATTATCTATGTCATATAATGTTAGTAATAAATTCCCTTTTATTTGATTTGCTGTATCGATAACTTGGATTGTAGCGTTTAAACTATTGATATCTAATAAGGCTTTTACTAAATCTACTGATACTTCTTTTCTTACTTCAGTTGTAGTATTGTCTCCATCTGTGCCATTACCAGTGTTATCGTTAGGATTTTCAGTGTTATTTCCTTGATTAGTATTATCATTAGGTTTGTTATCGTTAGGAGTATTGCCGTCTGTACCATTTCCGCCTTTATTGTCATCTTTTACTTTTGAGGTATCTAAGTTTATATTTTCGTTACCATTAATAGTCATTTCATCTAGGGTTAATTTTTCTTCTTCTCCATAGAAGACTTTTTTACTACCTAATTCTATTTTTATTTTGTCACCAACAAAGATTGTTGTTCCTTCGGTAGTGGTTTGATAACTTCCTTCGTTGTTTTCTACTTTGACAATGCCGTCTTCAACAAATAATAGTTCAAAGTATTTTCCTTTTACTGGTTCTTCGTTTCCTGCTAGTTTTATTCTAATATCATTTCCTAGGACTATATACTTGTTATCTGTTATTCTACCAAGTAAATTACCGAAAACTAGAGTTTTCTCTGCCGTTTCTACTATATAGCCACCATTACTATATTTTAATATTACTTTATCTGTAACATTATAGTATGGTACTAGTTTTTGATTAAAATTATCTAAATCTAGAATTACTCCATTTTTCATAAATGATAATGATTCATCTAGATAGTGAATGAAGTTTTCTTTACTTGTAGTTACTTCTTTGTTGTCTACATCTTTAAATGTATATTCGTTAAATACATTTTCTTTATAGGTTGTATTATCATTAAAGTAATACTTATCGCTTTTAGTAGCAGTGCTATTTATAATATATCCTGCACTATAAAATTCTTTAGAAGATTTTCTTGTTAGAAAGATTACTCCTACTGTTAAAATTATTAAAGTTAGTATACTTAAACTTAAAATTAGCCAAAAACTTTTATCTTTAATTTTTTTCATTTTATCACCATTACCTATCATATAAATTATAGCAAATACATATTTAAAAGTCAATTTTATTACTATAATTTATAAAAGAAAAAATATTGTATTTGTGTTCACTCTAAGCTATAATCTTAGAGTGTCATTTATAGCCTATGGTCTATAAATGATATATCAACCATATCTATCATATATAAGAGAGTAATATATATTAAAATAATAAAAAAATAGAGAGTGTTCTCTCTAAAATACATATTTGGTTAAGAAATATATTGCTAAAATGGTAAGTGTACCTGCAAGTCCTATATAAATACATAACATTACTAAATTTTTATTTTCTTTTTTTGACTTATTTTCCATATATTTTACCTTCCTTATACTTAGATAATAACATAAAGAGTTATTTTTTTCAATAAATTTTGTTTTATTTATTTACAAATTAAAAATATATGATATAATATTGATTGTGTTTGATTATTAACACTTTGTTGGGGCGTTAGCTCAGTTGGTAGAGCAACTGACTCTTAATCAGTGGGTCTAGGGTTCGAATCCCTAACGCCCCACCATTTTATTGTTTTAAAAAAATACTTGCAAATATATTTCTTGTATGGTATAATTAAAAAGCAATGCAGATGGGCTTGTAGCTCAGGTGGTTAGAGCGCACGCCTGATAAGCGTGAGGTCGATGGTTCAAGTCCATTCAGGCCCACCATTTTGGCCAGTTGGTGAAGTGGCTTAACACACTGCCCTTTCACGGCAGCATTCATGGATTCGAATTCCATACTGGTCACCAATTTTAATATTAAAAAGCCTTATGGCTTTTTTATTTTTTTATTAAGTTTGATATTAAAATTCCTAGTAATAAGAATACTATTCCTAATATTAATTCTATAATGGTAATTTTTGTTTTAAACACTTTTATTATTAATAATATAATACTTGATAATAATACTCCTAGTACAAATGAATATAATTTGTTTTCATGCTTCTTCAGTAGATAATCTATTATCTTTATCAGAATAATAATACCCAAAAATACTCCTAGTAGAAATGGTATTATTATTTTTATATTGGCTAATATTATTTCTATATCTGTAATATTACCTATGGAAAATAATATTGTATTATATGTTCCTAATATCATTAGAAGAGCTGAAGAAGATACTCCTGGTACTACTGTTCCTATAGCTTCAAGTAGTCCTGATATGAATAATATTATAATATCTAAGAAATTTCCTTTTAATATATAGTTACTATTTAAATTAGAAATTGATATTATAAAAAATACTATAAAACTAGTTACTACGATTATATTATCTTGCTTCTTTGTTTTCTTTACTATTTCTGGTAATCCGCCAAATATTAATCCGATGAAAAATAGCATAGTAGTTTGATAGTATTTATCTAATAGTATTGTTATTATTTTACTAAATATAATTATAGATATTATTATTCCTATACCTAGTGGCAATAGATATTTTAAACTTTCCTTTTTATTACTTTTAAAGTTATTTATATATTCTACTGATTTATCATATACTCCAAGTGTTATGGCAAGTACAGAGCCTGATACTCCTGGTATTATTTTGCCTATTCCGATTATGAATCCTTTTAGTAGATTTAACATTAGTGTATTTCTTTACATACTCCTTTATCTGGCTTATAGAAACAATGATTTTTGTATCTACCTGAAAGAGATTGATCCCACCAAGTTCTTTTACATGTTGTTCCTTCTGGTGGAGCATAAAACCATAAGGCATTAGTTGCGGGATAATAGTATTCTCCACGAATAACTCTTTCTGCTAGAGAAGATTCTAAAGCTGTTGGTTTGCCATAGAATAAAGAACTTGAAGTTCCCGAGAAACCACCTGGACTTTGATAAATCATTTCGGATATACTTCTAATATCTTTAAATGTTAAGCAGTCTGCGAGTACTCTATTTATTCCGACGTTTCCTACCATGAGCATACCTAGATTACCCTCTCCCACTGCTTCTGCACGCATTAATCTTGCTAACAATTCTTTTTCTTTCTCTGTATATTTAACAATCATATGTATCACCATTATATTATATTAAACTAAAAGAAAATAAGACTATTAAAGTCTTATTTTGTTAATAAACTTAATGCCTCTTGCAATTGATTATCTGTTTCCATACTTGGATTTTTGTAATAGTCTTCAGATAATATCACTTCATTAGTTGGTTTTACACCTATTTCATTTATGAAGTTTCCATCAGGAGTTAACCATTTTTGCGTAGTATATTTTATCATACTTCCATCTAATAATTTTCTCGTTTGCTGAACTGTTCCTTTTCCATAACTGTTTTGTCCCACAATTATTCCTTTATAACTTTCTTTAATTGCGGAAGCTAATATTTCAGAAGCTGAAGCTGATGAGCCATTTATTAGAACTGCTATGTCATAAGTTCTTTTTTCTTTAGTGGTATCTTTTTTCTTTACTGTACCATTTTCATCTTGCAATTGATAAATAACTTTACCTTTTTCTAGAAATAGATTGCATATGTCTGTTACTGAAGTTAGATAACCACCACTATTATCACGAACATCAATGATAAGGCTATCTATATTTTCTTTTTCTAACTTTTCTAATTTACTTTTAAACTGTTTATAAGAATTATTGGCAAATAGTGATATTTTTATATATCCTACTTTTTTATTGTTTTTTTCTATCACTTCACCAGATACATATGGTATATCTACTTTACTTAAATTTATTGTTACTTCTTTTTCTTCATTATTTCTTATTACCGTTAATACCACTTTATTTTTACCACTATTCTTTATATAATTTGATACATCAGTTCCATTCTTTCCCTCAAGACTTTCTCCATCTACTTTAGTGATAATATCTCCTACTTTCAATCCTGCGGTATCTGCGGGCGAATCTTCAAATATTTCTATTATCACTATCTTGCCATCATTATATGTCGCTACACTGCAACCTATTCCTTCATAACTTCCATTTATTGTTTCATTAAATGCTTCTGTATCATCGGTATTTGTATATGTTGTAAATGTATCTCCTACTGATGAAATCATTCCTTCTACTGCACCATCTATTATAGTACTTTTATCTAAGTCACCATAGTAGTTATCTACGATTGCATAGTATGTATCAATTACTTTACTTAAATCTTTTGTTACTTTAAAATAGTTTTTGCCAGTGAAAATACTAATTATTCCAAAGCACATTAAGAAACCGATTCCTATAGAAAATATCATAACAATTATTACTTCTTTAGCATTATATAGATCTTTATCTTTATTTTTTGATAGTTTAATTTTATTTACTATGCCGTTATTTTTTTTAGAATTTTTTATAGTATCTTGAGTGTTGTTTTTAGAACTTATATTCTTTTTTTCTTTTATATTTTTATTTACTTTTTTTACTTTGTTATTATTATTTTTATCAACATTATTTTCCTTGCTAGTCATATCATCATCTCCATATTAATTTTATCACATTAGTAAAAAAAAATATATAATTATAATAAAAAAATATAACTATTTTGTTATACTTTTTTTATTTCTTTTGGTAGTAATATTTTATACATTATATATGAGAATAATCCTGATAATATGAATATAATGCTTATAATAATAAAATTATTTAGAATAATGTTTGACACTTTATTTAGATTTATATAATATATTGTTGTTTTAATTAGTATCTTTATGGCTATAGCTAATAATGTTGTTAAAATACCTGAAGAAATTAATATTATACCAACTATTTTTAATATTGATAATTTATCTTTAACTAAAATAAATAAAATGATCGTTAATAGTATAATTAATAGATAAACTATATACATGATTAATCTCCTAATAGATATACTTCTATGTCATAAAGAAAATCCGAAATATCTTGCTTATAATTACTTGATGTTGTTATAACTTTACTTTTTAATTCATCTGTTATATTAGGAGTTTCGTTTACACCATCTACAATCATGTTATATATTTCTTCATTACTATATCTCGCTTCTTCTTTATTTCTTAGTCTATATTTTACTATGGAGTCTAATACCAATTTTAATTTATTATTTAGTGGTTCTGAATTCATTAGCATATTCATTTCTTCTTCAGTTACATATAATTCATTTTTTACCTGGTAATAAGTACTATTATAAGTACCATTATCATTTGTTAATAAATCTCTAACATTTATATTATTTGTTATTTTATCTACTCCGTTTTCATTTGTTACGTTTATTACTACTGCATATGTTCCTGCTGTTGTACATAAGAAGATTAATATTATTACAATAAAACTTATTAGGATTACATTACTCTTTTTCATATGTTTCACCAATAGTAGTATTAACAAATAATAAAAAAAGATACACATTTTGGTATGTATCTTAATATTATGATGTTACTGTTCCACTGGAACCATACGTTAATGTACATATGGTACTGGCTGTCACACTTGTGATTTGAACTCTTCTTTGATTTAGTTTTAGTTTTCCGGTAGATGTTTCAACTATGTCAACAATAGGTGTTTGATTATTTGTACAAGATATACCCTTATATCCATCATTTGAAGAATATGCAGTATTGTATGAAAAACTTCCTCCAGCGGTTATAGTTTCAGTAGTAAGTGTCGAAATGGTTCCATTTTTATTTTGCTTTATTGTTACTGTATAAGAACTACTACTTGAATTTAAAGTTGCTGTTATTGTTTTAGTAATATTACTTGTTCCCATTGTAACTGAACAAGGTGCTGAGGCTGTACACGAAATAATTGAATAACCTGTTGAAGGCTCACCATAATAATAATATGTTTCTCCGGGAATTGCATCTATTGTAATTATGGTTGGTGTTGCCGCATTTGTCATATAACTAATAGTTGTTGATAATTTATAATTTATTCTTTCTACACCTGTGCCACCAGTTATCTTTAAAGTATATGTTGTATTCGCTTCCCATACAGCGTATAATTTGGTATTTTGATCCACAGTTATAGTTTGTCCTGGATGATATGATGCTGCTGTGGCTGTGCTACTTGTACTCCAGCCTTTAAAAGTATAACCTGACTTTTTTGGCGTTACACTACTTAATGTTAATTCGTTTCCTGCTGTTACTGATTCTGATGGTATTGTTGTTCCACCACCAGTATCATATTCTAATGTGTATGTTTGTATTTCCTGATTTGTACTTGTATATACTGACTGTCCATCTATTACTATTTTAGAATTAAATGTTTTACCTATTTGAGTGTTTTTAGTATCACTACTTAACCATACTCTTAGTGTTATATCTACTGTTTCTCCAGCAGGTAATATTACATCTTCCTTTATTATACTGTCTGTTAATGATGATAATGTTCTTATACCATCATCGTCTACTTTTACTTTTATGTATTCTGGAGAAAATGTATTATCATTTGTTGATAATAATTTTATATTAAATTTATAGTCTACATTACCATTATTTTTTATTGTAAATACATATGGCTCTGTTTGTTCACCTTCGGTGTCACTCATTGGTAATGTATTAGATAGTGATATATTATTTGATTTAGATGATGCTTCAATCGATAGTAGTCCTGTTTGATATTCTGTCGGATTATTGGCATAATTGTCTTTGTTAAAATATGATTGAGTTGTTGTTATTGCTAATACTAAAACTATTAATACTGAAAAAGCTATTATACTTATTTTTATAATGTTTTTCTTTTTCATAATATACCACCTTTCTTATTATTCTATATATACTCTTACTGTTCCTATGAATGCTGAATTCATATTCTCATTTTGTGTTTTTTTATAATCTATCCACATACCTATGTCTATGTCTGTGGTACTTAATCCACCCAGTTTTCCTTCATATAATAGATATGTATTGTTATTAAAGTCATATTCTTGTTTTTCTTTTAAATTATTATCTAAAAGATTATTTTTATACATTTTTCCATTATTGTAAATGCTAAATTTTAGGCATTCTTTTGGTAATACTTTTACATTATATTTTTCATATTTATTTGTTTCTTCAAGTACTATGATATAATTTATTTCTTTTTCATTAGTATTGTTAAGTTTTATTTTTTTAATATCAATTAAATCTTTAATATTAACTTCTTCTTTAGTTTGATATACTATTTCGAATATATAGCCATCATACCTAATATGTTCACTCTTTTCAACAATAATGCTTAAATCATCTTTTATTACTTCAGCATAATCATTTTCATAATATATTATTTTTATATTATCTTGTTTGATGTCTACTTCTTTTTTTACTTTATATACTTTATCATCTATAATTAGTGTATTATTTTCTTTTATTATGTTTTTTGAATAATATATTTTACCATTTTCTTCTTTTTTCTTTATTGATATTAAACTTAGGTTAGTGTAGAATTCATCGTTTGTACTTGTCATATCACCATTTCTTACAAAGATGGTTTCATCTTGATATGTAACTTCAGCACTACCATCTGATAAATATAATATATTCATACTTAAAGCATTTTGTTTAATTTCTCCAGTTAATTTTTTTCTTACTGCAGCTGAATTTAACACACCCTCTTTATCTATGGCATAACTATTATTAACGGAGTACACTCGTAAATATGTGCCATCATTATATTTTATTAGAAGTGTTTTGTCTGAATAAAATATTACTTTTCCAAACTCAAATGTTTCTTCTTTAATTTTTATAACTACACCTTCATTATTACTATTTTGAACACTATTACTAAATAGTTTATCAGCGTATTCCGGTGTTATTGGCGTTCCATTTAATATTGATTCATCACTTGAAGTGAATTCTACTATTACACCATTTGATTCATATTTTAAAATTGATGAATCTTTTATATTCCTCATAATAAGTGAAAATGCTATTATGAATACGGATAGTGAAAAAAGAAGAGATATTGTTAGTATTAATTTACCATTTCTTATTAGAAATAATATAAATGGTGAACGATATTTTCTTTCTTCTTCTACTGTTACATTTTGTTTATCTATTTCTTTAACATGAAATCTATTGGTTTTTGGCATAATTATATCACCTTCTTACAACGGTAGATTTATTTTTCTTTTTAGTTGTCATCCTTTTACACAATTTTACTATATCATAAGATAATATTGCTAAACATGGTATTAATACTATTATTATTAATCCACCTTTTGTAGCTAATATAGCTTGTACATATCCTAATTTTGGTATTTTATAAATTACTTCTCCAATTATATTTTGCTCTGGTGCTAAAACGAAATCTTCAATATTATTATTATCTCCTTTAGTTTGAAATTCGCGTTTACCTGTTGTTGGATTAGTAAATACTTGTTTTATTCTATGTGTTACTATTATATTTGAAAGTCTAGGATCTGCTGATACAAAAGTTATAATATCTCCTACTTCTAATTCTTTAGCATCTCTTTTCTTTGTTACTACTACATCTTTTGGCATTATTTCCGGTATCATTGAGCCTGTTAGTACCACATAGGCATTATATTTAGGTGGTGTATTGTCACCTTTGGCTGCACGTATTTTAATGTCTGCTATATAAACTAATAGTGTTAATCCAATTAACAATAACCATATAAAAATAGCATATGATATAACACTGGAAATGAATTTTAATGGTTTGATTTTTTCTTTTACTATTTTAACATTATAATGTCTAACTCCAAAATAATTTTTATTTTCTACATTGTCGTATTCCATACTAACGCTCCCTATATCTATTCTATAGTAATTATACATTAATTTTTGTAATATTACAATAAAATTTGAATAAAAATTTGACAAAGAAACATTTGTTTGATAGAATTATATATGTATTGGGGCTGTCTTTGGCTTCGACGAAAATATTTGGGCTTAATTAGCAAGACGAGTATCTCTTATGTTACAAGAGTAAAATTAAACATAACTGGAAACAGCTATACAAACGCTGTTGCTTATGCCTAACCTATAGGTAGCGACAGGTTCTACTAATTCTTTGTCTGTGAGAATTAGATAGGACTTATAAAGCAGACTATATTATGATTTTTGTTTAGACTTCATAATGAATAAACATAAACTAGTAAGCAATTATGATTGTGAGTTATCTATTTGCTTATGAATTTTAATAACTTACTAATCTTGTAGAAGGTTAAGCTACTGTATTTGCGGACAGGGGTTCGATTCCCCTCAGCTCCACCATTAAGAATGCAAAAGTCTTATAAAATAAGGCCTTTTTACTTTGATTTTTCCATTTTTACTCCAATTTTTCCACTCATTTTACCCATTTCGGAGTAATTTTGAAGTGAGTTTTATAATAGTTACTAGTATTATAGTGCTAAATATTTTTATTTAGCATATTTTTTATTATGAGAACAATAATACATGATTTAGAGGATGCCTTTTTTTTGAAGTTAAATGATACTGATGTTTTAGTTAGTAATGCAGAGAAAAACTGTATAGGATGTTTTTCTTGTTGGGTTAGAAAACCACTGGAATGTATACATAAGGATAATATTACTTATAATGGTAAAAAAATTTTAGAAAGTGATGAACTTATTATTATTAGTAAATTTACTTATGGTACTTATAGTAGTAAAGTTAAAAAAATTATTGAAAGGAGCATATCGTTTGTTGAACCTTTCTTTACTATTAGGAATGGTGAGATACATCATAAAGTTAGAATAGATAAAAAGATTAATTTTAAGGTTTATTTTTATGGTGAAAATATTACTGATGAAGATAAAAAAATTGCTACTAGGTTTGTAGAGGCTAATATGAATAATTTGAATACTAATTATCCAGAAATTTATTTTTATAATGATTATGAGGAGATAAATATATGAAATTATATATAAATGGTAGTCCAAAATTAGAAAATGGTAATTCTAATTATTTTCTGAATAAAATTAAAGACAAAGAAAAAATTAAATATGTATATAGAGATAATTTTAGTAACATTTTAAAGGATATTAAAAAGGTTGATACTATTATTTTATGTTTTCCTTTATATGTTGATGGACCTACGTGTAAAATAATTGAATTTATGGAATATATTCAAAGTAATAAGATTGATATTAGTAATAAAAAAATTTATACAATTATTAACTGTGGTTTTTGGGAAGCTAAGCATAATAGAACAGCTTCATTAATTATAGAAAACTTCGCTAAGAAAAACAAAGCAAAATATATGGGATCTTTTAATATTGGAGCAGGAGAGATTGTTGGTAAGTGTGAAAAGTTTTGGTTATATAAATTGATTTCTATACCTTTTTTGATTAAGATTAAGAAATTTAAAGAATGTATAGATAATGGTAATGAAATTATATTAGAGACTACAATTAGACCAATGACTAAGAGATTATATGTTTTTATGGCTAATATTAACTGGAAAAGACAAATGATTAGAAATGGCTGCTATAAGTAAAGAGAAAAGAAGAGAAGACTATATTTTTAGTTCTTCTCTTCTTTAACAAATAAACTACTTATATTTTTTGATGGCATTAAGACATAGATGTCTTTGTCTATTTTAACATTATATTCACCACTTAAATCATCAAATGATTCGCCATCTATGCATAGTGGTTTTTTTATTGGCGTATTAAATTTGAATTTGAAGTTGTCTGTTTTATAAAAATAAAATCCTGGTATTTTACTGGCATCATATTTAGCAAAGAAATACAATGTCTTTACTACATCTTTTAGTTTAGTGATATTACACATTAAAACTTCAAACTGATTGTCATTTAATTTAATATCTTTATAGAAATTATTAATACCCGCTACTCTATTAGCATTTGTTATAATGGCAAATGAGAATAGTCCACGATATTCTTCACCATTTATCTCATAACTTATGTCATATAGTTTTACTTTTCTAAAGAAATCTCTAGCGCCTTCTCTTATATAGGCTAAGTGACCTAGTCGCTTTTTTAATTCTCTTGGTGTTTCATATGGGATATTCATAAACTTACCAAAGCCAGCAGTATATACTAATGGTTTTCCATTTATTGTACATACATCTATTCTTTTTATTTCACCATTTAGAGCTAATTTTAAATTGGATACCATGTCTTTACCATATCCCCACATAGCTCCAATATCATTCGTTGTTCCTGATGGAAGATGACATAGAGTTAATCTTTTCTTTCTAGCAAAATTACCAGTCATAACTTCATTGAAGGTTCCATCTCCACCTATTGAAATAAGTAAATCTACGTAAGGAACTTCTTTTACTAATGTAGTAGCATGACCTTTCTTTTTAGTTTCCATTATTTCAACTTCATAATTATAATCATTTAATACTTCTTTTAATTTTGGTAATGTTTTTTCTTTATTGTATTTTCCTGAACTTGGATTATATATTATTATGCTTTTTTTCAAATTTCTCACCCACTTACATTTTATCATATGTTATAGAAAAAAGGAATATTATTTTTATTCCTTTAGTTATTTTGATTCTTTAGTTTTAGCTTCTTTCTCTACTTTTTTATTTAAAGAGATATTATAATGTTTTCTAACCAACTCTTCAATTTCATTTTCAATTTTTGGATTTTCTTTTAGATATATTTTAGCATTTTCTTTTCCTTGACCGATTTTGTCTCCTTTGTAGGCATACCATGCACCACTTTTTTCAACAATACCAGCATCAGAGGCTAAATCTAATAATTCTCCTTCTTTTGATACACCTTCACCATACATTATATCAACTGTAGCAGTTTTAAATGGTGGAGCCACTTTATTTTTTACTACTTTAATATTAGTTTTATTTCCTATAACATCAGAGCCTACTTTTAATTGTTCTCCTCTTCTTATGTCAAGTCTAACTGAAGAATAGTATTTTAATGCTTTACCACCCGGAGTTGTTTCTGGATTACCAAATAGTACTCCTACTTTTTCTCTTAACTGATTAATAAATATTACAATTGTCTTTGTTTTGTTAATTGAACCAGATAATTTTCTTAGAGCTTGGCTCATTAATCTTGCTTGTAATCCAACATGTGAATCACCCATTTCCCCATCTATTTCTGCTTGTGGTACAAGGGCTGCTACTGAATCTATTACTATTATTGAAACAGCTTCGCTCTTGACAAGAGCATCACAAATTTCTAAGGCTTGCTCTCCTGTATCTGGCTGTGATAATAATAGTTCATCAGTATTTACTCCCAAATTGTGAGCATATACAGGGTCTAGTGAATGCTCTGCATCTATAAATGCTGCTCTTCCGCCTTGCTTTTGTACCTCAGCAATTGCATGTAATGCGAATGTTGTCTTACCTGAAGATTCTGGTCCATATATTTCAATTATTCTTCCCTTAGGATATCCTCCTACTCCTAAGGCTATATCTAAACTTAATGAACCACTAGGACATACTTCTACTTCTTTATGCTCCTGCTCTCCTAGTTTCATAATTGCCCCTTTTCCAAATTGCTTTTCTATATCTGCTAATACTTGTTCTAATGCAGAATCCTTTTCAACTGTCTTTGCCATAATTCCTCTCTTTCCTACACTTTCCTTAATTACAAAATCATTATATAATATATTTTTTTAGTTGTCAATATGTTTTAGTACATTTGTTCGTGTTTTTTTATGATTTTTTTAGAGATAATATCGAGCGACATATAAATATGTATTTATGGCTTATATATGATAGATGCACTGGCATACTATTTTTAGACTTTTAATAGAGGCTAAAAATAGCACTGAAAGACTTATGAAATAAGGCTTAAAGTGAATAAAAAAATAAATAATACCTAAGTATTATCTATCTTTTAAATATGGTTTAGCCATTATATAATATTTTATTCCTGATATTACAGATAGTATAGCCGCTACTGCTAATAGGAAATCTGATACCCTAAGTGGTATTAATTCAAATGGTAAATTATAGAATAGTGTTAAAACTATACCTACCATCAATGTTGCTGTCTTTACTTTGGCAATTCCAATAGCTGCTACGGCAGCACCTTTATTGCCTACTACCATCTTTATAGAATCTACTATGATATCGCGCATAACTATTACTACTGCTATTATAGTGGATACCTTACCATTACAAGCAAGAATTATTAATACTGAATTAGTAAGTAATTTGTCACTAATAGCATCTATCATCTTACCAAAGTCAGTTACTATATTATATTTTCTAGCCACATGTCCATCTAAGAAATCAGTAAATGAGGCTATTACAAATAGTACTCCCACTAGTATATATTTTAAGTCTATAACAATATTTCCTTTTAGTATATATGTTGGAAATTCTAAACCAACTTGGTCAAAAGGAAATAGCATTATTGTTATAATTATCAATGACATTATAATTCTACTCATTGTTATTTTATTTGCTTTATTCATTTTATCTCCTTATACTATATGTAATGTTTTTATCACTAAAGTCATTGCCTTTATAGTTACTTACTAAAATGTATCCTACTATAATTAGAACCACTAGGGCTATTAGGCCAATTATTATCTTTGGTACTCCTAGTTTCTTCTTAGAACTCTTTGTATATGGTGATACTTTTTCATTTGAGACTACTTCACTTTTTTCTTTTTTAGCCTCTTTTATCATATCTACTGGTATCTTTGATGTTTCGTCAAACAAGTATTCATTAAATTCATCCAATATCTTATCACTATCTAAGCCTAAATATTTGGCATAGTCTCTAATAAAATACTTTAGGTAGAATATGTCTTTGAAGTCATCTTTTCTTCCTTCTTCAATACTTTCTATTTGTGAAGGTCTTAGTTTTAAGTCCTCTGCTACTTCATCAATAGACAAACCATTTTGTATTCTTTTTTCTTTTAATTTCAGTCCAATGTTTTTCATACTTCTCCTTAATAATAATAAATCTTATAAGCCATGTTCTGTACCTATTGCTAGGCGGTAAATATTTATCTATGACACAATGTCATTCTTCTTTGGATTCTTATTTTCCTCGGAAGATTCCCCTACCATATTTTGGGTTTCTCGCTTGCGGGGTTTACCTCGTTTCATTCTACGAATTTCTTCATAGACTCGTTTCTGTGGCACTTTATATCCTTTTTATCATAGTTTCCCTTAGATAAAACGAACGCCGTCAGTTACCTGCCTTAGGTTATTTTTTCCCTAAGCACAAACACTACTATCATCACAGATAGTGCGAGCATGGACTTTCCTCTACATAATTATATGCAGCATTTACCCAGATAAATTATTGTTCTGATTTTCCTAAAATTATCTTCTCTAACTGAGATATTCTTCTTAATAAATCAACATTTGTTATTTCTTTTTCGCCAATTCTAGCAGCTTCAATACTTGATCTTAAATTTCTTGCTTCATTTTTTAGATT
Source organism: uncultured Bacilli bacterium (assembly GCA_934096105.1). Classification (GTDB taxonomy): domain Bacteria; phylum Bacillota_I; class Bacilli_A; order RF39; family UBA660; genus CAG-302. The sequence goes on along the minus strand of CAKOLH010000006.1, from coordinate 9,479 downwards.
TTGGTTTTCAAGAGCTAGGGCTCTTTTTTCTTTTTCTAGGTTTCTTATAATATTATTATATTCATTATAATCTTTAATAATAATATCTAAAAATTTATCTACTTCTTGCGGTCTATATCCTCTGGCATCTATTTTGAATTCCTTCTCTAAAATATCTTGCATAGTTAAAGTAATTCTATCATTCATTTAAACCACCTCTATAATAAAATTATCTCAAAAAAAATATTATTTGTCAATTAAAAAGAAGTTCTTTTTAACTAGTTATAATTCTACCACAAATATGTAATAATGTCAAAAAAATATAGTAGAAAAATTTTACCAGTTTTTTAAATAAAAATAAGTACCATAGTTTATAGGTACTTATCTATTATTTCTAGTAATTTGTCTTTGTTTATTGGTTTTAAAAGGTAACCAGCAAAACCATATTTTAGATATTCTTCATTATATTCGTATTCGCTATTTCTAGTTAGTAATATGACTTTGGTATTGAAAGCTCTGATATCTTTAAATTTTTTCATAACAGTCTTTCCATCTAGTGGGTCCATCACTTCATCTAATAGAATTAGGTCATATTTTTCTTTACTTCTAATCTTATCCAGTGCTTCTTTACCTAGACTTACATAATCTAATTCTATATTGGTATCTTTTAGTAATTTACTTATTATCTTATTAGTGGAAATATTATCATCTACGAGTAGGATTCTTTTCTTATCATATGTATTTTCATACTTAGTTAGTTTTTCATCATATTGTTCTCCTAGTTTCTGGTCTAGAACTATTTTCATTGTAGTACCTTCATTATAATTACTACTGGCAATGATAGTACCACCCATTAAAGTAATTAATTTTTTAGCGGTATATAAATTACTCTTAATATTGCTTCCATCTATTTCTTCTCTATTTTTATAAAAGATGGTATCTAATTTATCAGGAGTTATGCCAATACCGGAATCCTCTACTGTTACTATTAGTCTTACTATATTATTTTTTATAATGGTACTTACATTTAATTCTACATAACCATTACTTGTATATTTAACACTATTATCTAGAATACTAGTTAGGACATTCTTAAGTCCTAGACTATCACCATATAAATATTCTGGTAAAGTACTATCAATGTTACTTCTGAAAGTTAAGTTCTTTTCTTTGCATTTATCATTATATAATGTTACTAATCTTCTTAGTAATAATTTTATATTATACTTTTCATCATATACTTTGATACTTGCATTATCTATACTAGATACATCTAATATTTCATTAGTCATTGTGGTAAATCTAGCGGTATTTTCTTTAATACCTCTTAGGCATTCACTCATGTAGTCTTTGTCTATTTTTTTACTATCTAATTCAAGAATGGCGTTATTAGCTTCATTATTTATATCTTTAGTAATTGCTCTTATATCATTAGTCATATTATATAGGAACATTGTTTTATCTTCATTAGCATTATCGGCGATTTCTTTAGCTTTATGATATTCCTCAATCATTTTTACATCAGGGTTTTCAATGGTGAAGTACATAAGGAATGTTATAAAGGCATGAATTGGTGTGGCAAGTAATAGTCCTGGGTTCATATATTGAATATAGGAGGCAATACCACCTACTAATAAAAATAATAATATTGGAAAGAAACGTTTATCTTTAATACTTTTAATATTTCTTATTAGTGCTACTATACCAATAAGGGAATATAAAAAGGCTGATATGTATATAATACTAACACTTGGCCCATAAGTATAAGCAATGTATCCATCGTATTTAAAGTTAAGTGGTAATATAAAATTTAGAGTGGTAAAAATAATCATTAATACAACCGCTATATTTCTAACTACAGGTATATATCTTTCTTTCTTTTTAATACTAAGACATACAAATAGTACATAGCAAAGTAATATAGTAATCCAAAGTTCTACTCCAAAAGAAAATAGCCTTGCTACAAAATAACTAACATTAGGTATCTCTTTATACATTGGTCCAACAAAATCCAAAATAAGTTCTACAATCAGTTCGAAAAATGATACTATTACTAATATTGAATATACTTTATTTTCTTTGCTTTTAAATACTTTCTTTCTAAAGTATACAATCATAAGTAACATTGAATATACTATCGCTTCAATTAAAAAATAAATACCAGTATACATATAAACAACTCCTATCTATTATCTATATTAAGTATACAATTTTTTTGCTTTTTTTACAATAGAAAAAGAAGAAAAAACTATTTAAGTTCTCTCTTCTTAGCTTTATGTTCAGCTTCTTCTTTAGCCATTTCTTCTAAAAGTCTATAATCAGCCTTATCTGCTTTAGTTCTAGGAATAGTATCTAAGAATGTAATAGATTCTGGTACTTCATATGGTTTTAATTGAATAGTCTCCCCTGTAATATTATTAACTAATGGTTTATAACACATATCTAGTATATAATCACTTACTTCTTTCGTAGGCATAACACCATCTTTTAATACTATATATGCTTTATTAGTAAATAATAAATCTTTATCAGGTTTAGGAACTACTACTACACTATCTACTACATCAATTAAAGATATAACATTTTGGATATGTTCTAGATATACTTTATTTAAGTCTGACCTAATATAATATCTACTACTTCTTCCAGTTAGAGTAAAGTAGCCTTCACTATCTAAAATGCCCATATTACCAGTTTTATAATACTCTACTCCATTATATATAAATTTAGTATTTTTAGTCATCTCTTCATTTTTATAATATCCCTTAAATACGTGTTTACCAGCAACACAGAGCATTCCTTCTTCACCCTGTTTAAGTTCTTTTAAAGTATCAGGATTAACAATTATAGCTTTAGTTCCAACGAGTACTCTACCAACTGTTTCGGGTCTATTAATTGAACCAACAGCCATTGTATTAGTACCAACTGTCTCAGCATTACCAGAACCATTACATATAACAGTATTAGCTCCATGTTTTCTAAAAAAGTTTACTCCATCAATATTTTGTGCTGGTGTTAAGAAATCTCCTCCTGATACAAAAGTATGAATACTAGATAAATCATCACTATCTTTAACATTTCTTTTAATAAGTTCAAGAAGAGCAGGGCTACCAAATACATAGTTAGGATTTTTACTTAGATAATATCTAATATTATCTTTACTTAAAGTAGGAGCAAGTACTGCCACTCTACCACATATTAAACTCATAATAGTAGAAGTAGCAAAACCATAAGGATAAGAAAATGGTACACATACTAAACATCTTTCTCCTATTTTTGCTTTAATCTTACCAGTATTTTTCATATAAATACCAGAAGCAAGTAAATTCTCATTAGTTAATACTACACTCTTAGGATTACCAGTAGAACCGCTAGTAAATAAAATTAAAGAGTCTTCTTTACCACCATATAAAGTATATATAGGCTTTTTATAATACTTAGCAATACTACCAATATCACTAAAAGATAAATCATCATTATATCCGTTAGCGAGTGTCTCTATACTACTATAATCCTTAGTACTAATTTCATTACTATATAAAGTAATAATATTTCTTACCTTACTACCTTCTTTGATTTTTTTATTATATTCTTTATCTTTATCAAAATTAATAAACAAACTAGATTCAAACTCATTTAAATATCCTAATACTTCTTCAATTGATGACATTGAATTAATAAAAGTAGTTATGGCTCCTATTCGATTGCAGGCTAAATAGATAATAACTCCTTGATAATAATTAGGCATAGCAACAGATACTATATTACCTTTTTTTATTCCTAGTTCCTTTAGGGCCTTAGACATAGTTATTGAGTCCTTTATCATCTCATCATAGTTTACTGTTAAATCTAAACAATCAATTGCTTCGACGTCTCTATAAAATGTACTAAGTAAACTAATGGCATTATAGATACTTAAATTTGGTATGATAGGATGTCTTTCTGAAAAACTATAAGTATTATTTATAGGTTCACTCCCTATTTTTTCTTTCATATAATCACGCTTCCTTTTTTTACGGCAATATTATATAATAAATTTATTAAAATGTAAAGAAAAAGACAATTTTAATTGTCTTTAAATAATTTTATTTAATTTGTTTATTCTAATAACTTCTTGCAGCCTTAATATCTTTCTTATTATTTTCATAAATATTGTTAGTTATAAATTGTGTTAAATTATCAAGTAAAGCGACGTTTCCTCTGGCGATAGATAAGGCTTCACTAGGTATTTTTGACACATCAGATTTATCAAGAAGTTTTTTTATTATACTTCTCTCTTCATAACTTAAATTAATTATACTATATAGTGCGCTTTTATATGAATCTGGTAAATCTTTTGTTAATGCTTCTAATATTTTTGTTGGCAATGATACCAGACCAAGATAACTTCTTGAATTATTTTCATTAGTGAATCCTGATAAATCACTATTTAGAATAAATAACTTTATGGCATACTCAGCCTGATTGATATTTGGATATTTTTCTTTAGTAGCAATAACCGCATCAATTAAGGCATTATAACTCATTTCACTAAGTATAGTATCTAACTTTTCAGGAGTAAAAGATGACATTACTTGTCTAATGTTATCTCTTCTGGTAAAATGTTCTAATCTTCCATCGGAAATATACTGCATCATAATGCTATGAATATCAGATGTATTATAATATTTTGATAAACCACTTAAAACATATTTGATTTTATCCTTATCATCTTTTTTAATAGTACTAGTACTGCTTATATTCTTATTTCTATCTTCTTTAAATATAGTTTCTAAACTAATTGTACCATCTAAATTCTTTGACATGATATCAAGAGTCATTAAAATATCTTTATATTTTTGTTCTGTATCTATTTGATATAACTGGATAGCCTCTTTTTTATATGGGCCTTTTAATTTTTTAATAGTATCATTAACATATTTATATAATCCATCAATATTTGCACTATCCATCTTATTTCTAAATCTACAATCTCTTAGATAATTAGTAATCATATTACAAACAGTACCATTATATGATAAACTACCATCTCTGGTTACACTTGCCTTATCATTAGATAACGCAAAAGGGTTAGGTTTAATGTTACTTTTGTAATTAAGACTATTTACAAAATCTATTACTTTTTTTGCTTCTTCACCATTTGATACTCTGACTACTAAAACATCATTTCGCATATTTTTAGCTACTTTAGTTTGTGTAAGAATATTTTCTTTTTGAATATATTCAATTATTTTGGTTGTAACATCATATAAGTTTTCAGCATCTACTGAAATATATAGTTTTATTGCATTGTATAACTTATTGTAATAATCAGTATCACCAAAGTTTTTTCTATTTTCATAGAACCAGAAATAACCACCAGAACTAAATTTAGAACCAAATTTTCTTGCTAGACTTTGCTGAACATTAAGTAGTAAACCATTATTACCTATTCTTTTTCTTATACCATTTTCTTCATAAAAGTGAGAAAGTTCATTATAGATAGTATCGTCATTTATTTCTAAATAAGGATTAGCTAAATAAATGTCTCTAATATAACTAAGAAATAATTCCTGCTCATTTCTCTTGCTCATTATTTGTTTCCTCTTTCACTTTTTTTATGGTTTTAGTAAGATCTATTGTATCATCTAAATATATCTTTATGTTGTTATCTTCGATTTCTTCTTTAGGTAGTTTTAGTGCTATTTTAATCTTTTCACCATTTACCTCTATTTCTTTTTCTTCCATATCTTACTCCTCACTTATCTTTTTGTAATAGTTATATCTATCTATAGCCCACTCTTTTTGTTCCTCTAATAATAGGCTAGCACGTTCTTTATCTTTTCTTACTAGACTAGCAAATCTATTTTCAGTCATTAAATAATCTTTATACTTATCAAATTCTGGTTCTTTAGAATCTAGGCTAAATTTCTTTGTATCAGGATTATATCTAAATGTTAAGAAGTATCCACATTTAGTGGCAAGATAACCATTTGACTGTGAATGCTGCATACCTGTCTTAATACCATGTTCAATACATGGAGAGTATGCTATTATTAATGATGGCCCATTATGAAGACTTGCTTCTTTGATGGCTTTTAGATACTGCTCTTTGTTATAGCCTATATTTACTGAGGCTACATATACATGAGGGTAGCACATTGCTATTCTAGCTAAATCTTTCTTATAATTATCTTTACCATTTGCGGTAAATGATGCTACTGATCCAATATTTGATGATTTTGATGATTGCCCTCCGGTATTTGAATATACCTCAGTATCAAGTACTAATATGTTTATATTGTCTTTCTTTGATAATACATGATCTAGACCGCCATAACCAATATCATAGGCAAAGCCATCACCTCCTAGAACCCATAATTGTTTAGGTAAGATATAATCTTTCATATCATTTAAATATGGATGTTTTTTATAATCAATACTCTCTTTTACTTCTTTACAGATATCATAGTTATCCATATTTTCTATCCATTTTTTGAATAGTTTATTTCTTGGATATTCTTTCATATATTTTTTGATTTTATCTCTTTTTATATTTATACCTTGAAGAATACCATAGCCATATTCGGTATTGTCTTCAAATAATGAACTGGCCCAAGGTATACTATATGGCATACTTGGAACTGATCCAGAGTATATTGATGAACAACCTGTAGCATTGGCTATTATTAGATTATCATTAAATACTCTAGTTAAGTTTGTTATATAGGGTGTCTCTCCGCAGCCTGCACAAGCACCAGAATATTCAAATTTTGGCTCTTTGAAACTTACATTCTTTACTGTTAATAAATTACTTTGGTATTTATCATTAACACTATTTTTAAGTAAGTATTCAAAATTATTTTCTTTATCTTTATTTGGTACCATTTCTAAGGCTTTTTTGCCTAGTTTTCCTGGGCAGGCTAAAGTACATACACCACAGCCTGTACACTCTTCATAATTTATTCCAATAGTAAATTCTTTATCTTTTGGTAATAATGATGGTATACTTTCTACTTTGCTATCTTTTTTATCTAGAAGGAATGGTCTTATTACACCATGTGGACAAGAGAATGCACACTGATTACATTCTATACAATTTTCACTTATCCAACAAGGAACTTCTTCGGCAATGTTTCTTTTTTCTTCTTTAGTTGTGGCTCCTTCAAAAATACCTTCTTTATTTTTTATAAAACTACTTACTGGTAATGTATCTCCTTTAAGTAAATTTATACTTTCATTAAAGGTTAATTTTTTATTATCTTTGTATTCTAAATCTTTCCATTCTTCTGGTACTTCAAAAGTAGTTAGATATTCTAGAGAGTTATCTATTACTTTATTATTAATTTCTACGATTTTATCTCCTTTAGAGGCAAATCTTAGTTTATTATTTTCTTTTAGTATTTTGATTACTTTATTTATATCATAGATATTCATTATTTTAAATATACATACTTCCATGCAAGTATTTATTTTATTCTTTAAACCTAAAGAATTGGCTATTTTATAAGCATCTATAACATATACTTTGATATTCTTATCTTTTAATAGTCTTTTTACTTTATTTGGTAAAGACTTTGCTAAATCTTCTTTACTTAGACTAGTATTTAATAGTAGTATTCCGTTTTGTTTTAGGTTATCTATGATATCATATTTATAAATATATGTATCTTTTGATACTACAATGAAATCTGGATTATCAATATAATATGTACTTTTTATTGGAGTTTCAGAAATACGAAGATGACTACGTGTTACTCCTCCGGATTTTTTGGAATCGTATTGGAAATATCCTTGAACATATTTTGGAGTGGCATCTCCGATTACTTTTAGGATATCTTTTGATGTTCCAACCATTCCATCTGAACCATAGCCATATATTAACATTTGATAATTGTGATTATCTAGTTTAAAATTGTTATCTATAGCAAGACTTAAATTAGTTACATCATCGTTTATTCCAATAGTGAAATTATTCTTCATATTTTTATTTAGATTATCATAGACTGCTTTTATCATACTTGGAGTTGTATTTTTAGAGGATAATCCATATCTTCCACCAATTACTTTGATAGTAGTATCTTTTAGGGCATTAACAACATCTAGATATAGAGGTTCTCCTGAAGATCCTGGTTCTTTAGTACGGTCTAGTACTGCAACTTTTTCTACTGTACTTGGTAATACTTCAAGTAAATGTTTAATACTGAATGGTCTATATAAGTGAACTTTTATTAAACCAACATTATAGCCATTTTCATTTAATTTATCTATAGTTTCTTCGATACATTCACATACTGAGCCCATAGCCACGATTACTTCTTTAGCAGTACTACTACCATAATAATTAAATGGTCTATAGTCTTTCTTTACTATTTTACCTACTTTTTTCATGTAATCTATAGTAATATCTACAGCATCTTCATAATACTTATTTCTTACCTCAGTATTTTGGAAATAAATATCATCATTTTCTGCTGTTCCTCTTTCATTTGGATTTTCATTACTTAGAGCTCTTTCTCTAAAATTTCTTAAGGCTTTTTTATCTATAAGTGGCTCTAAACTGGATAAATCTACTTCTTTTACTTTGTCTATTTCATGACTAGTTCTGAAGCCATCAAAGAAATTAACAAATGGTAATGATGCTTTGATACTTGATAAATGGGATATCATAGCCATATGATAAGCTTCCTCTACAGAAGATGATGATAACATACATACACCAGTACTTCTTACACTATAAATATCTTGATGATCTCCAAAAATACTTAAAGCATGAGTAGATAAACTACGTGCGGCTACATGGATTACTCCTGGTAACATTTCTCCTGATAACTTGTATAATGTGGGTATCATTAATAACAGACCTTGACTTGCTGTAAAAGTACTTGCTAAGATACCACTTTGCAAAGCACCATGAACTGTAGCTACTGCTCCAGCCTCTGACTGCATTTCTACTACTTTTACTCTATTTCCAAAAAAGTTTATTTCTCCATTACTACTTAATACATCTATTTTCTCAGCCATTGGTGAAGCAGGAGTTATTGGGTATATTCCCGCTAATTCAATAAATTTATAGGCTACCCTAGCTACGGCTTCATTGGCATCTAATACTTTATATTTAGTCATATATATCACTCTTTTCTTATTATAACTATACGATATAATTTTATCATAAATGTATTAAAATAACAACCGAATATGTATAAGAAAAAAATTTTATTGCTTTTTTATTAAAATTATCATATAATGTATATGGAAAGAGAAATTAGTCATAATAAAAATGGCTAACACCTATTTGCTAAAGGTGTTCTCTTCATTGTTTTTGCAAATCGGAGCTACCCCCCCTGAGGTGCCCCGATTTTTATCTATTTTCTATGGTTACCTAGCACTATTAGTGCTATGGTAACAAGAATAGTTAAAGCATACGCTATAACTAATTCCATGTACTAATAACCTCCTCCCCCTAAGGTTAAGAAATTACTTTCTATCATAAAATCACCTCTCCTTCCAAAGTAAATATA
>CAKOLH010000005.1 GCA_934096105.1 uncultured Bacilli bacterium | reverse complement strand
TTATAGTAGTAATACTTTTTATTAAGTTTCTTTTTAACACTAGCTTTACCACCAAAATAATTACCACATTTAGAACATTTTAATTTGTTAGTAAAAAGATATGTTGAAGTTCTTTCATAGTGTCTTGCATTTCTTAATTTTTGATATTGACAAGATTCCCATTTATCTTTATTAACTAAAGGTTCAACTACATTTTCATAATATGTTAGATGTTTAGTTCTTTTACCATGAATATAATCACCTTTATATATTTCATTAGATAATATCTTTTGAATAGTAGAATCTCTCCAAGTTTTACCTAAAACATTTTCTTTATTGTAGATGTTTGCTATTTTTTGGTGACTTTTACCTTCTAAATATAAATCAAAAACTCTCACTACAATATCTTTTGTAAGTGGATTGGGAACTAACTTTTTATTTTCTCTTTTATAACCCAGTGTAGTTCTACTTGGCAAGTGTCCTTGTTTAATTGCACCCGCTAATCCGACTTTAGTTCTTTCAGAACATTTTTCTATTTCATTTTGACTTACACTAGTCATAATTCTCATAACCATTCTACCATTTGAAGTAGTAGTGTTAGATTCATCAGCTAGACAATCAATATCACAATCTAAATCATTAACTATTTTCATTAGTTTTTCAATATCATAAACACTTCTAGTAAGTCTATCAAGTTTAAATGCTACAATTACATTAATATTCTTGCTTTTTATATCCTCAAGCATTTCTTGATATGCTGGCCGTTTATCACTTTTAGCACTGATTCCTGCATCTTTATAAACTTTAAATATTTCATATCGTTTAAACTTACAAAACTCTCTTAATCTTTCTTCTTGTTCTCCTAAACTAAAACCTTCACGAGCTTGATCCTCTGTACTGACCCTAATGTAAATACCTGCTATTTTATTTTCTTTATTCATATTTTTTAAATATCTCCTTTCATATGTTTGGCATCTTAAATGAGAAAAGTTAAGTCTAAAATTTTAAAAAATTTAAATATGCTTCTCATATGTTTGGCATCTTAAATGAGAAAAGTGTAGTCTAAAATATAGATATTTTAAAAGACACCTCTCACTTGTTTGACATTTTAAAGTTAATTTTACGAAGTCTAACATTTAAAAAGATTTTTAATGACTATTTATATAATCTTCTAAATCTTTAAATACTATTTTGTTTTTAAATGTATTTACATAAACATTATCACATTCATCAAACATTAGGTATTTATTATTCTTAATAACTATAATATGTGGCATAACACAAGCAACATTTGTACCTGTTATATTTTTAATTGAACCATTATTTATAATTGGAGTAGTATTAGTAAATCTTCCAATCATCTCAATTTTTCTTTTTAATTTATCACTTATTTTTAATTCTTTTGTTTCTATATTTAACATATAATCAACTCCTTTACATAACAAAAAAACTAACTATTTCTAGTTAGCATTTATTACTCTCAGAAGTTAATTTCCGAGTTTCCTATCAATCTGGAGCAGATGATGAGAATCGAACTCACGCAGTCAGCTTGGAAGGCTGAGGTTCTACCATTAAACTACATCTGCATCAGTAGGCAATAATAATGATACTATAAAATTGCCTATCTGTCAATTATTTTATGCAATTTTTTTATAAAATTACATGTTTTTTACTAATTTTCATTAGTTTTTAACCATATTAGGATTAATCAAAGATAAACTTACCCTATTTTTAGTCAAATCAATCTTTTCTACATAGCAAGTAACAATATCTCCAACTGCTACTACTTCACTAGGATGTTTAATATATTTATCAGTAAGTTTAGATATATGAACAAGTGCATCATCATGAAGACCAATATCTACGAAAGCACCAAAGTCTACAACATTTCTAACAGTACCAAAAAGTTCCATTCCCTCTTTTAAATCTTCTATCTTAAGAATATCACTCTTAAGTATTGGTTTTTCAAAATCATCTCTGAAATCTCTATTAGGTTGTTTTAAACACTTAATAATATCTTCAAGTGTATACTTATCAACACCTAATTTTTTAGAATACTCATCAAGATTAATACCATCAAGTTTCTTAACTAATTCTTCCTTACCAACATCTTTAGCGGTATATCCAATATCTTCAAGTAATTTACTTGCCACAGCATAACTTTCTGGATGAATAGAAGTTTCATCCATAATATTATTTCCATCAATAACTCTCATAAATCCTATAGACTGTTCATAAACCTTAGGAGTTAGTACCTTACCTTTTACAAGTTCATCTCTAGAATTAATTCTACCATTCTTTTCTCTATAACCAATAATTTTATCTATTGAAGTTTTAGTTAAACCAGAAACATATTTAAGTATAGATGTACTAGCGGTATTAATATTAACACCTACATTATTAACACATTTGCTAACAACAAAATCAAGTGACTCATCAAGTTTCTTTTCATTTACATCATGTTGATACTGTCCTACTCCGATACTCTTACTATCAATTTTAACAAGTTCAGACAAAGGATCCTGTAGCCTTCTTGCTATACTAATAGCACTTCTCTTTTCAACAGTTAAATTAGGAAACTCTTTAATTGCAAGTTCACTAGCAGAGTAAACACTTGCCCCAGCCTCACTTACAATAACATACTTAACATCTTTATCTTTATACTCACTAATAGCCTCCGCTACTAATTTTTCACTTTCTCTTGAAGCAGTGCCATTCCCAATAGAAACAACATCAATATCATACTTTTTAAATAAATCTTTAAGTACTTTCTTTGATTCTTCCCATTTATTATGTGGTTCATGAGGATAAATAACTGAAATATTAAGTACACTAGAAGTAGGACTAACAACTGCTAATTTGCATCCTGTTCTGTATGCCGGATCAAATCCAAGAACCATAATATCTTTCATCGGAGGAGTTAAAATTAGATTTTCTAAATTATCTCCAAACACTTCAATCGCAGCAGTCTCTGCCACTTCCTTTAAATCCGCTCTTACTTCTCTCTCAATACTAGGAATAATAAGTCTTTTATAACTATCTCTAATCGCAGACTTTACAATATTAGCACTCTCGGTATTTTCATCTTTAATAAGTTTCTTTTCTAAAAAAGAAATAATATAATCATCATCAACTGATATATTAACAGATAAAACACCTTCTTTTTCTCCTCTATTTAAAGCAAGTACCCTATGTGATTTAATATATTTAACTCTCTCTTCATAATCATAGTACATCTCATAAGTTTTACTCTCATCAGTAGCACCCTTCTTTAATTTACTATGAATTACTCCATAATTGCTCATATTACTTCTAATATATTTACGATAACTAGCATTATCACTAATCCATTCAGCAATGATATAACTAGCACCTGTAATTGCTTCATCTACAGTTTTTACATTATCATTAAGATATGATTCTGCTATTTTTTTAATATCTACCTTTTTAAATGACATAATAATCTTAGCTAAAGGTTCCAAACCATTTTTAATAGCTTCTGTAGCCTTAGTCTTTTTCTTTTCTTTATAAGGTCTATATATATCTTCAACTTCCACTAGTTTAGAAGCCTTCATAATACTATCTTTAAGTTCATCAGTAAGCAAACCCTTTTCATCAATTAATCTAATAACATCTTCTTTTCTCTTTAATAGATTGACTTGATATTCATAATACTCATTAATACTTCTAATTTGTTCTTCATCTAAAGCACCAGTAGCCTCTTTTCTATATCGCGCAATAAAAGGTACTGTATTACCTTCTTCTAGTAATTTAAGTACTGCTTCTATTCCTTCCTTTTTAATATTTAAATTTTCACTAATTTCATTTATTATATCCTTATTCATTACTATCACCGTTCCTTATCTAACTTTTCTATCACTATTTTCTTCATCATAAGAATTATTAATATATATATCATCATACATACCCATATTCTTATCAATGTCAATTTTTTTATCATCCTTTAATCTTTGCTCATTTATAATAACAATTGGTATACCCCGTTCTTTACTTTCTTTTATATTCTCTTCAGATGGTTTATTATATACCACTATAAAATCAGGCTTTTTGGCAAAATATGTATTCTTTGAATTACTATCCTTTATATTTACTAATTGTATTTCACTATACCAACTACTACCATTTGCTAATTCTTCAGGAGTCATTATTCTATTAATTCTTTCTCTACTACCAAAATTTTTATTTTCATCTCCACTAAAAGCATCACCTTCAAACATATGAAGAACTCTGTCATTTTCAAATGAATTATATCCATAAATATTTACAGAACCATGTCCAAAAACATCAGTATTATCATCAGATATAATTGAATAACAGTTTCTTCTCCACTTATCCTTATCTCTATGTCCATTCTCCGCTCTAACTAGCATGAAAAAGTCTTTATTTCTCATATCATAAACAGAAGTACCATATTTATTACTTAATTCTTCGTTATAGGAGTCTTTATTATTTTTAAAGTCAAAAAGTTTACTTTTAATAAAGTTGTAAGACTTATCTTTTAGTTTTCTAAGATCTTCATAAAACATTAGATTAATATTTTTATCTTTCAACTCTCTATACAATTTAATTTTATCATTACAAGAAACATTATCTATATTCAAAATCATTTTATAAAATTGTTCCCTAGTAGTATCAAGTACTTTTTCATTATCATTAAGTTTACTATTAAATCTAAACATTTCCTTAATATTAAGCTGAACATTATAAATATTATCGGCAAAGAGTGCATCAACAAGTACTTCGCTAATTTTTTGATTAGTTAATTTTTTAAACTTATCAATACAATCACCATTTTTTAATTGATTAGACAAATTTAAAATTTGAGATGCATTATCATCTAATATATAATTATTAAATTTCTTATAATCTCTAAATGTATCAGGAGCATCAAGTATTTCTATGTATTCCTTAAACATTTCCTTTTTTTCATCATAATCATTAAATATTTCATCATAATATTTTTTTAGTTTAATCTCAATAAACTCAGGTAAATTGTTTACTTCAACATTATTTATATTTGTTCGAAAGTCCACAAAACTTTTACTCTTTAACATATCAAAAAACTCATCACTTCTTAAAATGGTATCATTAAATATTACACCCACTTCGGCAAACTTCTGAATATTAAAATTTTTAAATAAATAATTTGCTCTATTATCTACCTTAAAAAAATAATTTACTGCATCTATTCTAAATTTTGGTATAAGTATAGAAATAATTTCATCATCAAGTCTCTCATCAATAAGTTCCTTTTGGGTATCTAAAGAAAGGCAACTAACAAAATCATAACATTGAGTATCCATATTATTCTGTTTAAGTTTAGTTAATGTATCTATTAACAACTTCCCATTCAAACTTCCAAGTGCACTATAAAAATTAGTACTTTGTTTAAAAAATTCTATAAACATCTCATCATTGTTAAGTAAGTAAGTGATTGTTTCATTTACCTCCACTTCACTGCGGCATAAACTAGCAAATAGTTTATATTCTAAATGTTTTTTATCTCCTATAAAATTATCTTTAATTTTCTTAACATCAAGCAAAGACAATATTTCAGTAACTGATAATTTTAATTTTAATGATTCAAAATAACCATATATATCACTACTAGAGCCACTAAGTATTTCTTTTGCAAGTTTATTTTTAACTCTAGAATCACTAAGTACTATTTTTTTCTCTTCACTATTTAACCTATTGATAGCATTAATTAATGTAGATAAATATACATTATTAATATTTTCAAATTCACCTAAAAATATTGATACATCATAATTATCAGATTCAATAACATTTATTTTTTTATTATATTCTAAACCATCAAATTGGTAAGAGATTTTTTTTATCTCATCTATTCCTATTTCTTTAATTAACTTATCAGCAAATTCCTGTACATAATAAGGTAAACTATTATTTTTATAATATTTTTTTATCCAATATTCAAAATACTTCTTTCTATTACTCTCTAAATTAGAATTATTGACTATATATAATAAATGATTAGTTTTAATAAGTTCATTATTTAGATTATCATTTTCTAAAGCAGGAAAATTATCATTAAAATTTTTATTTCTAAAATTATCATATAGTTTACTAATTTTATTTGTATCTTCTTTTAGTACAACCATGCAATTTTTTAAATTTTCTACTTGTGTCTCAGTCAAATTTTTAAATTTTTCCGAACTAATAACAACAATAGTTTTATTATTTATTTGTAATGAATTATCTACACAATAAGAAAAATTATGAGCATTATAATAAATATTATTACTAGGAAACAACATATTAATATCTGAAATTGAATAGATATCATTCAGTTTGATAGATAAAATTTTTTTACTATCTTTTTTTATAGTAACATTACTAAAATAAGATTGTATAGTCGTATCATATTCTTCATTGAGAGATAGGTTATTTAAATTAAAATCATCCATTTGAAGAGATACATAATTACCTTGTAAAACCTTTATTTCTTTATTAAGTAATGATATCTTATTTTTTTCATCATCTTTAAACAAAACAGGAAATCGTAAAATATCATATTGAAAATTATTCAAGACATCGTTCAATGAAAAATTATTATTATTCATTTTTTGTACACTTTCAGAAGTTAAAAAGTTTTGGGTTAAAAAGTTAATTATTTCTTCAGAAGAAGCTAATTTTGTTAAAAAATCAATAGATAAATTATCTTTTTTTATCATATACATATCACAAATATATTCTATTTTATCACTACCGATTTTATTAATAAGCATATCTCTTTCTGATAACTTTGTGTTATCCGCAGCTACTTCTTTATAGTCTTTTTTTCTTTTTTTAAATCCATCAAATAATCCCATAATGCCTCCCTATTTGTTATTTCTCTCATTTGCAAAACCAATAACACTATCCCCAAACTTATTTCTAATGTCATCAATTACTTCTTGTAGTTTGTCCTCTTTTTCTTCTTCTTCTATCTTTTCATCAAATAAAGAAAGCTGCACTTTTCTCTCATTAGATAGACCACTGACAAATACACATACACTTCTAATACCATCTTCACCATTCCATAGTTCATTAAAAATACTAAAAGCCTTTCCTGCTATTTCTTCATCATTTGCGATACTATTATCTAATTTGATTTGTTTACTAATCTTATCAAAATAAGTATATTTAAACCAAACACCAATCGTATCAGCATATAATTTATTGTCTCTTAGTTTTTTGCCAATTTCCTTAGATAAATCAGATATAACATTCTTTATCATGCCAGAATCTCTATAGTTATATGGAAGAACTGTCGAGTTAGAAATACTCTTAGCCTGCTCTCTTTCATACATAACTTCACTATTATCAATACCATTTGCATAATCATGTAACATCTTACCCATAGATTTAAACTTCTTAGTAAGTTCTTCCTCTGGTGTTCTAGCAAGTTCTCCAATCGTAGTAATACCCATCTCTCTAAGTTTTTTAGCACTTGCCCTACCAGTCATAAATAAATCTTCTATCGGAAGAGGAAACATCTTAGTTTCTACCTCATTACTAAATAGCGTATGTACTTTATTAGGTTTTTCAAAGTCAGAAGCCATTTTAGCAAGTAATTTATTATTACCAACACCAACATTAACAGTAAATCCAAATTTTCTATAAATATCATCTTTAATTTTATAAGCTACTTTCACCGGATCACCAAACAGCTTAACACTACCAGTGTAATCAAGAAAACACTCATCGATAGAATATCTTTCAATAATATTAGTATAATTACATAAATATTTATACATCATATCTGAAAACTTTTTATACACATCATATCTAGGAGGATAAATCTCTAAATAAGGGCATTTTTTCCTAGCCAAATAAATTGCTTCAGCAGTTTTAACGCCTTTCTTTTTACACAGATTACTCTTTGCTAAAACAATACCTCTTCTTTGAGTTTCATCTCCTGCAATAACAGCATACCTATTTCTAATATCTTTTCCATAACCATTCTTTAGTAGCCACACCGCAGACCAACTAAGAAAAGCATTATTAACATCAACATGTAAAATTATTCTTTCCATTTTACACCTCGATATAATAGTCTGTTCTATATAGTTTATCTTTTTCCTTAACATAAACTGTATACTTACCATTAAGACCTGTATCATTAATATAAAAAGTATCCGATACTTCATACACTCTCTTATCTAAAAACTTATCAAGAATAACATAAACTTTATCTTTATTATTATTCTTAATCATTATTCTATCTACTTCTTTCTCAAAAGAAACATCTACATCATTACTTTTATCATAATTAATTAAAGATACTTTCTTTTTACTTTCAGTAGTCTCATCTAACTTACCATATCTAACTGAAGGTACAATACTATAATTAGAAGTATTATTATAAAAACTTATTACTTTTTCTTTATATTCATAAGTAGTATCTTCTAGTTTATTATCATCCCCCACTTTATAAAAAGCATCATCCTTTCTTAAAATAATATTACCATCTACATTATCAATATAATCATAATCGTCTTTCTTAAAATACTTCTTTATAGTATTACCAGTCTGTAAATCAATTGAGATAACATCATTAGAAAGTACAGTAACTACACCTCCATAAACAGTATTAACTCCATAATAATTATTAACTATGTATTCATTATAAATTTTACCTAATAGGTTCATTTGATATAAAGATATTACATTACCATTCTCATTATATCTATCACTACCAATAACAATTGAAGATTCATTAGTCATACTTATATTACCATAATAATTACTATTTAAATACCATCTTACTTCAGCATTGCTATCAATAGCATAAGGATAATTACTATTATAAAATATAAAATTATCATAAGTCATATTATCTACATAAGTAAAGTCTTCAGGTAAACTATCAGTCTTAATATTAATAGTTTTACTCTTACCTTCACTTGATAATATAACTGTATTATCATAATCAGCATATAATCCATATATTGGTATTAAATGATACTTATTTTTACTAAATGTATAATTTATATCACTATTACCATCTTTACTTAATATTTTAATAGATACTTCACTATAGTTATCTGTTTCAAACATTACTAGTGCTGTTAAAGGACTATTACCATAAGGATTAACTACTATATTAGGATTATCAATACTATAACCATAAGGTTTAAAATATACTTCTTTATTACTTTGCACTAATAGAATATCTTTATCTTCACTTACTTTAATATTACCTGTAACTATGATACTACCTACTATTGTAATAATTATAATAAATATTAAAAATATACCTATAAATATATAACTTTTTTTCATACTATCACAATATATATTATACTAAAAAAGTATATAAAAATAAAGGTATTTATTAGTTTTTTCATCTCACACTTTGTTGTTCGATGCTTTATGAAGCCATTAAGTCTTCATAAAGAATTTTAGAGCTTATAATCTCTAAAATTAATATTTTTTAATTATTTAGTTATAATAATAATATAATAAATAAAGGAGTATAAATATATGAATTTAAAGAAAATAAAAATACTTGGAGTAATTATTATAACTATATTATCTTTTATATCACATTTTGTTTATGATATTTTTCCTAATATTATCTTTTCATTTATCTTTCCAGTAAATGAAAGCATTTGGGAACATATGAAAATATTATTTACTTCAACATTAATATACAGTTTAATAGAATATATTCTTTTAAAGAAATATAACATTACATATAATAATTTACCATTTAATACATATTTCATTCCAATAATGCAAATACCATTATACTTAGTAATATATATACCTCTATATAAGTTATTAGGAGAATCTATGTTTATATCAATAACTCTCATGATAATAGTATATATTATAGGTCAAATAGTAAGTTATAATATATTAAAAGAAAAAGAACTAAAAGTATTAAATGCACTTTCAGTTCCTATAATAATTATAATATATCTAGGTTTTATTTATTTAACTTATAATCCACCGCATAAATTTATTTTTTATGATACATTAAATGAAAAATATGGTATTAATGAATATAAGAAAATAAGAAAATATAGATAATTTTTATATATCAACAGGATATGTTGATATATAAAATATTTTACATAAATATAGTTTTAGTTTGAATTTTTGATTATATTTTATTGCCGTTTATTTATAATGTCAGTAAAATTAATAAGTCAATTACTAAAAATAATGCAGAACAAAACATTAAATAGAATGCCCATTTTTTATTACAATATCTTAAAACATAAGATAATTTAGGATTATCAGGGTCGTAATAAACATCTATTTCCGAATCTATTGGGTATAATTTTTCAATTGGATTATTATAAACACCCACAAAAGAATTAGAAGTCCTATTTATTTCTAAAATTTGATTTTCTTCTTTATATTCTATTTCATTTTTATTATATGGACTACTTTTTGTTATTATTTTATATGCTTTATATTCAGGACCCACAACTTTATATTCTTTACCATTTACAATATAAAGCACAACAGGTAAATGAATACCACTATTTTCTCCTCCACGGGTTGCTAATGTATATTTTTTGATTATTCCTTTAACTTTCGAAGTACATCTTTTTTCTTGTATTAAATATTTATAAAATAGTTTAAATGACAAAACAAATAATACAAAAGAACCTATTGACAAAAGTATTCCAAAAGTAATTTTAGTTATTAATATTTCACTCATTTTTTAACTCCTTAAATTTTGTTTATTCTAATTTTTTTATTATTTAATTATCCAATTTAGTATTAATAATATCTTCATTAAAGCCATTTGTTTTATATGAATATTTTCCAGAGCAACTTATATAAGTGCTGATGTCAAAAAATCTATTCATATTAGTGATATCATTATATTCTTCTTTTAATATTAGATTGTAACGGTCTTTATCTGCTGTATCTTTAAATTTTAAAATAGCATAGCCATTACAAGAATAACCATTTTTTTCTAACTCGTTTATAGAATATATATGATTAGATAAAATTTCATTTGTTGATATAGTACTTAAAAAATCATCTAATGTTATTACATTTTCTTTTGAAATATCTATATTTAATTTTTTTAGATTTCCTGCTTGAACTATATCATCTTTTAAATCTTCTTCTGCTTCTTTTGCATATTCAATTAAAAATTTTTCACTATCATAATAATTAGTTTTTCTTATTTTTTGTCCAATTTCATCTATTAAAAATAAGCCACTGAATAACGTTATCATTATAGATATAACTAGAATTATGTAAATAAGTACTGATTTTATTTTCTTATGATGTAAAATAATACATAAAATAATATTCGCGATATTTACAAGCAAAATTAATATACTACACCAAGAAATGCCTATTAAAGATTGATTAAATACAAATCCTAATATAACTAAAACTATAGTTATAAAAATAGGTATTAAAGATATATATTTTACTTTTCTATTTTTGACAATAACCTCATTTGAATAATCAACCTGAGTATCATTATTACTAAATTTCTTCAAATAGAAGAAAGAATGTACTCCTAAAAATATTCCTAATAAAAAATATACTATACCAAACAATGAGCCGTCACCTATTGATGTTAATATCATTAAACAGCCAGTAATTATACTTAATGTTCCAATAAACTTTTTTATTTCTTTTTTATTGCATATTATAATTATAGAGATAATTATAAACATAATTGATTTTAAAAATATTAGTACAGCTTCATCATGGCCCTTTCCCATAAACAATAAATTTATTATTGTGCTAATAATTGCTACTATTAATAGAGCAATAATATCTTTGTGTAATAAACTTCTGTAATAATTGATGTCTTTTTCTTTTTTCATTATTTTTCACCTACCTCTCAAATATATTATATCATATTTTGTCGTATTTTCTTACACAAATTCATTTTTTTACATTTTTAATGGGAAAATTGATATGGTGATTAATATGAATTTTGAAAGACTATTTTTTTTAAGAGAAGAAAAAGACCTAACACAAGAAGATATGGGAAAAATACTAAATGTCAGTAGAGTTGCCATTTCTCAATGGGAAACAGGTAAAGAAATAATACCCTTAGAAAAACTTAATATCTATTCTAATTATTTTAATGTTAGTTTAGATTACATTTTGCAAATAAGCAATGTAAAGGAATATAAGATTATAAATAAATCTATAGATCCTAAAATAGTCGGAAAGAGATTATTATATACACGACATAAATTTGATATAACTCAAGAAGAACTTGCTAAAGACTTAAATACAACTCATTCTACTATTAGTGCTTACGAGTCAGGTAAAACTTTAATTTTAACAAGTTTTGTTTATGAA
The DNA here is from genome assembly GCA_934096105.1 of uncultured Bacilli bacterium. Taxonomy (GTDB): domain Bacteria; phylum Bacillota_I; class Bacilli_A; order RF39; family UBA660; genus CAG-302. The sequence continues at coordinate 57,537 of CAKOLH010000005.1, read as the reverse complement.
ATAGCAATTAAATATAAATTATCTTTAGATTGGTTATGTGGTAAAATTGATTAAAAAAAGAAAACACTATATTTTCAAGTATTTTCTTACTGCTTGGTAACTACCTATCATACCAACAACAATACCAATAGCTACAAGTACACCTGATACTTGATATATAAATGGCATTGGATTAACTAGTTCAGCAAGGCCAGAACCAAATAATTTACCACCAAAGTAATCATATAAAGAAGTATAACCAAATATTGTAATAAGTATTGGTACTATAGAACCAAGAAGTCCTATAAATAATCCTTCAATAATGAATGGTATCTTAATAGATATATTTGAAGCTCCTACTAGTCTCATTATTTCAATTTCTCTTTTTCTAGAATATATTGCAAGTTTAATAGTATTAGCAATCAAGAATGCTGTAACTAGAACTAGTGATAAAACTGCTACTATACATATTTTCTTTACCACATTAAATACTTCAATTAATTGGTGTACAATATCTTCTCCATAATTAATATTATTTATCTTATCTTTAGAAAAAGATAAGTTTTTTACTTCTTTTACTGTATCATCTATTTGAACAATATCTTTTACTTTAAACATATAACTATCAAGCAAGGGGTTTGTTTCTTCAGTCCATCTATCAACAGTAGTGGCAAATATTTCATTACCATTTTTCAATTCATTAGCAGATTCTTCTTTAGTTTTAAGTTCAATACTACTATTTTCAATATTTTCAATACTTTCAAGTTCTTTTTTTATTTTAGTTAAATCTTCTTTTGTAGTTTCTTTCTTTAAAAACATAACTACAGTTACATCTTTTCTAATTGAGTCAGAAAAGTGTTCAACATTATAAGATAAAATTAATGATACTGCCACTACTATTAAAGTAATAGTTATACATGAAATTGATGCAAGTGATAAAGAAAAGTTTCTAAATACTCCATGAATAGCATCTCTAAAATATCTTCTTATACTTCTAAAACTTTTCATTGCAGTAGCTTCCTTTCTCTATATCTTTAGCAAGTCTTCCTCTATCAAGTACTATAACTCTTTTCTTCATTCTATCAACAATATCTCTATCATGAGTAGCCATTATGATTGTAGTTCCCATTGCATTAATTTCATCAAGTACCTTCATAATTTCCATTGAAGTATCAGGATCTAAGTTACCTGTAGGTTCATCACATATAAGAAGTTTAGGTTTATTAACAATCGCTCTTGCTATAACAACTCTTTGTTGTTCACCACCAGATAATTGGTCTGGAAACTGTCTTACTTTATTTTTTAATCCTACCAAGTCAAGAACATCCATTACTCTTTTATGTATTTCTTTTTTATCATATCCTAGTACTTCCATAGCAAAAGCTACATTTTCATATACTGTAAGCTTAGGTAATAGTTTAAAATCTTGAAAGACTACTCCTAACTTTCTTCTTAGAGCATATACTTTTCTATTTCTAAGTTTTGCTACATTAATACCACCTATTATTATAGAACCTTTATCAGGTTTTTCTTCCCTATATAACATTTTTATCAAAGTAGACTTACCACTACCTGAAGCACCTATTACAAATACAAATTCGCCCTTTTTAATACTAAGATTAAAATCATATAGTGCTACGGTACCAGTTTTATAAGTCTTTTGAACATCACTAATTCTAATTAACTCCACTTTTACTACCTCCATATCTGTATAATTAATTATACCATTATTTCAATATTTTTTAAACCACTATTGATTATTTTACATAATTTTTCTACTTAGACACTGTATAACTATCAGTAACCAAGAAGAAAGCCCTTTCATCTATTGTTTTAATAACCTCTTTCATTTTTACATATTCTACGGTAGGTATTACACAAAGAAGCATAGTTTTTTTTCTATCACTATAGCCTCCCTTTGCTTTTACCACAGTAACAGTATGATTTAAATTATTAATAATATATTCTTTAACTTCTGAAGGTTTTCTAGTAATAATATAAAAAGCCTTATTACTAGATATACCAAGCATTATCTTATCACCAAAATAACTAGTCATATATAATCCAATAATAGCATATATACATTTATCTATGCCAAAAGTAAATATACTAAGTATTATAATTATACTATTACATACCAAACTAGCCTTACCTATAGATATTTTAAATCTTTTATTAATAATATCATATAATACGTAAAATCCCCCAAGACTATAGTTACTTCTTTTAACTAGTCCAAAGCCAATACCAGAAAGTACTCCGCCAATAACTATAAGTAGAAATAAAGATACTCCTTCAAAATTAACAACTCTATTAATTAAAGTAGCACTCTTTAAAAATACTGGAAATAATAATGTACCAAGAATATGTTTTGATCCATAATTAACGCCAAATACTAAAAAAGATAAAACAAGTAACATTGACGATAAACATAACACTAATAATGATAAATCTATATTTAAATATTTGTTTAGTATAATTGCAAGTCCTGTACTACCAGTAGTAACTACTTCATTAGGAGAATAAAATACACTAACAGAAATAGCACTAAGAGCCATCCCCATTATAAAGAGAAAAAAATTATAATAAGTATTTTTATCTTTAATAATTTTCTCTAGTTTTTTAATATCAAACTTTTCATTCTTACTTATTTTCATGATAAATCACCATTATCACTTACTTCGTAGGAGTCACATACTAAGAAAAATATATTATTATCTATCTCTTTTAAACCTTCCTTTACTATAAAATAACTTCTCGTAGGAACAACCGCTAGTAAAAGAGTTTCATTTTCACTAGAATAGCCACCTTCAGCATCTATAACTGTTGTCCCAACATCAGGAAGTGATATAAGAAAATCTCTTACCATATCATCTTTTTCTTTATTAACAACTATATAAAATGCTTTACTCTTAGATATACCAAGTAATATCTTATCAGTAAATACTGATATTAAGTATGATACTAATATAGCATAAAGTACTATATCCCATCCAAATACAAGTTTACCGAGTAATATAATGCATCCGTTAACTATGAGACCAGCAGTTCCCATAGACATTTTTAAATACTTATGAATAATACCCACGATAACATCAGTACCACCAGTAGAGAAATTACTCTTATATATTAGTCCGTAGCCGATACCTGCAAGTACGCCACCTACTACAGCAATAACTATCATTTCAGTGTCTCCTAAATCTATGTATTTAGTAATATAACCAGTAAGTTGTACCAATACAGGATATATTAAAGCTCCAACTAATTGATTCTTAGTATTTTCAAATCCTAATGTAAAATAAGCAAGTATCATTAGTAAAATATTGCATCCTAAAATAAATATTGAAGGATTAATACCAAACTTACTGAGTACTATTGATATACCACTTACTCCAAAGCAAGCTAAATTATATCTTAAAAAGAACAAATTAAAAGAAAATGCTACAATTAAAGTACCAAGTACAAGCATACAATATCTCCTACCGATATTTTTCTTGTTAACCTTAGTTATAATACTATCTACCTTTTTCTTTCTAAAATAATCAAATATTCCCATATAAATCACCCTTTATTCTTTTATTCCAAATTCTAACATTTCCTCTATTTCGCCATCTAATATACCATTTACATTACTACTTTCATATCCGCTATTGTTATCTTTAACTAAAGTATAAGGACATAATACATAACTTCTCTTAGCACTTCCCCAGCCATTAGATAGTTGCTCCCCTTTAATACCATTAATCTTTTCATCTTGCTTTTCTTTTTCCAGTAATAATAATTTACCCTTAAGTACTTCAAGTGCTTTTTCTTTGTTTCTAATTTGACTTCTTTCATTTTGACAAGTAACAACAATACCCGTAGGAATATGTGTAATTCTAACTGCACTATCAGTAGTGTTTACGCCTTGTCCACCAGGGCCACTACTACGATAAATATCTACTCTAATGTCACTATCATTAATTTCTACATCTATATTATTATCTATCTCAGGCAGTACATCAACCGCAGCAAAAGATGTATGTCTCCTCTTATTTGCATCAAATGGACTAATTCTAACTAACCTATGTACTCCTTTTTCGTGTTTTAAGTAGCCATAGGCTAAAGGTCCATTAACTTGAAATAATACCGACTTAATCCCAGCCTCTTCACCATCCTGCTTATCAAGTTCTGTAATAGTATAGCCATTACCACTAGCATATCTAGTATACATTCTATATAACATTAATGCCCAGTCACATGATTCAGTACCACCTGCACCAGCATGTATTTCCATAATAGCATTAGAATTATCATATTCACCACTTAAATAAGTATCTAAAGTAGCCTTATCTATTAATTTATTAATATCATGATATTCTTCTTCAATCAGTGATAACATTTCATTATCACTATCTTTAACATCATTAAGCATATCAATATTACTATTAATCTTACTCTCTAAGTTATTAATATTATCTATAATATTTTTATCATGCTTAAGTTCACTAACTAACTTTTCAGAGGAAGTTCTATCATCCCAAAAAGAACTATCAAGCATTAAATTATTAATTTCTTCTACTCTTTTAATTTTACTATCTAAGTCAAAGAGACCTCCTAAGATCAATAATTTTATTTTCTAATATTTTATACTCTTTTTTTAATTCATAAAGTTCCATCTAATCACCTATTATTAGTATACATTAATTTGACACAAAAAGAAATATCTAACGCAAAAATATTGACACAATTTTTTCTTAATGATAATATTAACTTAGAATATAAGGAGGATATATGACTAAGAAAAATTATATTGTATTAGGAGTAACTGCAGTCATTTTACTAGGAGTAATAATAGTTATTTTAATAAATAAACAGAGTGGTAATTGGACTAAAGATATATTAAAGACTAACTATGATGTATACTATATAGATTGTGAAAATACCGAAAATAAACTAGATAAAGAAGTATTAAACAAAATAGATACATACTGGAAAGAATTATCTAATAATGGTCCATGGACAGGTAGTAATGATAAATGCTATGATACTTTTACTATAAGATACGATAATAATAATGTAGTACAAAAAATAGATATACAGATAATAGATAATGATAGCGTAGTATTAAAAGCAAGTAATGGTAATACCTACTATAATCACGCTAATAATTTAGTTACTTATTTAAGAAGTATTAAATAAAAAATTATGAATGTCATCGTACTGATTTTATAGTATGGTTACATTCATTTTTTATATAAATTTTCAAAATAATAAACAAAGTTAATAAAATTATAACATAGAATTTATTTTTGATAAAAACCATAACCACAAAAAGAGAGACAATTAAATTGTCTCTTTCTTATATCATACTTTTATACGTATCGAGTATATTTTTAAATTCATCAAGAGCAGTATCTACAACACTACTATTAGTTAAATCAACACCAGCCACTTTTAAAGATTCAATAGGAGATAATCTAGAACCACACTTTAGAAAATCAATATAATTTTCCACTGCATTTTCCTTCTTATCTAGTATACCCTTCACAATAGCGGTCGCCGCACTTAACCCCGTAGCATACTTATATACATAGAAGTCGTAGTAGAAGTGTGGTATTCTCTCCCATTCGTATCTGATTTCATCATCAACTACTACTCCATCACCAAAGTAAAATTTATTCAAATCATAATACATATTAGATAATTTATCTGAAGTAAGAGCGCCATCATTATCAATAATACTAGATATATCTCTTTCAAATTCAGCGAACATAGTCTGTCTGTATATAGTAGCTCTATATAATTCCATTAAATTATTTAAAATATATTTCTTCTCTTCTACATCGCTACTATGTTCAAGTAAATAATGACTAAGTAATAATTCATTAACTGTCGAAGCAACCTCAGCGACAAATATTCTATATTCACTATTTTGATAATCATTATAATTTCTAGAATAATAACTATGCATAGAGTGGCCCATTTCATGAATTAAAGTAGACATATCATTATATTTATCTTGATAGTTTAGTAAAATATATGGATAAGTATCATAACTACCACCAGAATATCCACCAGTCCTCTTGTTTTTAGTGGGATATACATCTATCCATCTATTATCAAGAGCCTCTTTTACCTTGTTTATATATTCATCTCCAAATACTTCCAATACCTTAAGTATAACCTCTTTTGCTTCTTCATAACTATATTTCTTATCAAGACTATTACCAATAGGTACATATATATCATATAAATGAATATTATCTAAATTAAGAATATCTTTCTTTAACTTATAATAATCATAAATATAATCAATATGTTTATGAACACTATCTATTAAATTATTATATACTTTAATATCAACATCATCAGCATATAAACTCATCTCAATAGCAGTATTATACTTATTAATCTTAGCCATCGTAGATAGTTCTTTCATATTTGAGGATATTAAAGAAGCAAAAGTATTAGTATATTTTTTATACTCTTTATATAAAGTATTAAAAGTATCTTTTCTTACTCTTCTATCTTTACTTTCAATATATAGAGTATAATTACTATTATTAAGTTCTACTTTATTACCATTCTCATCTTCAATACTATCAAAAGACATATCACAGTCTTTAAATAGTTCATATGTATCATAAGAGTTTCCTACCATCTTACTAATACTTGATAAAAGTTTCTCTTCTGCATCAGAAAGAGTATGTTCTTTATATCTATATATTTCCCTAATAGAAATTTCATAATTTTTAATTAAAGGATTCTCTTTAATATATTTTTCTATAACACAATAATCATTCTTTAAAATACTAGGTACTATGAAATAACTGCTCTCATTGTATTTACTTCTTAAATTAGATACTTTCTCACATAGTTCTTGTTTATCATTATTTGAAGTATTTAAATCAAAAGATAAATTAGCATAACAATATAACTTATCAATTAATCTTTCTATTTCAAATGATAATCTAATAGAATCATAAAAATTATCACTATTGTCCATCATAGTATTTTCATACTTTTTTAAAGAATTAATTTTATCTATTACTAAGTCATAGTCCTTATTAAATTCTGTAGTATTACTATAAATAACATCTAAATTCCAAGTATACTTCTTATCAATATCTTTTCTATTTTTCATATTTACCCTTTCTATACATTAAATCTAAAATGACAAATATCTCCGTCCTGCATTACATATTCTTTTCCTTCAATTCTTGCTCTACCAGCTTCTCTAACTTTTAGTTCACTACCAGCAGCCACTAAATCATCATAAGACATAACCTCAGCCTTAATAAAACCTCTTTCAAAATCAGAATGAATAATACCAGCACATTCAGGAGCCTTCATACCCTTTTTAAATGTCCAAGCCCTAACTTCATCCGATCCAACAGTAAAGAATGTAGCAAGTCCAAGTAATTTATAAGTTTTATCAATTAACTTATCAAGACCACTTGAAGTAATACCAAGTTCATTTAAGAATAACATTTTTTCGTCATCATCAAGTTCAGCAAGTTCACTTTCTATCTTCGCCGAGATAATAACTACTTCACTACCTTCATTTTTAGCATACTCACATACTCTATTTGTATACTCATTACCATTAATAATATCTTCTTCACTAACATTAAGAGCATATATAATAGGTTTTAAAGTAATTAAATTAAATGAACTAATAATTTTCTTTTCTTCATCATCTAAGCCAAGTTTTCTAACAGGAATATTCTTTTCTAGTGCGTCTTTTATTTTTTCTAATAACTCTATTTCTTTGACATCATCCTTGTTTTTAGTGGTCATAGCCTTTTTACCAATTTTACCAATTCTTGTAGTAATAATTTCTAAATCTGAAAGAACTAGTTCTACATTAATAACTTCAATATCTCTTATTGGATCAACACTACCATCAACATGAATAACATTTTCATCATCAAAACATCTAACAACCTCAACAATAGCATCTACTTGTCTTATATGTGATAGAAACTTATTACCAAGTCCTTCACCAGTACTAGCTCCCTTTACTAGTCCCGCAATATCCGTAAATTCATAAGTAGTAGGAATAGTTCTCTCAGGAACATACATATTCTCTAATACCTCTACTCTCTTATCTGGAACAGTAACTACACCAACATTAGGATCAATTGTAGCAAATGGATAATTTGCAGCTAGTATATTCTTTTTAGTTATAGCATTAAATAAAGTACTCTTTCCTACGTTAGGAAGACCTACAATACCAGCAGTTAAACTCATTTATATCACTTCTTTCTTACCTAAATATTATAACAAAAATTAACTATAAAATAAACATTTTTATATAAGTAATTATAAATATTTTTTATTTGTTTCACTTTAAGCCTAGGTCTTAAAGTGTTTATTTGAGCCAAAGTATTGTCTCAAATAAATATATCAGCCATATCTATTATATATAAGCAAGATCATAAGATTTAAAAAAAGCTATACCGAAGTACAACTTTTTATTTATAACATAACACCAGTACCAAATCCTATAGGAATTCCCATGATATAGAAGGCTAACATTATAACAAAATATAATATTACAAAAGCAATAGTATAAGGTACCATCAATGACATAGCATCAGTAATAGTAATAACATCATTCTTTCTTTTATCATAAATATGTAAGAAACCAATTAGTATAACAAAGTAACTAAATACTGGAGTAATACCCTTTATACAAGAATCACCCGCTCTAAAGACAACCTCAGCAAATTCAGGGGTCATAGAGCTTTGCATAAACATTGGAACAATTACTGGTGAAAGCATAGCCCATTTAGTCGAAGCCATAGGAACAAAGAATGTTGATAAAGCCACTATTAAGAATGTAATGACTACAAGAGCAAGTCCAGATAACTGCATACCATTAAGTAGTTCAGATAAGGATGCTACAATATATAAACCTATATTAGTTTCTCTAAATATCATACAAAACTGTGAAGCAAAGAATATAAGTACTAATAAAGAAGCAACATCTTTTAAATAGTAACTCATTCCATCTACTAAATCCCTATTGTTATTAATTGTTCTAACTCTCATACCATATATTAATGAACTAAATATAAGTAAGAATGAGAATATAGTAACAGAGCCTTGATAAAAGTAAGAGCCTTCACCAAATAGCATATCAACATATTTACTTTGACTAAGATCTAAGAATAGTCCAGAGAAAGGAAGTCCCTTAATAATACAATATACAAGAAGAATACCAACTATCAAAGTAGCAAGTAATGATATAGCAATACCTTTTCTTTCTTTTTTAGAAACCTCACCAACTTGTGATGGTTCTTCTTCATCAAAAGAATACTTACCAAGTTTTGGTATAATAAATCTCTCTGTAACTATCATACCAACATAAGCTACAAGTATTGTACTAACAATAGTGAAAATAATATTACCATACAAATTAACATTATATGATGAATCAAGTATAAGTGCAGCCTTATTTGAATAAGTAGTTAACATACTATCTAATCTATTAACAATAACATTACCACCATATCCAAAAGTAATACCAGCAAAAGCAGCACAAATACCCGCAGATGGATGTCTACCTAAGTTCATAAATAATATTGCCGCTAATGGAATTAATATTACATATCCAACTTCATAGAACATTGAAAAGATAACTCCAAGAAGTACAACTAAGAAAGTAAGTACTTTTCTTGGTACCTTCTCACCAATAACTTTAAATATTGAGTTAAGAAAACCGCTCTTATATCCTACACCAACTCCAAGTAAACCAATAATTAAATTACCAAGAGGAGCAAAACTAATAAAATTGTTTAACATATTACTAATCAAATACTGAAGTCCTGTTCTATTAAACAAATTATGAATATTAACAGTTTGTGTTGTTAAATCACCAGTAACCTCATTAACTACATAATAACTAGACTCTAAATTAAATATACTACCCAAACTACTAAGTATCATAACAGCTAAAGTAAGAATTAAAAATACTAAAGCCGGATGTAGTCTAACTTTCTTTTTTTTCATTTTCAACCACCTTTTTTATTTTTTTATTAAAATCCACTCTAGGAAGCATTATTACTCTATTACAATTAGTACATTTTATTTTAATATCTGCACCTAATCTAATTATTTCAAATTCACTAGAGCCACATGGATGTACCTTTTTCATAATAACTTTATCACCTAAATTATAATTCATTACAATTCACCTAGTTCCATTATAACATTTATTTTATACTAAGTAAATTATTTTTATTTCAAAACATTTTATTAGGTATAATAAATAAAAAAATACTATACTTAACATTTGACATAAAGACATAAAATATTATAAATGAACTATTGTAAAAATATATTAGTTTTGATATAATTAAATGGTAAAAGAGGGATGATGAAGTGAGTAAAGAAAGAAGTAAAAGAAAAATAAGTGTACAGAAAATATTTAATCTAGTAAGTCTAATGTTCTTACTAGCATGCGTTATTTTTTATGGAGGAAGATTTATTAAATTATATATAGAAAATAACAAAGTAGAAGAAACCAATTCTATGGCAAAAAACATTAAAGAAAATAATAAAGATAATGAAAACTTTAAAATGGTTAATGGTGAATACTATTTTAGTGGTACCAACATAAATAATTATGTTTCATATTCAAATTTATTATGGAGAATAATAAAGATAAATAATGATAATACAATTACCATGATATCAGATAGCAGTATAACATCACTTGCTAAAGGAGAAAGTAAGGAATACAATTCTTCCTATATAAGTAAATGGTTAAATAAGAAAGATAATGAAGAATACACAGGTATACTTGAAAATAATTTAAATAATATGAGCAAGTATTTAACATTTACTAAAACTTGCAAAGATATAATTGAGGATACTAAAAGTATATCATGTAAAGATTTAACCGAGGATACTTACATAACAATACCATCACTAAATGATTATGTAAACACTGGTGGTAACGATAGTTTTATGAATAATGAAGAATACTTTTATTTAATAAATAATAACAAAGAAAATAAATCTTGGTATATAGATAATGAAGGAAAGCTTGGTAAAAGTGATGGTACTGATGTAATAGGAATCAAACCAGTAATAACAATCAAAGCAACAATAGAAGCAACTGGTGGTGATGGTACAGAAGATAATCCATACACATTTGAAGGAGAAAATAGTTTATTTGGAAGTTATGTAAAACTTGGTAATGATATCTGGAGAATATATGAAGTTAATGATAAAGAAGTAAAATTATCATTAAATAATTATTTGACAGTAAATAATGAAGAACAAAAATACAATTATTCATCTAATGGATATCAATATAATGATACAAAAAATAAGACATTAGCTTACTATTTAAATAATACATATCTAAATAAATTAAGCTATAAAGATTTAATTAAAGAGACAAAGTTTGCTAATGGATTATATAGCAATACTACAGACTTTGATTATGCTAAAGTACTTAAAGAGACAATAGATACTAAAGTATCAGTACTTTCACTAGGAGACCCAATCTTAAATAATAAACTAACAAATTACTTTATGTCTACTGGAATAGAGAAAAATAGTAATAATATGTATGTATTCCAAAATGATTTTAAACTATATACAAAATCATCTTCAACAAGTTTAAAAATAGTACCAGTAATATCTATAGATAAAGATAAACTTACCAAAGGTACAGGAACTATAGATAGTCCTTTGGAGGTAGAATAATGAGAGAAAGAAAGAAAGTAAAGATATATAAAACAACCATTCTATTTATAATTTTAGATTTAATTGCAGTCTGGTGTTTCTTTATGATGTATGGTCCTTGGGATAAAGTAAGAAATATGTATGTAAATACTGCGATGAAAACTATGCATCATCAATATTTTGCTAATATCTTCTATAATCAAAAAACAATAGATAAAATAATGGCTAGTAATTACTTTGTATCTTTTGAAGAGGATGCCAACACAGATGCAATAGTAATAGATACAAAAGAAAAATCAAAATATAAAGATAAGTATGAAGAAGAATTATATACAAGAGAAAATCCTGATGATGACTACAAAGTAATTGATTTAAAAGTAGGAAACTCTAATGGATATTTAGTAGCCATCTACAAGCCAAAAAAAGTAAGATTAATTTCCACAAAAGAATTTAATGTCGGTGGTAAAGGAGAAAGAATAATCACCATGTGCGAAAGATATGGTGGCTCAGTATGTATTAATGGTGGAGGCTTCCAAGACTCTGGATATGGTTCGGATATACCAATTGGAGTGGTTATTCAAGATGGAGAAATAACTTGGGGAGCAGACACCGCTGATACCGCTAGAGACAACATAATAGGACTTACCAAGGATGGAAAATTAAAACTAATGACCAACGCTACTGCTAATGAAGCATTAAAAGAAAATATAAATGATGCTATGGTATTTGGACCATTCTTGATAGTTAATGGAAAACCACTTGAAATAGTTGGAGATCCATGGGGTTATGCTCCAAGAGTAGCTATAGGACAAACAAAATCAGGTATAATTTTGTTTCTAGTAGTAGACGGAGAAAATTACATCAATGGTGCCAGTCTTCAAGATATGGTAGACATTCTAACTAGATATGGTGCATACAATGCTGCCAACTTAGATGGTGGTCAATCATCATCATTATCAATAAATGGCAAATTATATAATAATCCCCCAGCAGCAGCCAAAAAGCAAGGCGGAAGATATGTAGTAACTGGATGGGGATTAATAAAATAATAACAAAATATCACTAGGCTTTAGTGATATTTTTTTCATAATCATTCAACTTATCAATATAAACATCCTTAAAATTATTAATAATAGCTTCCAATATAACATTTTCTATCCCTCTAGAAATAATTTTATCAAGACGCCTTGCCCCAAACTCATAAAAATCACTTTCTTTAATAATTTTATCAATAACTTCATCAGCATAAGTAATATTAATATCAGAATGTTTTTTATTAATTACTTCGAGCTTATTAGTAACAATCTTTCTTATATCATTTTCACTTAGTCTATCAAAAGTCATAATACCATCAATTCTATTAATAAAGGCTGTTGAAAATCTATTTTTTAAACCATTAATATTATCATTATTTTTATTGAAGCCAATATTGTTTTTTTCAAATCCAACATTAGAAGTCATAATAATAACCATATTATTAAATCTAATAGTAACACCTTTAGAATTTTTTATTTTTCCCTCTTCTAATATCTGATAAAATAAATTAATAACCGAAGGATGTGCCTTATCTATTTCATCAAGTAATAATACTGAATTAGGTTTATTTCTAATTTCTTCCAAAACATTTTTATTATCATCATATCCAATATATCCAGGAGAAGAACCAAGTATTTTATTAACCGATGTACTATCACTATATTCACTCATATCAAGTCTAATTAGATTATTCTCTCCTACTAGAAGTTTAGCATACTCTTTGGCTAAAAGTGTTTTTCCTACTCCAGATGGACCAACAAATAGCATAGAATAACATCTATTGTCACCATATTTAATTCTTTTAGTAATATTCATAAGATTATCAATGACATTATCATGACCAATAATAATACTCTTTAATTTTCTTTCCATTTCATAAATGCTATCTATATTATTACTAAGTATATCTTCAGTAGGTATTTTTACTCTATTACTAATAACCGAAGCAATATCAAATGTAGTAACCTCATTTTTTTTAACACTACAAGATAATTCTAACTCATTAAGTTCTGACATTAACTTAGCCTCTTTTTTTCTAATATCAAAAGCCTTATCAATATCATTATCAATAATAAAACTATTCTTTTCTTTACCTAGTCTATTAATTTCCTTCTTAATATTTTTTAATCTATCACTGCCAGTTTCTTCCATACTAACTCTAGCACAAACCTCATCTAAAACATCTATTTCTTTATCAGGTCTATTTCTATCAAATATATATTTTTCTGAAATATCAACTAAACTATTAAGTATATCATCGCTAATAACGACATTATGATATTTTTCATATATATTCCTTATATTAAATAAAATATTTTTAGTTTCAGCAATACTAGATTCTTCAACAAATACCTTCTGAAATCTTCTTTCCAAAGCAGAATCTTTTTCAATAAATTTCTTATATTCCTCAGTAGTAGTAGCTCCTATACATCTAATTTTACCTCTAGCTAAAGAAGGCTTTAATATATTTGAAGCATCTATTGCTCCTTCAGCGCCACCTGCACCAACCAAAGTATGAATTTCATCTATAAATAAAATAATTTCTGTATTATCTTCAATTTCTTTAAGTACTTTTTTCATTCTTTCTTCAAATTCACCACGATACTTAGTACCAGCAACCATCGTAGCCATATCTAAAGAAATAATTCTCTTACCTATTAATCCAGATGGAACATCTTCATTAGCAATTAATCTAGATAGTTCTTCCACAATAGCAGTCTTACCTACACCAGCCTCACCAATTAAAATAGGGTTGTTTTTAGTTCTTCTACAAAGTATTTCCATTACTCTTCTAACTTCTTTTTCTCTTCCAATAACTGGGTCTAACTTACCATTCTTAGCCTCATTGGTAAGATCAATTCCTAAATCATCTATAAGCAGCTTTTTCTTCTTATTCTTTTTACTTTTCTTTATAAGACTAGTAGAAAAATCATCATACATAGATTCTATATCAATATCCATTCCAATTAGTATTCTAATAGCAATACCTTCACCCTCTTCTAACATTGAAAAAAATAAGTGTTCTAAAGTTACTTCGCCATCATTATTATCTTTACTATCCATAATAGCGGATTCAATTACTTTTCTAAGTAATGGTGTATATAAAAAATATTCACTTTTCTTTTTACTAGTACCTACCACTTTAGATAGTTCTTCTTTAAAATTATCATAATAAAGACCATAATTATTCAATCTTTCAGTAATATTACTATCCGTATTCAAAATAGAAAGAAGTAAATGTTCTGTTCCTATATATGGATGTCCTAAATCTAACATCTCTTTTTTTGCATTCATTAGTACTGTTTGTGCTTCTTCATTAAAATTTCCAATCATATTATTATTTCTCCTCTCTAACATATTCTATGAATATAATGATATAATTTTCTAAATTTTAATCAAGAAAAATAGACTTTTTTTATTTATTCTTTATGTTCACTTTAAGCCTTATTTCATAAGTCTTTCAGTGCTATTTTTAGCTTATAATCTAAAAATAGTGTATCAGCCATACCTATCATATATAAGCCAGAAATATATAAAAAAACACCTAAAATAATTTAGATGTTTTTGTTATTATAAATATTTATATTAATGATAATACAAGTAATACTAATATTACAAGTAACAATAACATTAATACAAATCTCCATATATATTTTACCCAAGTAGTATATGGAACATCAAAATATTTAAGAGCAAATATTACTAACAAACTAGTAGGCCCTATAATACTAACAATACCATAAACACTTTGAAATAATAAAGCATATACAGAATATAATGATTCATCAGTTACTTGAGCTATCATTGTAGAATACACACCAGCAACAGTATAATATAAATCAGTATGAAGTAGTGTTCCTAAACCACTGATTAAAGTTCCTGTTAAAATGTTTAATCCAAGTTTAGAATCAGAAATCAAACTAATAATATTAGACATAAATCCAAAGTTATAAGCACAAACTAATATGGCAGATGCAAGCATAACTAAGAATACAGCAGGTACCATCTTTTTAGCGCCATTCATAAAGTTGTCAATAGCCTCATCAAATTTAACTCTATAAATAAACTTAAGAATTAAAGTAAATAGAATTAAAGTGATAATTATAGACATATATGAACCAAGACTAGCCCAATTACCTAATGAATATGCATTAGAAGTAATAACGTTAGAGAATACTTCAAATTCTCCAATCTTTATTCCAAGTAACCATTCATTAAATTTATCAAAGCATTTAATACCAAATAATGTATTCCAAGGTAAATATCCTAAAATAAGAACAACAAGTATTACTGATAGAACAACAATTATAGGCCATGTTCTAATATTTTTGTAGTCACCCTTAACTTCAGAAACTAATACTTCGTTACTTTCATTTAATTCATATTTAACTTTCTTATCTTGAACATTTTTAATATATCTTAAAATGAAGAATATAAGTAAAGCAACTCCAAGAACAAGAAGAACTAATTTAGCCCATATATTAGAATATAAATCTAATGAAGATAACCCTTCGATAGTAGTGGCACTATACCCATAATAACCATTAGGATCTCTAAATGTTATATAGATACCTCCTATAAAACCTACTAACATTGAAACAACTGTTGAACTAATAGCAACTAACTTATCATGACCCATTGCTAATATAATTGCAGCAATAAATGGTACAAATACAAGAATTGCTCCAATAAGACCAGTAACTGAAGTTAAAACAGCAAATAATATAGTAACAATTATTATAAATAAATTACCATGAGCTTTAACTTTACTAGCAATATTATCAACTAGTTTCTTATAAGCAGGTACTTCTTTTAATACACCATAAAAAGCACCAAGTACTAATAAATAAACAGCAGTATCAAAGAAGTAATAGAATGACTGAGTGAAATTAATTAGAGTATCACCAATTGGAATCATCTTAAATACATTAAGTTTTTCGACAAATTGACCTGCTATTGCAAGACCTCCATTAATTAGCACAAGTGCTCCAAAAACAATCAATATTACTTTAAATAAACTATGTTTTTTCATAATAACCTCCTCTAACATTAATTATAACACAAATGAACTAAAAGTAAATAAAAAAGAGAAAATTTCAAGTGTTTTTCCCTTATTTTATAATACTTTAAGTCTATTTTTTATCCTTCATTTGAGGAAACAATACTACATCCCTAATTGAAGGTTGATTAAATATAATCATCATAAGTCTATCTATACCAAAACCAAGTCCACTTATCGGAGGCATACCTTGCTCCATTGCAGATAAGAAACTTTCATCTAATTCCATAGTCTCATCATCACCTTGAGCCTTAGCCTTTAATTGTTCTTCAAAAGTCTCTCTTTGGGTAATTGGATTAACTAATTCAGAGTAGGCTTTACAAAGTTCAGTACCACAAGCAACAACTTGGAAGACATCAATAATTCTCTTATCCATATCATTTCTTCTAGCAAGTGGTATAAGAACTGCTGGATAATTATATATAATTGTAGGTTCTAAAACATCAGTTCTAATTTTTCTCTTGTATATAAAATCAATAATTTGACTAAGAGATTTTACTTCATCAAGGTCTTCATAAGTAAATAAACCTGCTTCAACAACTTTATCTTTAAGTAATGAAGGTTCTTCAATATCAAGAAAATCAAATCCTAATACTTTTCTCATTTCTTCTACATAGTTAATTCTTTTCCATTCAGCACCGAAGTCAATAATATTATCTTGATATTCAATCTTAGTACTACCAGTAAGTTCAGTAAGTAAACCTCTAATAAAACTTTGATAGAACTTAATATTATCTTCAAAGTTCCAATAAGAAGCATACCATTCAACTTGAGTAAACTCTTGAAGATGTTCTGTATCCATACCTTCATTTCTAAAGCATTTTGCTACTTCATATACTCTATTAAATCCACCTGCAACACATTGTTTTAAATATGTTTCAGGAGCTATTCTAAGATTACAATCCATATCTAAAGCATTATGATGAGTATAAAATGGCTTTGCACTAGCACCACATACAGCATTTTGTAATATTGGAGTTTCTACTTCTAAGAAACCATTTTCTCCTAAAAACTTATGAATATAAGCATATAATTTACTTCTACCAAGAAAAACCCTTCTAGTCTCTTCATTCATAATTAAGTCTACATATCTTTGTCTATATTTCATTTCCATATCAGTAAGACCATGGAATTTTTCAGGAAGCGGTCTAAGTGCCTTTCCTAAAAATTCAAAACTATGTACTCTTAAAGTTTTTTCACCAGTTTGCGTAGTAAATATTTCCCCTTTTGCGCCAATAAAATCACCAGTATCAATTAATTTTTTAAAGAAGGCATATTTATCTTCACCAACCATATCAATTTTAATTTCAAGTTGCATGTCTCCTTCAATGTCACGAATTCTTACAAAAGATAATTTTCCCATCTTTCTCATAAATACAATTCTACCTGCAATAGCTACATCAGTAGTTCCATCTTCTAATAATCTAGCATCTTTAATTTTGTGTGTAACTTCATATCTCTCTGGATACGGATTACAATAATTTCTTATTTCTTCTAATTTATCTCTTCTAACTTGTTCTTGTTCACTAAATTGTCTTTCCATTATTCTTTCACCTCTTCTATTACACTAGTTCCTGCAATCATATCATGTAAACCTCTGCCATCTTTCTTATAAGTTACCATAAAGAATGATACTATAATAACAAAGAATTCTACATATCCAACAATTGTATAAATATAAGTAAATGTATTAACACTTAATAAATTAACAAATATTATACTGAATAAAGCACTAACTATATTATATATAAACAAACTTCTAAGTAACATATTCCATATACTAGGTTTATCTCCATCTTTATTTACTACTTTAATTTTTAATAGTTTTTTACCTAATGTTTGACCTTTATTTAAAGTTGCAAACACTACAAAATATCCAATATATAAAGTTACAGAAACAATATTAGTAGTCAAATTACTCTTTTGTAATTCATAATTAATTTTATAAGTTTCATCTTTATATTCATCTATAGTAATTTCACCACTTTGATAATCACTTAATAGTTTACTCATTTTATCTGTTAAATCGCTAGTTTTATTACTATTAAAGCCCATTGTTATTAAAGAAACAATAAATATAACTATAAAATAGTCTAATATAAATGCTCCCATTCTCTTGAAAAAACTTGCCTTCATAATTTTCATCTCCTAGTAAATATTATACATTATTTTTTAGTTCTTTTAAATAGTTATTAAGAATATTTTTTAGTTCTTCACTAGTTTTTGCTTTAAATATTTCATTTTTAACGCTTTGTGCTCCAGGAAGTCCCTTTAAATACCAAGCAGCATGACTTCTCATTTCAAGTATTGCAACTTTTTCATCTTTAATTTTAAGTAAATAATCCAAGTGATGAAAACACATATTTATTTTATCTTCATAACTAGGTTTATCAATTATCTTACCAGTATCTAGATATGTAATAATTTCCTTCATTAACCAAGGATTCCCAAGTACCCCTCTGCCTATCATAATAGCATCACATCCAGTATAAGATAACATCCTTTCAGCAGATTCAATACTAGTAATATCACCATTACCTATTACTGGAATAGATACAGCCTCTTTAACTTTTTTTATTATATCTAAATCAACACTTCCAGAATAACCCTGACTCCTAGTTCTTCCATGAACAGTAATAGCACTAGCGCCAGCCTCTTCACATATTTTAGCAACCTCTACAGCATTAATATTATTTGTATCCCAACCACTTCTAATTTTAACAGTTACTGGAACAGTTACTGCTTTCACCACTGCACTAACAATGTCTCTTATTTTATCTGGATTCTTAAGAAGTGCACTTCCAGCTTGAGACTTTACAGCAACTTTAGGTACGGGACATCCCATATTAATATCAATAATATCTGGATGCATAATCTCTTCAACCATTTTAGCAGCCTCTACAAAAGTATCTTTGTCACTTCCAAATATCTGCTGCGCTATAGGTCGCTCACACTCTTCAAAATAAAGCATATTCTTTGTTTTCTTACTATCATAAACAAGTCCTTTATCACTAACCATTTCAGCATATACCAAAGGACATCCCATTTCTTTTATGATTTTTCTAAAAGCACTATTACATACACCAGCCATTGGAGCAAGTACTACATTACCTTTAATAACAATATTACCAATTTTAAACATAATATCACCACACGTTACATATTTTACCATATAATAAATAAAATTAAAAGAAAAAATTAAGTAATAATTTACTTAATCATGTATAAAAAATCGTATATAAAACTACATACTAAATAAGATAACCCAAATATAAGAAGAATATAGAAAATTCTAGCTTGTACTATCTTATTTTTTTTAAATATATTAGTAAAGTTAACACTATCCATAGCATAGATAACCAATGGAAGTACCAACAAATATAATAAGAACTTAACCATTATTTTTCTAAATCCTTAATCATATCATTTCTTCTTATATATTTACTTACATTAGTAAAAGGAGTATTAATAAATTTATCAACAATATCTAGCATTAAATCCTCATCTAATTCTTCACTCATTGCTATACAATTAGCATCATTGTGTGCTTTACATAAAATAGCTTCACTCTCATTTGAAACTTTGGCACAATATACACCTTTCATTTTATTTAAAGTAATACTCATACCTATACCAGTACCACATATAGCAATTCCTAAATCAACCTCACCATTTTGAATAGCAGTTCCTAGTTTCTTGGCATAAACTGGAAAATCAACACTATCCTCAGTATCAGTTCCATAATCAATAACATCATATTTATATAAACTATCTTTCAAAAATTTTTTTGCTTTATAACCACGATGATCACTAGCAAGACCAATTGTCATATTATCACCATTCCTTCAACATAATTATACTAAAAAAATCAATTAAATTAAATATAATTTATTTACTTTGACATATATTTTACATAAAAGAAAAAGACATTATTGTCTTTCTAACATATACAAATTATCTAAAAGTATTCCTGTACCTTCAGCCACACAAGTAAGTGGAGATTCCGCGATAAATACAGGCACTTTAAGTTCTTGACTTAGTATTTGAGCAAACCCATCTACTAAAGCGCCACCACCAGTAAGTACTATACCTTTATCAATAATATCAGCAGATAATTCTGGAGGAGTTTGTTCAAGTATACCTTTAACTGCATGAATAATAGTATAAACACTTTCCCTTAATGCTTCTTCTACTTCATCACTTGTCAAAGTAATTGTATGAGGAAGACCAGTAACTAAGTCCCTTCCTCTAACTTCCATTTTCTCATTTCTAGAACCAGGAAAAACAGTACCAATACTTATTTTAATATCCTCAGCAGTTCTCTCTCCTACCAACAATTTATATTTATCCTTAATATATTTAACAATATCATTATCAAAAGCATTACCAGCAATTCTAATTGAAGCACTATTAACAATACCACCCAAAGATAAAATAGCAATATCAGTAGTACCACCACCAATATCAATTACCATATTACCACTTGGTTTAGATATATCCATACCAGCACCAATAGCGGCCACTTTAGGTTCTTCTTCCAAAAATACCTTTTTAGCTCCAGTTCTCTCAGCAGCCTCCTTAATAGCATTTTTTTCAACCTGAGTAATATTAGATGGACAACATATTAATATTCTAGGCCTAGAAAAGAAACTTTTACCATTTACTTTTTTTATAAAATAATTAAGCATAACCTCAGTAGTGTCGTAGTCGGCAATTACACCATCTTTCATTGGTTTAATAGCCTTCACCTTACCAGGAGTTCTACCAAGCATTTCATGTGCCTCAGTTCCTACCGCTAAAGGCCTTTTAGTATCAGCGTCTATTGCAACAACAGATGGCTCATTTAATACAATACCCTGTCCCTTAATATATATAAGTACATTAGCGGTTCCTAAGTCAATTCCAATATCTTTGTTAAACATAAAATCACCATCCTCATTTACATTTTACCACAATTTAACATTTTTTAATAGAGTAGATTCCCTTTTTTTATCTAAAAACTTATCTTTTGTAGCCTGTCCCCCTCTAATATGCTTAATATAAGTATGATATTCCAAAACACTTGACACTTTTTTATATAAAGCACTGTCAAGTAACACCAACTTTTCTCTCATGTCCTTATGTACAGTACTCTTAGATACGCCAAATATTAAAGATACCTCCCTAATAGTTTCATTAGTATCAATAATATAGTTAGCCTCTTCGATTACTCTAGAAATAATTTTCTTATCCATATATGCTCACCTATAAAATTATATTTATAAGATAACATATTATGTAAAAAAAGGCTTATTGCCTATAATTCATCAACAGATTTATTATAATATTCTTCTGGATTAACTATAGAGCCTTTATAATATAATTCAAAATGTAAGTGATTATTCAACTCTTTATTAATATTAGATAAACCACTTTTAGCAAGTATTTGCCCCTGAATAACATTATCTCCCTCTTTTACAGTAACCTCAGACAAGCTTTGATAAACACTAATAAGTTCATTACTATGTCTAACTTCAATAGAAGTACCAAGAATTTTATTTTCATAAACATTTATTACTGTACCATCAAGAATACTAATTACATCAAATGAACTTTCACTAGTATAATCAACACCAGAGTTTTGCATATAGGTATCTTCATAAAGAATAATAGATTTTTCCTGATTATCAGCCTCACCTTGATAGTCATAAAAAGTCTTATAAATAGAAACCTTACTATCTAAATAAGGTCTTACTATTTTAGAACTAGTACTAACTACCGGTACATCTTTATCATATTCAGATACAATTTCACCATCAACATAGTTAGTATTTTCCTTATCTTTAAATAACAAATTATTAGATAGTTTACCTGCAAAATACATACAAAACAAAAATGCAATAACACATACTCCGTAAATCATAGGTACTAAGAGTGGCTTAACTCTTTTCATTTTCATATTCTCACCTCTACTATAATTGTTTCCTAAATTAAAAAATATATACATTAATTTAATAATTTTTTAATTGAAGTACCAACATAGTAATGAGAAAGAATATCTTTATAAGAATAACCTTCAAGTGCCATGCCTTCAGCACCATACTGACTCATCCCAACACCATGACCATAGCCTACAGTATCAATAACAATATTATCTCCATCTTGTTTCAAAGAAAAATCAGTAGATTTTAAACCAAGTTTATCATATAATTCTCTGCCGGTAAATTCTTTGCCATTAATACTAAGATTTAATATTCTATTAGTACTACTTCTTTTTAAAACTTTAAAGTTTAATGTATTAGATTTTTCTAATCCTAAAGAAGAATAAAAATCACTACTAGAAATTTTTTTAGTACTCTTAAAAGCACTACTAGTGGAACTATCCCACATAGATGTAACACTCTGTAAATAAGGTAAATCAATATTAAATACCAAAGAAGCATTTTCAGTATATCCATTACTTGTAGAAAAAAACAATGCATCAATAACTTCACCATTATAATCTAAATATTCCAAAGAAGTATCATTAACTGCTTCCCTTAATTTATTAATGTTATCAACATACTTATTACCCCAAGCCTCTTTTAAATAATAATTATCTAAATATACTTGGTTAAGAACTGAATCAACAACATCATACTCATTATCTTTATTATACTCTATTTTTTTTAAAGCATAACTTCGCGCAGCCACTGCTTGAGCCTTAAATGCCTCTTTTTCAAAATAAATAGGCATTTCACCAGCAAGTACACCAACTATATATTCTTCAAAGGGCAAGTATTCAATTTCACCACTGCTTAGTCTTTTGATTCTAATAATAGTATTAGACTCATAATTAAGTTTTATTTCTTCCTTTTTATCGATTTTAAAAAAGCTTACTATAACAAATGGAATAAATATAATTATAACCGTAAATAATATTATCTTTTTCATATCATTACCTCTATATAATTATATGATACAAAAAATTAAAAAAATGTCGAAAAAAAGAAGTGTTATCTACCACTTCTTAAAACTTCAAATTTAACATTATTTGTTTTACCTAATATATTAGGATCTTTTTCAGTAGTGAATGCTAGGTCAAATAGAGTACCTTTTTGACTATCAAACATTATTTCACCACTTACAGAATTTCTATACCAGCCAACATCCCCGCCTCTATCAAGTACTATAGCAATAAATGGTTCCATTCCCGGAACATTACTTATTCTAATTATAGAGTAAAAAGGAAAATATTTATCAGCAGCAACAATTCTAATAGTACCATATTCAGCATCGTCATAATATATATTTTCTCTTAAGTCATAACCAGTACTAGTTCTACCGCCGCATCCATAGCAGTCAGGTCCATATCCTGTCAAACTACCAACAAATGTCTCTAATGCTGTTCTATCACTAAAATCCGGTTCTAAAGGAGTTACTTTAGTTTCTTCTTCTTTAGGAGTTTCTTCTCTAACTTCTTCTTTAACTGTTTCTTGTTTAATATTCTCTTCTACTTTAGGTTCCTCTACTACATCAGCAGAAGTAAGCTCAACAACAACACTAGAATCAGTTTCTTCTTTTTTATTTTCTAAGCTATTAAAAAGAAACAAAGTTTTATCTGCCATTTTATTAAAATTACTATTGTTTACTACCACACTTTTATCATTACCATTTCCAGTTTCACTAGAAAATAGTAAGAATAAAAATACACTAGCCACTAATAACTGTGAAGAAATAGTTATTATTTTCGCAGCTACTTTTTTCATATTATGTCTCACCTCATTAATATTTTAAAGCATATTAATTGTAACATCTTTTTTATAAAAAGTCAAATACCCCCTCTGCAGTAGCGGTCGTAACCCTTGCAACATCTGCATTTGTTACACCTTTAATACTAGCAATACATTCAGCAATAACTGGTATATTAGAAGGATCATTTTTACTACCTCGATAAGGTTCAGGACTAAGATATGGACTATCAGTTTCTAATAAAATATATGATAAATCTATATTTTTTACTACTTCTTTAATATTTTTAGCATTTTTAAAAGTAATTATACCTCCAACTCCCAACTTATATCCTAATTTAGTAAATAATTTAGCCATTTCTAATGAACCACTAAAACAATGTATACTGCCTCTTAAATTATATTTACTTAATATATTATATGTTTCCCCAATAGAATCTCTACTGTGAACAACAACTGGTTTATTAAATTTTTCAGCAATTTCAAGTTGTCTATTAAAAACTATTCTTTGCATTTCTTTATCAGTATCTTCATAATGATAATCAAGTCCAATTTCACCTATACCAACAATTTTATTATTATTAATATTATCTATTAAAAAATCAAAATAATCTTCTTTAAAGCCATCCAATTCCGTAGGATGAAATCCAATAGTACCATAAATAATATCATACTTATTAACCAGTTTCAAAACCTCTATATTAGATTTCATATCACAGCCACTAACTATAATCTTAGTAACATTATTTTCTTTGCATTTTCTAACAATTTTTTCAATATTATCATAGTATTCACTAAGCACATGACAATGCGTATCAATATACATTAAAAACACCTCCAATAAAAAAATCATACTAATATAGTATAATTATTTTACTTTTTATTAGCTACATATTTAAAAAATAGCACAACTATTATACCTAAGTATAATAAATCAAGAATATTACTACCTACAACAACAAAAGAAACCAACACACCAGCTAAAATACCACAAGATATCTTAAAAATAAGGTTCCATTTTCTAGTGTTAAGCATACCTTTTTCTCCTTTTCCACTGCAGGTACTACACTAAGAATATATCATACTTTAATAAATTAGTAAACACATTTTCTATTATTTTACACTAACAAAATGTAAAAAGAGGACCATTAAAGTCCTCTAATTACTTAGTTTCAATTCTTTGGAATAATACTTCAGGAGTACCAACTTTAGTACCACTCTTATATCCACCAAACTCTTTTACACTATCATAAGAAATATTATCAGTATTAATTTGTTTAAATATTTTTTCTGTTGTTTCAGGTATAAATGCTCTAAGTAATACAGTACCGATTCTAATACCTTCAATTAAATTATAAAGTACCGTAGCAAGTCTATCTTTCTTACTATCATCTTTAGCAAGTATCCAAGGAGTAGTTTCATCAATATACTTATTTAATGATCTAAATAAATCAAATATAGAATCAAGTGCTTTAGGTACTTCAAGTTTATTCATATAATTTTCTACTTTTATATATAAACTTTCAGCTTCTTTAATTAAATTATTATCAATTTCTTCAGATACACCCTTATTAGAAACTTCTCCATCAAAGTATTTATTTATCATACCAATAGTTCTATTAACTAAATTACCTAAAATATTAGCTAAATCACCATTAGTTCTATTAATTAAAGCTTCTTCAGAAAAAGATCCATCACTACCAAAAGGAACCTCTCTCAAAGCAAAATACCTAACAGCATCTACTCCATAAGTATCAATATATTCTCTAGGATCTTTATAATTTCCAAGACTTTTAGAGATCTTACCACCATCGATAACAAGCCATCCGTGGCCAAATACCTTCTTAGGTAGTGGCAAATCAAGAGCCATTAACATAATCGGCCATACAATAGTATGAAATCTTATAATTTCTTTACCAACAATATGTAAATCACAAGGCCAATATTTTTTAAATAAACTATCATCATCACTTAAATATCCTAAAGCAGATATATAGTTAGTTAAAGCATCTAACCAAACATAAACAACGTGCTTATCATCAAACGTAACAGGAATACCCCAATCAAAACTAGTTCTAGATACACATAAATCAGCTAGTCCAGGTTTAATAAAATTATTAATCATTTCATTCTTTCTAGATTCTGGTTCAATAAAGTCAGGATTTTCTTCATAATACTTAACAAGTCTATCCTGATATTTAGATAATTTAAAGAAATAAGCTTCTTCAGATACCTCATGTACATCTCTACCGCAATCAGGGCATTTACCATTAATTAATTGTGTTTCAGTCCAAAATGATTCACAAGGAGTACAATATAATCCCTTATATTCCCCTTTATAAATATCACCTTGTTTATATAGCCTTTCAAATATTTTTTGTACACACTTAACATGTTCCTCATCAGTAGTTCTAATAAACTTATCATAACTAATATCTAGACTTTTCCATAAATCCTTAGCATTAGCAACAATTTTATCAACATATTCTTTTGGAGTAACACCAGCATCATTTGCTCTTTTTTGTATTTTTTCTCCATGTTCATCAGTACCAGTTAAATAAAATACATCATAACCAGTAAGCCTTTTATATCTTGCAATAGCATCCGCTACTATAGTAGTATAACAATGTCCTATATGAAAATTAGCACTTGGATAATATATAGGAGTTGTTATATAAAATTTTTTATCATTATTCATTATTATCTTCTCCTTCATTTGTACTACCAATACCACCATTTCTCGTATCAGTAGCATCATCATCATCAGTAATTAAATATGGCATAAATATACCCTGTACAAATCTATCACCTTTTTTAATTACCACTTCTTTATCACTTTCATTTTGTAAACATACAAAAATATGTCCTTCATTATCTTTATTATTATAATAATCAGCATCGATTATACCAACCTGATTACACATCCGAATATTATATTTAAAACCTAAACTACTACGAATATATATTCCTAAAAATTCTTGTTCATTCATACAAACCTTAATACCAGTTGGAATAACTACCCTTTCATTAGGTTTAATAGTTATATCATATAGAGAATAAAAGTCATACCCAGCACTATTTTTAGTACTTCTCTTTGGTAATATAATATCTTCATAATTACCATTAGGAACACTATTCAAAAAATTATCTTTATTTATTTTTTCAAATTTTCTCATTACATACCTCCATAAAATAAAAAAATAAGGCTAACCAAAGGACGAAAAATATTCCGCGGTACCACCTTATTTTATAATATATACACTCATTAAGTTATAACGTAACAACCGTTTATACCTATTAGATATAACTGCTCCAGAACCATTTATAATAGCTTTTCTTATCTATTTCCACCAAACATAGACTCTCTATAAATATTACTAATACTCTTTCCTTCTTCGCTTTACACAAAGTATTTTATCATACAATAGATATATTTTCAAGTATTATTTATTATTTTTTTCTTAGAGAGCATAAGGTCTCTCTAAGCAATACTGAGCCTAAAGTCTCAGTATTAAAGCATTTCATATTATATAACTACTAAAATTAATTTCTTAATATATATAACCTGCTTATATATAATATGTACGGTTGGTACATTATTTTTAGACTACAGGCTAAAAATAACACTAGTAAGACTTATACATAAGGCTTACTAGTGAACATAAATAAATTAATCAATAAATTGTTTACTAAGTAAATTAGATAAAACAATAGCTAGTTTATCTTCAGTATCAGACAAAGGAGTATCTAAAGATATCAATATTACACTACCAATAGCATCACCATTATTAACAATCGAAGCAAAAGTATAATAACCAACATCTTCTTCATCTTCAATAATTTTAAACTCCTTCTTTTGCTTTTCAGAAAAAGAATCCCTTCTTTCAATAGAACGTTCAGTAAATTCATTAATATTTTTACCCAAATACTTCTTCTTCAAAGGGCCACTAACAGCAACCACTTTATCTCTATCAGTAACAATAATATTATGTTTAATAATTTGATTAAATGCCTCTACATAATCAACAGAAATACTCTCTAAACTTTCAATTTGTGAAAATTTCTTTAATATAATACTATCACCATCCAAATAAACTTCTAAACTTTCACCATTTTTAATTCTTAAACTCTTTCTAATTTCTTTTGGTATAACAATTCTACCAAGTTCATCAATTCTTCTTATAACTCCAGTTGTTTTCATATATTCACCTATACCTTCTTTAATATTTTGTCAAATAAATAAATAATTATACAAGTAAACAAAAAGAAATAAAATATTTAACTTTATTTCTTAATATCTTTAATAATAATATTAAGTAAATCATTCAAATAATAAACAAAATGTTTATCTAACTTAATAGTATCTAAGTAAATATGAATCTGATTATTACTATAAGAAAATCTAAAATATTTAGATATCTCATATGCCGTAAAAAATAACTTTTCTCCATCAATTTGCTTAGACAAATACTGTGGAAGAACTATCTCAACATAATTCTTAGTTTGCTTAGTTTCCTTAATATTAAGAGACTTAGCCTGTTTCTCAAACAATTCTTCATGCATATAAATAATCATTTCATCAGTAACTTTACCAAATCTATCTCTAAGTACTGTACACAAATTATCAATGTCTTCCTCAGAATTAATATTATTAATTAATTTATGAACTTCAAGTTTAATTTCATCATCAGGAGCATATTCATTAGAAATATGCGTTTCAACCTCAATAAGAGGTTTAGAACTTTCATCTTTTTCTCCTTCTATCTTAATACCTTTAAGTTTATCTACTTCTTCTTTTAACATCTTCAAATACAAATCAATACCAATACTATCAATAAAACCAGATTGTTCACTACCAAGAATATCTCCTGCTCCTCTAATAGATAAATCTCTCATAGCTATCTTAAAACCACTACCAAGTTCAGTAAACTCTTTTATAGTATTAAGTCTTTTAACTGCTAAATCATTAAGTTCTTTTTTACCATTATACATAAGATAAGCATAGCCAATTCTATCACTACGACCAATTCTACCTCTAATTTGATATAACTGTGATAAACCAAAATTATCAGCATCCAAAACAATCAAAGTATTAACATTAGGAATATCAATACCAGTTTCAATAATTGTTGTACAAAGTAATATATCAAACTTATGATTAGTAAAGTCAATCATAATATTCTCAAGTTCAACCTTAGTCATTCTACCATGAGCATATCTAATATTAGCCTCTGGTACCAATTTATGTATCTCTTCAAGTTTACTATCTATTTTTTCAACACTATTATAAAGCATAAACACTTGACCATTTCTAGATAATTCTTTATAAATAGCATCTTTAATAATATTTACACTCTCAGGCATTACATAAGTCTGTATTGGTCTTCGCTTCTCTGGAGGAGTCTCAATAAGAGCAAGTCCTCTAATACCAGACATAGACATTTGAAGAGTTCTAGGAATAGGAGTAGCACTAAGAGTTAAAACATCAATACTACTCTTATATTTCTTAACTTTCTCTTTATGTACAACACCAAATCTCTGTTCTTCATCAATAATAAGTAATCCCAAGTCTTTAAAATCCACTTTATCATTAAGAAGTTTATGTGTACCAAATAAAATATCAATTTTACCTTCCTTTAAGTTCTTAAAAATAGCATTTTGCTCTTTAACAGAAGTAAATCTATTAAGTAATGCAATATTAATTGGAAAATCAGCAAACCTGTCTAATGCAGAATTATATTGCTGACTAGAAAGAATAGTTGTAGGACATAAATAAGCAACTTGTTTACCATCATTAACAGCCTTAAATATTGCCCTAAAAGCTACCTCTGTTTTACCATATCCAACATCACCACATAAAAGCATATCCATAGGTTTATCCTTTTCCATTTCATGTTTAATAATTCCTATAGCCCTTTCCTGATCAGCAGTAGCAGTATATTTAAACTTACTTTCAAATAATATTTGTTCTTCATCATCAGGACTAAAAGCAAAACCTTTAGAATTTTCTCTTTCAGCAGACACTCTAATTAAATCACCCGCTATATTCTCTAGTTTACTTCTAACCCTAGCCTTCTTCTTATTCCAAGAATCAGTACCCAACTTATCAAGTCTTACAATAGCCCCTTCTCTACCAGTAAACTTAGTAATTTTATCAATCTTTTCTACTGGTAAATATAAAACATCACCATCAGCATATAAAAGTTTAATATAATCCTTTTTCAAACCATTCTTAGATAAAGTACATAATTCAACATATTGTCCAATACCATGATCAATATGAACAATATAATCACCCTTCTCTAAGTTATTAATATTACTAATCTTAGTACCAACTTTATACTTATTTTTAACTTTCTTCTTTTCTTCTATCTTGCCAAATAAATCATTTGAAGAAATAACAACATAATTATCATATATAAATCCACTTATAATATATTTATTAATAATATTAATCTTATTCTTAATAATTTCATTCTCTCTAGTTAGCACAACATCATCCATAATATCTAAATAAGTGATAACTCTCTTAGCAACGTCTTTATTATCGATACACATAATAACAGTCTTACCACCAGTTATATATTTAAAAAGACTTGTTTTAATCTTTTCAAAATCACCATGATAATTATCAATGTTATTAGATAAATAATTATTTTTACATTTAATATTTAAATCAAGAATATTATCAAACTCTAACATATAAATAATATTATTATATTTAACATCAGAAATATCAAACATATAATCAGTTTTAATAGAATCTTTTATTTCTTTATCATAATTAATAATACTCTCTCTAAGTAATCTATAAGCCGATATAATTTGGTTATAATCATAATATATAAGAGTACAGTTATCTAAATAATTCCATATACCTTGAATATCTTTAGAATAATGTGATAAATATTTCTGCTTACGCATTTTACTGTCAACATCTAACTTGTTATCAAGTAAAAATTCCGTAAAAGGATATATAGAAATAGTATTAATACTATCACTAGAAATCTGACTATCCAAATCAAAATATTTAATACTATCAATAGTATCTCCCCAAAACTCTATTCTAATAGGACTATCAGTTTCCATAGGAAATATATCAATTACATATCCTCTAATAGCCACCTCACCAGTTTTAGTAACAAGTGGTACTCTATCATAACCTAAGTCAATTAAATTGTTAATTAACACTTCCCTATTTACATCTTCATTAACGTTCAAATTAATAATTTTACCCTTATATAAAGACCTATTAGGAAGATATCTAAGTAAGCCCATCAAATTAGTTACAACAATATACCTATCATTATTAACAAGTTTATTCAAAGTATTTAATCTTTCAATCATAAGTTCAGGACTGATAATCGAAGCCTCACTAGTCATAAAGTCATCCATAGGAAAAAATAATACTCTATCAGTATAATTAGATAATCTATTATATAAATCATTAGCCTCATATAAAGAATTAGTAACAAGTAAAATATTATTATTATATTTGTTAAAATAGTCATAAGTATAAACACTATTAAGTTCTTTATTTAAACCAGTAACTAGTTGTTCATCTCTATTATTAACATCAAATAAATTATCAAAAAACTTCATATATTCTCACCTCCAATACTAAAAGATACAAAAATATTGTATCTCATTTTATATCTAATTATTTTTATTACTATAAATTTGTTTTAAAGTATTAGTATCTTTACTAATAAAATTTTCCACTATATCAAGTACCTTATCATAGGAATCAGTTAAAATTTTCCAATCATCATCTTTAAATTTACCAAGTACATAATCCTTAGTATCAATATTTTTATTATGAGAAATACCAATTTTTAATCTAGTAAATTTCTGACTATTCAAATTATTAATGATACTTTTAATTCCATTATGGCCACCACTAGAACTATCAAAAACAATTCTAATTTTACCAAGTTCCATATCTAAATCATCATGAATAACCAAAAGATCATTAATTTTAATATCATAATAATTCATATACTTAATTACACTATCACCAGATAAATTCATAAAAGTAAGTGGCTTTACCAAAATAATTTTTTCTCCCATCAAATTAAAACTAGCCTCAAGAGCATTAAATTTCTTATTTTCACTAAATGTAATATTATACTTATTCGCTAATAAATCAAGAACATTAAACCCAATGTTATGTCTAGTCTTATCGTATTCCTTTCCAGGATTACCTAGTCCCACAATTAACTTCATTATTTATCCTCCCGATGATACTCTTTATAAATAACATTTTTAGCAAGTCCTCTATCTTTAGCAACTTTTTTAATTGAAGTCATTACATCAAATCCAGCACTAATATAATTATTTACAGCATCGCGAACACTAATAGTATCATCTGTTTTTCTTTCTTTCATACCGCTAACAACAATAACAAACTCCCCTTTTTCAGGAACAAGATTAATTACATTACTAATTTTTCCACGATAAATAGTTTCAAACTTTTTAGTAATTTCTCTAGATATACTAATATCTCTATCACCAAATATATTAAGCATCATATTCAAAGTTTTCATAATTCTATGAGGTGCCTCATAAAAAATCATAGTTTCTTCTTCATCTGATAAAAACTCTAATTCTTTTTTTCTAATACTATCCTTGCTATCAAGAAATCCATAAAATAAAAATGGTTGTGGTGCAATACCAGAAGTAATAAGTGCTGGAACAAATGCAGTAGCCCCAGGAAGTGCAACAACATTATAACCATTATCACTAACATATTTTACCGTTTTATATCCAGGATCACTAATTATTGGAGTACCTCTATCAGTAACCAAAGCAACATTATCGCCATTTTTAAGATGTTCGAGTACCTTCTCTTTAGCAGTATCTTCATTATGTTCATGAAGAGCTATCAATTTCTTACTAATACCATAATGAGTAAGTAAATTAAGAGTTACTCTTGTATCTTCTGAAAAAACAGCACTAACTTCTTCTAATATTTTAACACTCCTATAAGTCATATCCTCTAAATTTCCAATAGGAGTAGATATCAAATATAAAGTTGGATTTTCATCATAACTATTTTGTATCATAAAACTCACTCTCCAAACATATCCTTTACTTCTTTAGAATAAACATCTTTTTTATCATAAACAAACAAAGGATTCATAATTTTAACACCACTTTTACCATTTAAAGTACCTTCAATTAAAACCAAATCACTATTTTTCGCATTATCAGGATAAACAAATCTAATCTTTTTAGGTTCAATGTTA
This sequence comes from uncultured Bacilli bacterium, assembly GCA_934096105.1. Taxonomy (GTDB): domain Bacteria; phylum Bacillota_I; class Bacilli_A; order RF39; family UBA660; genus CAG-302. The sequence goes on along the minus strand of CAKOLH010000005.1, from coordinate 23,821 downwards.
TACTTTTTCATAAGAGATAGAATTTCCATTAATCTTTCAGTCCTATGAACCATAGCAAGTCTACCATTATTTTTCAAAAGATATTTACTAACTCTTAAAACATCCTCTAAAGTTAATAGTTTTTCATGTCTTGCAGATGCTTTAATAATATTATTATTTTCAAATAAAATGTTATTAGTTTTAAAATAAGGTGGATTACAAGTAACAACATCAAATGTATCAGGTTTAAAATAATCAGTAATGTTATTAACATCATCGTTTATTAAACTAATTTGTTGTGTCATTTTATTTTCTTTAATAGATAAAATAGCAAGATTGTATATCTCTTTTTGTATTTCAACGCCACATATATGAGCTTTAGTTCTATAAGTTAAAAGCATTGGTATTGGGGCGTTACCAGTAGCCAAATCAATTATATTTTTATCACGCATATTAATAGTTACAAATTTTGCAAGTAAAAGACTATCAAGAGACATTTTAAAATATTCTGTATCCTGATAAATATAGGCGTTACTATAATTTAATAAATTATTTTTTACTATCATTTACATCAATCTCAATTATTTCATCATCAATAAGTACCTTATATTTACCTAACAAAGGTTCAGATGAAATAACTTTTCCTTCCTTACCATTAATAAACGTTTTTTTGCCAACATCTAAAACATCTTTTTTTAGTTCAGTATACAGCTCATTTTCATAGTTTAAACAACAAAGGAGCCTTCCACAAACACCATTAATTTTTGTAGGATTTAAAGCAAGGCCTTGATTTTTAGCCATACTAATTGATACCGCATCAAAACTAGTAAGAAAAGTACTACAACATAAATGTCTTCCACAAGGACCAATGCCGCCAATCTCCTTTGCTTTATCCCTAATTCCTATCTGTCTTAGTTCAATTCTAGTTTTAAGCCTAGAACCCAACTCCCTAGCTAAATTCCTAAAATCAATTCTTTCATCTGCTAAAAATCTAAACAAAAGTTGACTTTTATCAAAATTATAAGTTGCATCTATAATAACCATTTTCAAACCATTTTTTTCAGCAAGTTCACGGCATTTATCAAGTGCTAGTTTAGCTTCATTAATATTTTTCAAATGTTGCAAATAATCCTTTTTAGTAGCAATTCTAACAACTTTTTCATAATTACCATCATCAACATCAAGAAAATCAACAACAGTACCAAATTCAAGTCCTCTTTCTGTATTAACAATTACAGTCAAATTTTTCTTTAAATTAAGATTATTACAATCATAATATAAAGTTTTAGCAAAATTATTAATTTTAACACTAGCTATTTTCATAATCATCACCACACATATCTATAATCATTTTATCAATAAGTAAATTTATATTTAAATTTCTTTTTAAATAATTTTCTGTTCTATCTAATATTTGAATTTTTTTAATTAGCTTTTCATAATCGTTATTTTCAGAAACAAAACTAATTTTAGATAGCTTGTCCCCATAAAAATAATTATTTAAATCACATTTATATTTAATAACATCATAATAAAAATAAATACAAAGATTAACTGCCAATATACACAAATCTCTATCTTTAAAAATGCTATGCCACATTTTTTTTGTATAAATAAGAGTATCAATACCATTATTCTCTATATAATAAATGAAATTAATTACAGATTCAATTAATTCTCTTTTTTCATTTTCAGTAAGTAAAGCATATCTGGATTGATAAAAATATGCCGAAAAATTATCAATACTATTTGAAGACAAAGTTTTTTTATTTAATTTAATAACCTGACACCTAGATATAATCGTAGGTAACATCAAGTTAATATTATCAACAATTAATATAGCAATTATCTCATCAATAGGCTCCTCTAAAAACTTAAGTATAGAATTAGCAGTTTGAATATTCATTTTATCTGCAGACTTAATAATATAAACCTTTTTACTGCCTTCAATAGATTTCTTACTAAATTCACTTTGTAAATCCAAAAGTTGATCTTTTTTTATCCACATACCATCAGGTTCAATAATCTTAACATCAACATAATTTCCATCATCAATTCGCATGCAAATATTATTTTTTTCATTTTCATCTGTAATATTAGAAGTAATAATCATTTTAGTAAAAGATAAAACTATATCATAGACATCGCTATTACCATTAGAATCAAATAAATAAGCATGAGATAACTTATTATTAATAATAGAATTATTTAAAATATTATACAATATAGGTTGTTCATACTTATAATTATCTAACATAATATTACTCTCCTTACAAAACAAAAATAGAAAATAAACAAACGCCAATAATACCAGGTAATCCAAAAATAGAAACAATTAAAATAGTAAATATATTCATTGAAATTGTAGCATTTATAGGAAAAACAATAACATTAAAAGCATAAATAAATAGTACACCAAATATAAATTTTCTTATCAAAAAAAGAATTTTTTTTAGCATAAACATATTTCACCCAAGAAATTATATGAAACAAAGTAAATTATATGTCTTTTCTGCCCTCCAAAGCAAACTCCAATGTCATAGGGTCAATATATTCAATATCAGTTCCCATTGGAATACCAGTAGCAATTCTAGTAACCTTAACACTTTTATTTTCAAGAAGTTTTTTAATATACTGCATAGTAGTCTCTCCCTCAATTGAAGGCTTTAAAGCAAGAATAATCTCATTTACTTTATCATCGTCAATTCGTGAAATTAATTTATTAATATTAATATCCTCAGGTCCAATTCCCTCAAGCGGAGATATTAAACCACCAAGAACATGATATTTTCCCTTATATACATTAATTTTTTCAAATAAAGAAATATCTTTAGCCTTTTCAACAACAAATATAAGATTATTATTTCTTTCCTTATCCAAACATATGGGGCAAATATTGCCTTCACAAATATTACCGCATATTTGACAATTAGTAAGTTTATCCCTAATACCACATATAGATTCAGAAAATAAAGTAAGCTTATCCTTATCAAAGTTAATTAAAGAAAAAGCAAGCCTTTCAGCAGTTTTTTCACCAATTCCAGGTAAATCTTTCAAACAATCAATAACATTTTTAACACTATTAGGATACATATTACATCAAACCATTAAACATCTGGCCATATTTACCAAATTTTTCTTCTTTATCTTTTTCCATCTTATCAATAGCATTATTTACTGCTACCAACAGCATATCTTCTAATATTTCTCTATCATCACTTGCTAGTTCTTCCATATCAATATTAACAGATTTTAGTTTTCCATTTCCACTAACAACTGCAGTAACAAATTGAGAATTGCCTTCATATTCCTTACTTTCAAGTTCACTTTTTGTTTTTTCAATATCCTTTTGCATTTTTCTTGCCTGCATCATCATATTTTGTAAATTCATTTTTTATCAATCTCCTTTATTTATATTCTATTATATTTTCTCCCATTAAATCAATAAGTTCATCAACAGAAGATTTTTTATTTTTAACCCTATCAGTATTAATAAAATCTTTTTCAATATATTTAATACCATTTTTAATATTAGAAATATATTTATTTTTTTCAACATTCCAATCATCATTAGACATACCAACAATTAAAATTTTATTTTTAAATATTTTCAAAAGAAATTCATCTATCAAAGAAAAATTATCATTAATTCGGTTGGCTACAGATTCAAGACTATTTGAAACAATAATATATTTTTCAGAAGCTACCACAGGTATAGAATCCTTTAATAATCCAGCAACAACAGAATAAACATCATCATATAAATACTCATCTATTAAAGACCATTGTTCTTTAATTTTACTTAAGCTTTCCTTATTTGCGGTAGCCAAAGCATTATTAATTCTGATGTTAATATTTTCAATATTTGCCTCATCATTTATTTGTTCATTCTTATTTTCAATTTTATTTATATTTTTTTTAATTATTTCCTGGGAAATAATTTTATTTTCATTTTTAGTAGTATTATCTACAACCTTTTTTTCTAAATTATTATCAATAAAATTCTCAAAATAATTATCGGAAAATTTCAAAATAGCAGTCATAAATAAAATACAGCCATGCGTTGAAGTTCTCAGAGAATTTTGTATTTCATTAAGTTTTTCAATTAACTCATAAACAATTTTAGAATCATACAAATCATTAACAAGTATAATATTTTCATTTTTAATATCAATATCAGATAGTAATTTAGCATTATTATATAAAATTACATCTTTTAAAAACAATATTAATTCAGAAGCAAATTTATTAATATCCTTTCCACTGCTATCAAACGTATCAAAAAATCTAATAATTTCAACCTTATCATTGTCAACAATTGATTTGAGTAATAAATAAATATCATTATAAGAAACTGATCCATTTACCTTATAGATATCATCAAGGGTAATTGTTTTATTATCATAGGCAACAAGTTGATCCAAAAAATTAATAGCGTCTCTCATTCCGCCATCAGAAATTCGTGCAATTTCATAAAGAGCATCTTCATCAATAGCAATGTTTTCAAGTTTAGCTATTTCTCTTAATCTATCAACAATCTTCTTTGAATTGATCTTGGTAAATCTAAATTTTTGGCATCTTGAAGCGATAGTAAGTGGAATTTTATGGGGCTCTGTAGTAGCCAAAATAAAAATAACATGTGCCGGAGGTTCTTCAAGAGTCTTCAAAAGAGCATTAAAAGCTTGAGTAGTGAGCATATGAACTTCATCTATAATATAAACCTTATATTTAGCATTACTAGGCACAAGATTAATTTTATCCCTAAGTTCTCTAATTTCATCAACACCATTATTCGAAGCAGCATCAATTTCCACTATATCATTACTATTAAGAAAGTTAATACAATTATAACATTTACCACAAGGCTTGCCATCAATCAAATTTTCACAATTAACCATCCTAGCAATTATCTTAGCAATAGTAGTTTTACCAGTACCCCTAGGACCACAGAACAAATAAGCATGCGAAACCATATTATTATTAATTGCATTTTTAATAACAGTTACTACCTCTTCCTGACCATACACATTATCAAAATCAACAGGTCTATATTTTCTATACAAAGCTAAATAACTCACAGACTACCTCCCTCATAATCAATTATACCACAAAACAAGTATATAAACATCATTTTTTTCTTTTATTTACAAAAAAATCAGATAAAATTTTAGAACATGCTTCATTGTTAACAAAAGTTAGATTTACAAAGCTTTTAACTTTAATTTTATCATACATTTGTTCGTTACTGTTTTTTGCTCCAAAATAAACATTTTTAATTCTAGCCTCAATAATAGCACCTAAACACATCATACAAGGCTCTAAAGTAACATAAAGAACACATTCATCCAAGTGCCATGTTTCGAGTTTTCCACAGGCATTTTCAATAGCTACTATTTCAGCATGCCTAATTGCACTATTTTTACTCTCTTTTTCATTATATCCACAGGCAATAACCTCATTTTTATACACAATAACACATCCAACAGGAATCTCATCTTTACAATAAGCCTTTTTAGCCTCTGAAAGTGCCATTTTCATATATTTTTCTACCATAATATAGGCCAACTCCAATCTCTATCAACAAGTATATCAGAAAAATAAATAATAATAAATTTTTTACATATCAACATATGAATAAAAAATTGATGTTTCACGTGGAACATCAGTTTTTTTAGTAAAATTAATTAGTAAAACACAAATTTGAAAATTAAATAATAATATTTATAATAACATTCAAAATAACTCTAATTATAATCGTATTATATATATCTGCTTCAATCATAGAAACTGTTGATGTTAAAGTTTCACGTGAAACATAAATCAATTTAAAGCAATAAAAATACCAATTTTAATTAGAATTAATGATATAATTCACTCTTTTTTATAAAAAATACATTAAAATAAATAAACGCAATGCATAATAAAATAAATCTATACAAAAAATTGTGGAAAACTCATGTTTCACGTGAAACATTACTATATTTATCAAAAAATATAATTAATTATAAAAGAATGAGTTTAAAAATGTAATAATTTTATTTTTTAGGTTAAAATAGTACATTAATAATAATATCAAATAGATTTTTAACAATAATTATATTTTTATATATACATTTAAATAAAAAACTGTTGATATTTATGTTTCACGTGAAACATAAATAAATTAAAACAATAAAAATATTAATTTTAATCAAAATTAATGATATAATTCACTCTTTTTTATAAAAAGAGGACATAATTAAAAATGTAAAATACACGATACAATAAGGTTATATACAAAAGTTGTGGAAAACTCATGTTCCACGTGGAACATTACTATCATTGTTAAAATGATAATAGTTAAAAAAGCGTAAGGTAAAATTTAAATAATCAAATATATAATAGAATATGAATAACACTAAATAATATGTTTTACAAAGATATATACTAACCAGTAAAACTGTGGATATTTACGTTCCACATGAAACGTTATATTAATAAATATTAAAATAAGTAAGATGTCTTACTTATTAATGTATATATTAAAATCAAAAGATAAACTTAAGTAATTACTTTTTGTCATTATAAATAATCTGTGGAAAACTTACGTTTCACGTGGAACATAAGTTATAAAATAATAATAATGAAAAATATAAATAAATTTCATAAAAAACAAAACTTTTAATATTCGGTTTTATATTATATATTATTAACAAAAGTTAAAATAATAATAATAACATAGTAGATATATTTCTAATAATAAAGTAGTTAATATTTATGTTTCACGTGGAACATAAAAAAAAGATACACACATTAATTAAATGTTAAAGCTGCTGGCTTCCGCCCCTGACTTGATTCCACCATTAATGTTGTATCAACAACACTATATCATATTTCTACAAAAAATACAAGTTTAGTAAGCAATCCGAGATAGCAAACATTTGTTTGCTATCTCAGATATTTTATCTTATCTAATAATAATTATTTCCCGAGAAATAATATACATAACAAAAAAGAGTAAATAATTACTCTTACTCACTCTTTGAATTAATATCTTCTAAAACCTGTTCTTCATCGTCCTTATCAACAATAGCAGTTCCACTAACCTTAGTCTCATCCTTAAGATTAATAAGTCTTACGCCTTGAGTAACCCTACTCATTCTAGAAATCTTATCAACAGCTAATCTAATAATCATACCAGTATCAGTGATAATTATCAAGTCCTTATCATCAGTAACAGTCTTAAAGGAAACAATAGAACCATTCTTCTCAGTAATATTAATAGTCTTAACACCCTTACCGCCTCTATTAGTTATTCTATATTCTTCAATAGGAGTCTTTTTACCATAACCATATTCACTAATAACAAGAACATCTTCATTAGGTTTAACAACTTCCATACCAACAAGGAAACCACCATCTAAATTAATACCTCTAACACCAGAAGCGCCTCTTCCCATAACTCTAATAGAGTTTTCATTAAATCTTACCATTCTACCATTAGAAGAAGCCATTAATATATCATTATCACCAGTAGTACCCTTAACAGAAATAAGTTCATCATCATCTCTCAAAGTAATAAATCTCTTACCATTAGTTCTAATATTATAAAATTCAGCCAAATCAGTTCTCTTAATCAATCCACTTTTAGTAGCAAATATCAAATACTTATCTTCACTATCATTAGAGCCATTAAGCAATGCAGTAACATACTCACCCTGTTCTAAGTTAAGTAAATTAATAATAGGTAATCCCTTAGATTGTCTACTATATTCAGGAATTTTATAACCCTTAACTCTATAAACCTTACCCATATTAGTAAAGAATAAGACATAATCATGAGTAGAACAGTTAAGAATTTGTTCGACAAAGTCTTCCTCATTAGTAGACATACCCTTAATACCAACACCACCTCTATGTTGTGTTTTATAAGTAGAAGCAGATAATCTCTTAATATAACCCTTCTTAGTTAAAGTAATAACAACCTTATCTTCAGGAATTAAACTTTCATCTTCAATATATTCAACAGCAGTCATATCAATATGAGTTCTTCTTTCATCAGCATACCTACTCTTAATATCTAATAATTCCTTCTTAATTATATTAAGAACTTTTTCTTCAGAAGCAAGAATAGACTTCAATTCCTCTATTTCAAGAAGTAAATCAGCAAGTTCAGCCTCAATCTTCTCTCTTTCCATTCCAGTCAAACGACGTAATTTCAATTCTAATATAGCATCAGTTTGAATTTCAGATAAAGCAAATCGACTCATCAATTTTTCCTTAGCCTCAACATCACTTTTAGCGGTCTTTATTATTTTAATAACTTCATCAATATTATCTTGTGCTATCTTATAACCCTCTAAAATATGAACTCTTCTCTCATCTTTATCTAAATCAAATCTAGTTCTTCTGATAATAACTTCCTTTTGATGATCAATATATTTAGAAATAATATCCTTTAATCCTAAAGTTTTAGGAACTCCTTGATCAAGCATTAAAAATATAATACCATAAGAAATTTGAAAATTAGTATGTTTATATAAATTATTAAGTACAACTTGTGGATTAGCATCTCTCTTTAAAGTAATAGTTATTTTAACCCCATCCTTTAAGTCAGTATGATAATCAGATATACCATCAATTACTTTATCTCTAACAAGTTCAGCAACTTTATTCTTAAGTTCCATCGTGTTTACACCATAAGGAACCTCAGTAATAACAATAGTATTATGATTATTGTGTTCCTCTATTTCAGCTCTACTACGAATAGTAATAGATCCTCTACCAGTTTCATATGCCTTTTTTATACCTGAATTACCAAGTATAATACCACCAGTAGGAAAATCAGGCCCTTTAACGTACTCCATAAGTTCCAAAGTATCTATATCATGATTATCAATATATGCAACACAACCATCAATTACTTCACCTAAATTATGAGGAGGAATATTTGTGGCCATACCAACAGCTATACCCATTGAACCATTTACTAATATATTAGGAAATCTACTTGGTAATACTCTTGGTTCTTTACTAGTCTCATCAAAATTATCATCCATATCAACAGTGTTTTTATTAATATCTCTAATAAGTTCAAGAGAAATTTTAGATAATCTTGCTTCTGTGTAACGATATGCAGCAGCTCCATCACCCTCAATATTACCAAAATTACCATGACCATCAACTAACATATATCTTTCGTTAAAGTCTTGTGCCAAACGAACCATTGCTTCATATATAGAACTATCACCATGAGGATGATAATGTCCCATAACATAACCAACAGTAGTTGCAGATTTTTTATGAGGTTTATCAGGTGTATTACCTTCTTCATACATAGACCATAAAATTCTTCTGTGAACAGGCTTTAATCCGTCTCTAAGGTCAGGAATAGCCCTTGATGTAATAACACTCATAGAATAGTCAATAAATGAATCCTTAACCTCAGAAACAATGTCATTAGCAGTACTACTATCCTTTTCATGAAAATCACCATTAAAATTATCCTCTTCTATTTCAGAATTTTCAGCAGTTTCATCTTTAGTCTCTTCATTTTTATCGGTTTGATTAATATCATTCATTGCTCTATCAACAAGTTCATTAATATCATTATTATCATTTTTTATATTTTCATTTTCCATAACATAACCTCCTAAATATCAAGATTTTTAACATATCTAGCATTCTCTTCAATAAATGCCCTTCTAGGTTCTACATCATCACCCATTAATTTTTCGAATATAGCATCAGCAGATACACAATCATCAACAGTTATTCTACGCAATACCCTCTTATTAATGTCCATAGTAGTTTCATTTAATTCTTCTGCATCCATCTCTCCTAAACCTTTCATACGAGCTATCTCAGCACGATTTCTTACATTTTCAGGAAGAGTTGCTAAATATGCTTCTTTTTCTTTCTCATCAAGTACATATCTTCTTGTTTTTCCATGCATTATTCTAAATAATGGAGGTTGAGCAGCATAAACATGGCCTGCTTCAACAATTGGTTTAAAGAACCTATAAAATAACGTAAGAAGAAGAACTCTAATATGTGATCCATCAACATCGGCATCGGTCATTATAATAATTTTATCGTATCTAAGTTTAGATAAGTCAAATTCTTCACCTATACCAGTTCCAAATGCAGTTATAATAGTTCTAATTTCTTCATTTGATAATGCTTTATCGAGTCTAGCCTTTTCAACATTAAGAATTTTACCTCTAAGTGGCAAAATAGCTTGTGTCATAGAATCTCTTCCCTTTTTAGCGGATCCACCAGCACTATCTCCCTCGACTATAAATATTTCAGATACCTTAGGATCTTTACTTTTGCAATCAGACAATTTACCAAAGAAATTAGTAGTAGATAAATCAGTTTTTCTAGTAATTTCTCTTGCTTTTCTCGCAGCGTTTCTAGCCCTACAAGCAAGTAAAGCCTTATTTACTATTATCTTTGCATCTTCTGGATGTTCTAATAAAAATCTTTCAAATCCTTGTGAAAAGACGCTATCAGCAAGTTTTCTAACTTCAGAATTACCAAGTCTACCCTTTGTTTGACCTTCAAACTGTGGATTAGGATGCTTGCAAGAAATAATCATTGTTAGGCCTTCTTTAACATCGTCGCCAGTTAAAGAATCATCTTTTTCTTTTAGTAAATTATTTTTTCTAGCATAACTATTAATAACTCTAGTTAAAGCTCTTCTAACACCTTCTTCATGAGTTCCACCATCGTGAGTGTTAATATTATTAACAAATGAATAAATATTATCATTATAACTAGTGTTATATTGCATTGCAACTTCAAACATAACACCATCTTCTTCACCAGTAAGATGAATAATATCATCATGTAAAGGAGTTTTTCCCTTATTTATGAATCTTACATATTCACTAATACCACCTTCATACAAGAATTTTTCTCCAGTAGTATCTTCATCATCTCTATCATCACGTAAAGTAATACAAAGTCCTTTATTTAAAAATGCTAATTCTCTAATTCTTACCTTAAGTATTTCATAATCATAAATATCACTATCAAATATAGTAGGATCAGGTTTAAATGTAACTGTAGTACCAGTTCTATCAGGAGAGCACTCATCTATAACTTTTAAAGGTGCTACAGTATGACCACCATCTTCAAATCTAATGAAATAAACTTTACCATTTTTATAAACCCTTACTTCAACCCATTTGCTTAATGCATTAACTACAGAGGCACCAACTCCATGTAATCCGCCAGATACTTTGTATCCGCCACCGCCAAATTTACCACCTGCATGAAGTACTGTATAAACTGTTTCAACAGTGGATTTTCCAGTTTTTGGATGAATACCAACAGGTATACCTCTACCATCATCTTTTACAGTAACAGAATTGTCCTTATTTATGACAACTTCTATATTTTTACAATATCCAGCCAAAGCTTCATCTATAGAGTTATCTACTATTTCCCATACCAAATGATGTAATCCTTTAATATCAGTAGTTCCTATATACATACCTGGTCTTTTTCTAACGGCTTCTAGTCCTTCAAGAACTTGTATGTCTGATGCATCATAATGTTCATTATTCATATTTAATCACCTTCCTGCTTGGAAATTATTTCCCGGGAAATAATTTTTCCTTCTTTTATTTCATAAACATTAGCTTTTTCCTTTATTTTTTCATTAATATTCTTAATATCTGTCGTAGTAATTATAGTTTGTATATTACCATCCAAAAATTTTAAAATATTATTTTTCTTATTTATGTCTAATTCACTAAACATATCATCAAGTAAAAGTATTGGTGTATCACCAGTAATATTACTAAATAACTTAACTTCTGACAATTTAAGAGCTAAAACAGCACTTCTAATCTGTCCTTGACTGCCATATAATGACAAATTTTTATCACCTAATAAAAAATAAAAATCATCTCTATTAGGTCCAATTAAAGTCATTTTATATTGAATATCTCTACTTAAATTATCATTTAGTTTTTTTAAAAAAGTTTCCTTATCAAAATTACTAAAATTAGAGACATATTTAATCATTAAATCATCATATCCAGTAATATATTTAAAAGAATTACCCAAATACATATTAATATCATCAATAAATCTTTTCCGATAGTTATATATTTCTAAGGATAAAAGTACATACTTTTCATTCAATATACTTAAATACATCATATCATTTTCCTTATTAACATTAATTACCTTAAGAAATTCATTTCTCTGTCTTAATATAGTATTATAATCACTAAGTAACTTTAAATATTTCTTATTAATTTGACTAATTTCAATATTAAAGTACTTTCTCCGAGAATTAGGACTATCTTTAAATATTCTTATACTATCAGAATTAAATACAATAACATTAAGTAACGATATGTAATCACTAAGTTTTTTAATTTCTTTGTTATTTACTTTAACTACTTTACCATTTTCGTTAATTAAAACTTCTAAATTAATTTTCCCATTATTAGTAATAACTTCACCTTTTATTAAAGAAGCCTTATTTTCAAATTTAATAAGATTCCTATCGTTACCAGATAAAAAAGATCTAGTAACTCCAAGAACATAAATAGATTCTAATAAATTAGTTTTACCTTGAGCATTATCACCAATAATAATATTTAAATTATCATTAAAACTAATTTCTAAATTATCATAATTACGATATTTTTTTAATGTCATTTTTGTAATTTTCATTTTACAGCCTCTTTTTTGCTCGTAGTTAAATAATTAATCTACTCATGTATCCCTATACATACATAATTATATCATAAATAGCCTATTTTTAAAAGCAAAAAAGGCCATTTTTTGCCTTTTTTCCTTATTTTTTAAGACTTCATTACATTTCAGTATATTGTAGACTATTAAGTAATTTTTCTATCTTGATACACTTAGTAATTTGGTTGTCAATAGTAGTATATGGAGCTCTGATTTTTAATACTTTTCCACCTTTAAAATAAATTTCTGTATAGTTTTTTTCAGCCTCTACATATCTTTCAATATTATTATAAGAAAGCCAAATACATTTATTAGATTCTGGTGATGCTGTAGGAAATAATATTATTTTATTGTACTCAGATAGTATAATAGGAGTTTTAATATAATAATTAAAATGGTCTATTACAAATTGTCTCTGAATATTATAAGAATGTCCGTAGCAGAAACAACATCTTCGTAAAAACTTTAGTGAATTACCTTTAAAAGTTAATCTTTTAGACTTTTCTATAACCAAAACATTATCTTTTTCTATAGTATCTTGGGTAAAACATAAAAGTTCTTCATTAATAACATAATCTCTCATAATTACCCCCTTTCCACATATAAAATATGTGAAAAATATTAAAGCATAAAGATATGTCGAATTTTGTTGAAATTTGTCGATAAAAGTATTTTTTTATTTTATTTGCATTGTAAGCCTTATTTTTTAGTCTTACAATGTTATTTTGAGTCAACATATTGTCTCAAAATAATATATCAGCCATATCCATCTATATAAGCCCTTACGAAATATTTGATTTAGAATCTAATTCAGTACATTTAATTTATATCCACATAATTGTGGACAAAAAAAAACTCTCCTAATGAGAGTATTTTTAATAAATATTATTAATTAACAAGTTTTAATAGGAAGTACTAATTGTATTAAAGAACTATCTTCATTATTCTTAATAACAATAGGAGAACTATCATTATTCATACAAAGGACAACCTTATCCTTGTTAAAACTTTTAATAGCATCAAGCATAAACTTAGAACTAAATGATATATTAATTTCCTTATCAGAACTAATACTTATCTTTTCTTCTACTCTACCTATTTCAGGACTATTTGAAGAAATCATAAGTTCATCCTTAGTTAATGTAAGTTTTACAGTATTCTTTTCTCTATCAGATGTAAGAAGAGATGCTCTATCTATCATATTAAATAAATCATCAAATTTACATTCTAATTCAATATTAAAATCTTTTGGAATAATATTTGAAGTAGTTGGATATGTTCCAGATAGCAATCTAGATAAGAATACAATATTTTTGTACTTAAATAATATTTTATTACTAAATAAATGCATTTCCACACTAGCGGTATCATCATCTAACATCTTTGTAAGTTCAAGTAAGTTTTTACCAGGAACTACAATATTTACCTCATTTTCAATATCCTTATCAATTTCTACATACTTTCTAGCAAGTCTATAAGAGTCTGTTGCTAAAACCTCAAAACTATTACCAGATAGTTTAAAATTAATACCTGTAAGAAGAGGTCTAGTCTCACTTTGACTAGTGGCAAATACAGTTTGATTAATAATATCTTTAAATATTCCATTATTTACTACAATTGGTTCTTTAGTTTCATCTAAATCTAAATTAGGAAATTCATTAGGATTTATACCATTTAAATTAAACTCTGTATTATCTGTACTAACAATTAGTTTATATCCATCAATTACTTCAATAGAAATATCAGTATTTGGTAACTTTCTTATTATTTCTACTATATACTTACCTCCAATTACTATACTACCAAGTTCACTAGTACTTGTTAATTTATCTTTTGGTATAAATGATCTAATAGATACATCGGTATCACTTGCATATAAATATAATCCATCTTCTTTTAATTCAAATTTTATACCTGTTAATATTGGTATTAAATTTTTCGTAGATATTGCTCTAGCAGTATTGTTTAAACTTTCTAATAATATTTCTTTCTTTACTTTGAATTTCATTTTTATCATCCTCTTTCTTTTATTATATAATTATTATTATTATACTGTTGATATTGTTGATATCTTTATTTTTTTCTTGTTTTATATACTTTTCTTTATCAACAAAACCTGTTGATATCTTTGTTTTTATCCACTATATTTTTTCTTTTAGTTCATTTATTACTATTTGAAGCTGTGGATTTGTCTTTAAATCATTCTCTATTCTTTGATATGCACTGATAATTGTGGAATGGTCTCTACCACCAAAATATGTTCCCATCTTTGGAAATGACTCACTAGTCATCTTTCTACATAAATAAATGGCTATTTGTCTAGGATAATTGACATCTTTACTTCTTTTTTTACCTTTTAAGTCCTCAATATCTATTTTAAAGTATTCACATACTATTCTTTGTATCCTATGAACATCATTTTTATATACACTTTTTTCAGATACCTTATCTTTGAGAGCTTCAATAGCAATATCAAGATTAATTATACCTCTATTCATCATTGAGGCATATGCAAATACTCTTGTAATAGCGCCTTCTAACTGCCTAACATCTGAATCATTAATATTTGCTATATACTCAATAACTTCAATTGGTATATCTTCCGCCGCCTCTTGATGTGATATTTTCTTTTTAATAATATCTACTCTTAAATTAAAATCAGGTGGTGTTATATTCGCGGTAAGTCCCCAGTTAAATCTAGTAATTAACCTATTTTCCAGCATTTTCAGGTCATCTACCGATCTATCAGAGGCTATAATTATCTGTTTATTAGAGTCATGTAATTCATTAAAGGTATGGAAAAATTCCTCCTGCCCTTTAGTGGCACTACCTAGAAACTGAATATCATCAATTATTAGTACATCAATATTACGATATTTATTTTTAAAAGAATCAATTCTATCAAAACTATTTTTTTCGTTGTTTCTAACAGCATAAATATAATCGTTTACAAACTGCTCACTAGATACATAAAGTACTTTTTTATTAGAATTTTCTAATATATAATTACCAATAGCGTGCATCAAATGAGTTTTACCAAGTCCACTTTTTCCATACAGAAACAAAGGATTATAAGCCTTACCTGGTTTTTCAGCCACAGCTCTCGCCGCAGTAAAAGCAAATCTATTAGAATCACCTACTATGAAACTATCAAAAGTATATTCACTATTTAGATTAGCGGAACTACTAGTTTGATGTGGAACTCCAATACTTTCTGTTTCATCAATAATTTTTTCTTCTAAAGTATCTTCCGTTATTTCATTTTCTAGTTTAAATTGAAAATTAAAATTAGTCCCTGTAATTGAATTAAATATTTCTTCTATTTCATCTAAATAGTTTTCTTCTAAATGTTTTTTATGTAAAATCATTGGAACTATAATAATCGCAGTGTTCTTATCTAATTTATATAACTTAGTATCTTTAAACCATGTATCATAAGATAAAGGAGATATTCGCTCTTTAATTTTTTCAAGAAAATTGTTCCAAATAATCTCTGTATTCATTCGCAAAACCTCCTAACTAAGTATTCCATTAACATTATTATATAACAAATTTTAAATTTGTCTAGTACAAAATTTTAATAAACATGTAAATTAACAAGTTATAAACATCTTTTCAACAATATAATACCATATAAAATATGTGTTTTAAAGGGTTATCCACAAATTTTGTCGAATTTTGTTATTAACAGGTGTTACTTTACTTTTCCACAGCCCTGTGGATATTGTGGATACATAAAAAAAGCCTTTTTTTATAAGGCTTTATATTAGTTAGTTTTCCACTGTATCATCCATTTGTCAAATACATGAGCATTTGAACTCTGTGGTTCTGGATTAGGAAGTTCCATTTTTACAATCATAGGTATCTTCATCATTTTACCAAAAGCCACACAAGTACCTGCTTGAAGTGATTTTTGCTTTTCTAAAACATCACTACTAATGTTTGGTACCATTTTTTCAATATATTCTAAGTCAGCAGGATGATTAATTTTAAATATCAAGAAATTACTACATTGTGATAATACCGTTTCAGATAATTCAGTAGGTCTTTGTGTTACTAAATCCATCATAACACCAAATTTTCTACCTTCCTTAGCAATTCTTTCAAATATATTATATCCAAGTATATCATTATCAATATCTTTTTGAACATATCTGTGAGCCTCTTCAAGCATGATATTAATAGGCATAGAACCCCTCGAAGGAAGACTCTTCATAAAATTAAAGAATATTCTAGAATAAATTTTAACTAAAGCTTTAGCAAATCTATCATCAATACCTTCAAGTACAAAATTAATAATTTGTGCTCTCTTATTACCATCCACTAGTATTAAGTCAGATATAAATTCATTAATAGTACAAAACTTTTCTACTTCAAAATAACTTCTCAAAGAACTATTAGCAATACTATGTAATTTAACTTTTAAAGCAGTACCTTCTGCATAAGATTTCTCATTAAGAAGAACTCCTTCAGATATTAAAGTAAAATTAAGTGCTTCCTCTAAATCATCAATAGTAAAATATACAGGTGTATAATCTTCTTTCCATTTAGTATCATTATCAATAAATTTCTTAATATATTCTGTAATAAGAACTCTTTCAGCAAATTGTCCCTGACTATCTATTTCAAAGCATTTTCTAAATTGTCTCGTATAACCAACACCAGGAACATCAACGTCCAAGTTAAGTTCTTTAGTACTACAACTAGTTAAAATAGAAAATATTTGGTCTCTTATTCTCGCAGATACCTGATTAGAATAAAGAACAGATGTAATAGCGGTAGCAATTAAGTGATTCTTATACTTATTAGATTCTTCATCATTTCTTGCAAATAAAGAAACATAATTAAGCATTTTTTCAATAACCATAATTTGACTATAAGCACTAACATCAAGTAAATTAGCATAATCATCTACTGACATAAGCCATAAAGGTAATTTTAAAATATTATTATTACTATCTGTATCAGTACTAAACATCTTGTAATTAAAATTAAAATTATAACTATTAATAGATTTAAAAGCATTATCATATTCATCAGTATTATTAAATATAAATATAACACTATTAAATGGAATATAGTTAGGCATAGTAAATAAATTTTGTACTAGTCTAGCCACCCCATATGTTTTACCACTACCAGTATTACCAAATATAGCGGTATGATTACTCCACATATCATCAATATTAATTTTAACAGGGCTATTATTATATAAAGGAGATAGTCCAAGCATCATCGCCGTACTATCATTGTAGCCAGTAAGTTCTGCTAGTTCATTACCATTAATTATTCTTATTTTAGCATTAATACTAGGTTTTCTAATAATACCATCAAAAAACTTATCATTAATAAATTCACCTAAAAAAGTAATTTTAGCCTCACTATTAATTATTTCTTCAATTTCTCCTAATATCTTCTTATTATTTTCTTCAAAAATAACATTTAAATTAAGTAAGTCATCATTAATTACATTATCAATTTTAACAATAGCATAATTTTTACTAATTGCGGTAATTTCTTTAAACATAACTAGCCCTTCCTTCTATCTCTATTATAACTAAATTATACCAAATAAATATTAAAAAGAAAATAGTTTTTTATTTATTTCATCTCGCATTTCATTGCTCGCTGTTTTTGAAGCCTCAGGTCTTCAAAAAAATTACTAAACCAAAGTCTTAGTAATTGTTAACATTATATAAATTATTTACAAAAAAACAATATTATAGTATAATTTCAGTAGTGGTGATTTAGGTGTCAAAAGAAGTAAAAAAGATTAAAAGTAAAAATAATAAAATAAAAAAGAAAAATATAGATATAAAAAAGATACTAAATAAGATATTAGATATAATAAAGAAATACTATTACATATTAATATTAGCCTTACCATTTATATTAATAGACTTATTTACTAAAATATTAGGATATAAAATCCATTTCTATGGAATTATGAAATTAGTACCAATACTATTTACTCTATCATGGATATTCTTTGTATTAGGAGCTTCTCTATTTTATAAGAAAAAGATTGGAAAGACAATATATATTATCTTCTTTATATTATCATTTGCAGTATATACAGTAAATAATATATATTACTCAATGACTGGTACATTTTTTGACTTTAGTATGGTTTTGCTTGCAGGAGAAGGTTCTGAATATTTTCTAGATGCTATAAAAGATTGTAATATTTGGGTATACATATTAATGGTACCAATAATAGGATCGTTTATTTTAGGATTAAAATTTTATCCAAGTAGAAATAAAACAAAATTAAAAAGCGTAATAAAAGTATTTTTTGCTTTTCTAATATTACATTTTATAATACCATTTCTATTAGGTACTCCAAATGAAGAACTTACTTGGAGTACCTGGAGAAATCCTAGAAATATATATATGAGTTTTAATGATAATAATAAAAGTATGATGGTATCAGGAGTATACGAATATACAGTAAGAAATTTCTATGTAACATTTATTAAAGCCAAGAAGACAACTAATGAAGAAGACTTAACATTCCTTGAGGAAGAATATAATAAAGAGGAGACAAAAGAGACAAACAAATACACAGGAAAATATAAAGATAATAACTTAATAATAGTACAGCTTGAAGGAATAGATAACTGGTTAATTACTGAAGAAGATACTCCTACATTATATAAAATGATGAATAATAGTATTAACTTTACTAATCATTATTCATATTACAATGGAGGAGGCTCTACCTTTAACTCAGAGTTTGCAGTTAATACAGGATTTATAACTCCTTTATCATATACTCAAAATGCTTATACTTTTAATAAAAATACATTTCCATATTCATTAGCCCATCTATTCAAAAACGAAGGATACACAGTTAATGCCTTTCATATGAATACTAGTGAATACTATTCACGAGGAGTCAACTATAAAAACTGGGGCTATGATAATTATTATGGACTAGTAGATTTAGGAACATATAAAGATGATTCTTATGTTTTAGATAGAGAATTAATATTAAATGAAACATTCAAAGAAAAAATGTTTGAAAATGAAAAATTTGTTAATTATATCATAACTTATACTAATCATATGCCATTTACAACAGAAAAAGGTAATTGTAGAAAGTTATTAACACTAGATTACTTAAGTGAAAACAACTTAGAGGAGTTACCAAAAGATTATGTATATCCAGAAATGACTGAAGAATCTTGTGCTAGGAGACAAGCAAAAGAAACAGATTATATGATGGAATTATTATTAAATGAATTAACAGAAAGAAACTTATTAGATAACACAACAATCGTTGTATTTACAGACCATTATCTATATACATTATCAGATCAAACAATCTTAGATAAATATAAAGAAACAGATAATAACTTAATTAATCATACCCCATTCTTTATATGGCATAACAATAAAGATAAGAAAGCAATAAAAGAAGTAACATCACAGTTAAATGTACTACCTACAGTATTAAATCTATATGGAATAGATTATAATTCAAATTATTATATAGGTACTGATGCTTTAGATAATAACTATCATGGTTCAGTATTCTTTAGTGATTATTCTTGGTATGATGGAAGTATCTATGTAGATGGTGGTGTTATAACTAAAGGTAAAGAAATAGATAGTTTATTACTTGAAGATAAAAACTATTATATAAACTATCTAATAAAGAAAAATGATTTAACATTAAAATATAATTATTTTAAACAAATAAAAGAAAGACAAAATAAAACAATATAAAAACTCTAGTTCTTAAGAATTAGAGTTTTCTTCTTTATTACTATGAATATCATCAATAGTAACTTTACTATCATGAGGAATAGGCTTCCAAGTAACTTTCATAAATAAAGCAGCATAAGTACTATATCTACCAATTATATCAAATGTAGGCCAAGTTAAAGTATATAATACTTTCTTCATAAAAGGAATCTTTTTAATATTTTTTCTTTCAATAATAAATACATAAACTGCTATCCACATATCTTGAAAATACATACCTATTCTATATAAAAGTCTAAACCAAATAGAAATAAGCATTCCTACAAAGAAAGCATTAATACCAGGGTTAACTACTATCTTAATTTCAAATAAACTTCTAAGAGCCTTTGCTAAATAAGTACTACCACTAAATAAATTACTACCATTAATTCCCATGTTATAGCAGTAGCAGCCATACATAATAACTACAACAATTAGCCATCTAGCAAGATTAAATACTGAAAATGGCGTAAGTTGCATTAAAGTATCAAAAGAAGCAAATCTGTGTCTAATAGATTCTACAATAGATAACATAACACTTTTAAATGTTTTCTTTTCTTTCTTCTTCTTCTTTTCCTGCCATCTAGTTTTTAAAAATAATTTACCAAAGAATATATTAATAAATAGATATGGTCCAGATTCAACAAAGGCAAGTAGGTGTCCTTTAGACCATCTAGTTCTTTGCCTTAAAGCAACTTTTAAACTAGTAGGTTGTTCATCATAAAACATAGCCTCATCTTGATAAGATATTCTATATCCTTGAGCAACAGCATCCGCAGTAAGTGCTCTATCTTCAGTAAGAGAAGTATAATGCCATCCATTTTTTACAATCTCATTAGTAAATAAAAATCCTGTACCTTGTATATTCGTAGCTAATCTAAGTACTGACCTAGCTCTATGATTACATCTAATAGATCTAATCCAATGTATTGCATATGTAGATGCTATCCAGTTTTCATCAAAGTTTTTAGTATTTCGATAAGAAGTAATAATCTTTTCTCCAGAATCAAAAGCATCATTCATTTTACTAATATAATCATTCTTTAAAAGATTATCAGCGTCAAATATAAAATATCCTTCAAAACTCATTCTACCATAGTCTTCTCCTATTTTTTCTAGAAGATACTGAAGAGCAAACCCTTTAGTTTTATGTTCATTATCGAATCTTTCGTAGCAGACAGCCCCATGCTCTCTAGCAATTTCAGCAGTATTATCAGTACAATTATCCGCAACTACAAAAGTAGTAAGAAGTTCCCTTGGATAATCTTGCTTATTTATACTATCAAGTAAATTACCAATAACATTCTTTTCATTTCTCGCCGCTATTAAAATAGCATATTTATGTTTTTTCTTCGCTGGCTTAAACTTCCTAGTAAAGAATAAACCAATAAGCCAATAAATAGTTTTATAGGCCATCAATATAGTTAAAACACTACCAATGACATTATATACATGTCTCCAAGATAAGTAATGTTCTCCTATCGAACTTATAATATTCATTAAATACATACAACAACCTCACTTCAAATTACAAGTGTATTATATCATACAATAAATTAATAAACAAGCACATCTATTATGTTCACTCTAAGCCTGTAGTCTTAGAGTGTTAAATTAAGCCTTTGATAAAGTCTTAATTTAAAATCTATTATATAAAAGCCAAAACTATATACCATAATTAAAATTATTTCCCGAGAAATATTTTCTTTGCATTATTTATTCAAATATGTTATTATATAACCGGTGATAATTATGCATAAAATTGGTATAATCGCAGAATATAATCCATTTCACAATGGTCATTTATATCAAATAAAAGAAATAAAAAAAAGATATCCAGATAGCACACTAATCTCAGTAGTATCTTCTTCATTTACTCAAAGGGGAGATATTTCATTATTAAATAAATGGGATAAAACTAAAATAGCATTAGATAATGGTATAGATTTAGTAATAGAACTGCCTTTTGTTTATTCTACGCAGGCTTCAGATATCTTTGCAGAAGGAGCAGTAAAGATATTAAATTATCTAGATATAGATACTCTAGTATTTGGAACTGAAAGAGATACCATTGAGGACTTAGAGTTACTCGCAGATATTCAAATAAATAATAAAGAATATCAAGAAAAAGTAAAACATTATTTAAGTAAAGGTTTAAATTATGCTACTAGTACTAATAAAGCTCTCGAAGATATAACAAATGTAAAAGTAGATACACCAAATGATTTACTTGCACTATCATATATAAAGCAAATAAAATTAAATAAATATAATATAAAATGTACTAATATCAAAAGAACAACTTCATATCATGGAAGTGAAATAAATGATAATGTTAGTTCCGCTAGTAATATAAGAGAAATGTTTGCAAATAATCAAGATATTGATAATTTAATACCATTTGATAAAAAAAATCTATACAAAGTAAGTATGAATGATTACCTAGACATATTAAAATATAAAGTATTATCTGAAGATGTTAATATAAATAAATATCAGACAGTAGATGAAGGTATTGAGGGAAGAATAATAGATAATATTACTAAAGTAACTACTTATGAAGAGTTAATACAAAATATAAAAACTAAACGATATACATATAACAAAATATCTAGAATGTTACTACATATATTAACTAATTTTACTAAAGAAGAAGCATCGAATATAGATATAGATTATATTAGAGTATTAGGTTTCACTACCAAAGGACAAGAATATCTAAGTAAAATAAAAAAGAATATAACTATTCCTATAATAACAGGATATAAAAAAAATATATCTAAAGTATTAGATATAGAATATAGAGTTACTAAGATATATTCATTATTTACATCAAATAATCTTATAAAAAAAGAGTACCAAATAAAACCAATAATTAAAGAAAATAATGACTAAATATATCTTTAATTTTACCACTAAATAGAGAATTAATAATCTCTATTTTTTCATTACTATCTTTAGTAAATAATAGACTTGATAATAAACAAAGTTTATCTTTATTACCATTTTTATATTTATCATATTCTTTTTTAACATTAATATATCTAGAGGTTCCATCACTATCAATATCATTTAAAGTAAATATATAAGCCTTAAATCTATTACTATTCTTATTATCATATATATTAAGAATAATATTATCCTCTACAATTTTATATTGAATATAGACATATTCTTCATTTCTTAAATCAAAATCATATCCAAAGATATCATTAACAAAATCATTAAGTAAATCTGCATTAGTAATATCAATAAGTGCTAATCTAAACATTTCATCATTCATATTCTTCACCAAACATAAGGTAACATATATATAATACTAAAGTCAATAAAAAAAGAAAAATGTAACCAAATAGGTTACAAATTAAATGTAAAATTATTGTAAATAAGTTATTTC
>CAKOLH010000004.1 GCA_934096105.1 uncultured Bacilli bacterium | reverse complement strand
TTACTATTAATAATACTATTAATAAACTATATAATAATTTCTTATTCATAATATACCTTCCTTCTATAACATAAAAAAGACTATAAAGAAAGACTAATATTCCTATTAGTTTTCCCTTATAGTCTTTATATTAAAATTATTTATAATCCCTTTATTTATATAGGTTAATAGACTAACAAGCCCCCCCCCTAATTAACAAATAGTTAACATTTCTATTTATCATTTTTTTCATAAGAGGAGCCTCCTTTCCTTATATAATTTATAGATTTTACACATAAATTATATCTATCTACCTTACATATAAAATAATATCATAAATTAAATATTTATACAAGTACTTTATAGAACAATTTATATTAAATATATAGATATGGCTTATATATAATAGATATGTAGATATATTTATTTGAGACAATATAACATATTGGCTCAAATAAACACTGTAAGACCATAGACTTACAGTGTTTATAACATATAATAAATAATATTATTTTACTTCTTTAATAATTCCTCCACCTAGACAGATATCACCATCATATAATACACAGAACTGTCCAGGAGTAACAGCCTTAGACTTTACATAATTAAGTCTAAGCATATTATTATCTAAATATTCAACCTCAGTATCAATATCAGGCTGTCTATATCTAAACTTACAAGTACATCTACTAGGTCTTTCATCAGTCAAAAAGTTAAAGTCTTCAATAATAGCGGTATTAGAAAATAAATACTTATTCTCATCACCAATAGCAATATATAGAATATTCTTATCTAAATCTTTCTTTACAACAAACATTCTATCTTCAGTACCACCTATATTTAAACCTCTTCTTTGACCAATAGTATAATACATAAGACCAATATGTTTACCAAGTACTTCACCAGTATCAATATTTACAATATCACCAGGAGTATTAGGTAGGTAATTCTCTAAAAACTGTGTAAAGTTTCTTTCACCAATAAAACATATACCCGTAGAATCTTTCTTCTTTGCAGTAATTAGTCCGTACTCTTCAGCAATCTTTCTAACTTCTGGCTTCTCTATATCACCAAGTGGAAATAAAACATTCTTAAAGATATCTCTATTAACATAAGCTAAGAAATAAGACTGATCTTTATTCTTATCTTTAGCCTTAGCAAGCTTACCATCAATTAACTTAGCATAGTGTCCAGTAGCTATATAATCCGCTCCTAGTTCTTTAGCTTTCTTAACAAATAAATCAAACTTAATATATTTATTACACATAACATCCGGATTAGGAGTTCTTCCCTTTTTAAGTTCATCTAGGAAATAAGTAAAGACAAAGTCCCAGTACTCTTTAACAAAATCTACTCGATGTAATGGAATACCAATTTTATTACAGACCTCTAAAGCATCATTATAATCTTGTTCCTGAGGACATATATTGTTATTTAAATTAGGATTACCTAAATAATCATTATTAATAGTACTATCCCAATTTCTCATAAATAAACCTATTACATTATATCCCTGTTTCTTTAATATAATAGCGGCAACTGAACTATCTACTCCTCCAGACATACCTATTACTACTGATTTCATTTAATACACCTCTTCAGTTAGTAATTATATCATATTTTATAGTTTAAATAAATAGTTTTATCATTACTTTTAATAGAGATGGTAATAAATAAGCTTCACATAATGAAGATACTAGATATAGTATAATACATATACCAAAAACTAGAACATATTTCTTAAAAAACTTACCTAAATTTACTGTTTTATCTTTAAGAAATATCATTTTAAATAAATACTTAGAAAATAGTAGCGTATATACTCCTAGTATAAGGATTATAAGGATATTAATTAACTGACTAGGTATTACATATATTAATGAAGATAATATTCCCTTATATTTATATACTAAGATAAAGGAAGATATCGAAAAACCTATTATAAAACTTTTCATATATATAAAGAAGATATTAAAAATAACTCCTATTATAGACATACCAAGTATCCAAGATAATATTATAAGTATCATACCTTCAATTAAACTATTTTTAAAAGAATTAAGATTATTAATATTATTAGTATTAATATTAGTCATAAAAGTACTAATCTCATTAATAACTTCTGACTTATCATTATCATTTAGAACCATTAAGAAAAGAGATCCTGATATTATACCAAGTATCACTATAAATATTACAAATAAATTTACTTTCTTATTAGGTAAAATTAGAGCAAGTCCACTATTTAATTTCTTATTCATTTCTTATCACCAATAAAGTATATTAATTAATGGTTGAAAATATGCTTAATATTTAGTATAATTAAATAGAGGTGTATAAATAATATGAGTAAGAAAAAGAAAAAAGCCAAGAATATCGGCTCTAAGATATTTGCTTATGTAATGCTTGCCCTAGCGGTAGTATCTGCATTAACATCAATAATAGCGTATATGTTGCACTAGTATGAACTAAGTGCTTTTTATTTTGTGTATTTAAAAAGTATACCATTATAGTATACTTATTTTTTATCTAATAAATAGGAATAGAAGTAGCATAGATACAGCAAAACTAACTACTCCAAGAAGAATATAAGAGACAAAGCCAGCATTATTCTTCTTATCACTTGTAGAAGTATCTTTCTTCTTAGATTCAGCATCTACTATATCTCTTGTCATACTATTAAATGTCTCAGTTTCTATTTCTACTGTTTTATCAAGTTTAGGTTCTTCATTCTTACCTACAACAAAATTAATACTAGGAGTCTCTACCATATCATAACTATTAAAGTGATCACTTTGTTTAACTAATTCTAAAATAGTTTTATATTCTATTCTATTATTATATCTAGATACAAACCAATTAGTAAATGTCTTAAATGAATCATTATTTATTATATAAATATTATTATTTACTTTGATATTATTCTTAGTAAGAAAAGCATAAGCATTATTAAAGATATTACCTAAATATCCATCTAATCTTTGATATAATACTAAATCCTCAACAGTTCTTACTCTATCTAATATACCATCATAAAATATAGGTAATACAAGTGTTACATTATAATTATCAATACTCTTATAATAATTAATAAGTTCTTCAGTAACACTCTCTAATGAATTCTTATTTAAATCATATGACTGATAGTTACCTTTTAATCTAAGAACAATATTAGTATCTGTATAATCAGTAAATGGAACTAGTATATAAAAGCCATAACTTGGTGTACTTATATAATAAATATTATGTTTATTTAATTTATAAATTAGTGTCTCTTTCATAATCTCTCCTACTCTACTATATAAGTATAACACATTCAAAGTAACTTGTCATTACTTTTTATAAATTTTATTTTTTTATATTAGACACATCTATTATATATAAGAGAGATCTAAATATTTAAATTAAAACAAAAACTTAAAGAGCATAAATATTACTCCTATCACAAAGAATAATAATAGATAATTCTTATTATTATACCTTCTAGCGGTTGGTAATAATTCACAAAAAGATATTTGAAGCATAATACCCGCAATTAATGAGAATAATATACCAAGTACTGTGTCATTAATAAAGTTCTTTAAAAATATAAATGCTAAAAGGGCTCCTAGTGGTTCAGATAAAGCAGATACTAAAGTATAAAAGATAGCTCTTTTTTTACTACCAGTAGAATAATAAATAGGTACTGATATACTAATACCTTCAGGTATATTATGCATAGCAATGGCTATTGCAAGAGATAGTCCTAGTTTAATGTCACTTGAGGTAGCTACAAAGGTGGCTATACCTTCAGGTAGGTTATGTAATATTATAGCTATCATTGATATTATACCTACTTTAAATAATGATTTATCTTTAGTATCTTGAGGTGGTTTATCTGGTAGATAATAGTCAATTATCATCGATATTACTATACCTAAAAGTAAGCCTAAAAAACTAATTATTATAGTAGTTATTTTACTTAGATTATTACTAAGTAATACTAATGATTCTGGTACTAAATCAGTTACTGATACAGTTATCATAACACCCGCTGCAAAAGCAAGCGAAGCCATAACTATCTTATCATGATTTTTCTTCTTTATAAATATTACTAGTACTCCTATCATTGTAGAAAATCCTGCAATAAAAGTAAGTAAGAAAGCTAAAAGAGTATTATTCATTGTATCACCTATTTAACTATATGAAAAAAAATACTATCTATACTAAGTATTTACTAAATATAATATAATGTATAAAAATATATTAATGTCATATAATATTAATGCAAATAAAATGATATTTGCCTATTTTTGCATAGTCATATTGACTTTTTATGCAAAATATAGTATATTATTATTGCATTTGAAAGAGTGCATTAATATGTAAATGTTAATCGCTTCTAGGTGGTGCGAGTAATAAATGATCCTAGTCGTGAAATGTTAATCGCTTCCGAGTGGTGCGAGTAATAAATGATCTCGGTTGCAAATAATAGAAAACTCTTAATATATGATAGAGTTTTCTTTTCTTTTGTGATAAAATGTTATACATAGGGAGTTGATTATATGAAAGTAGAAACAGGATATTTATATCATATTAAAGACGAGTTCTTTGAAAAAATAAATAACAAAGGACTAATGATAAATCATGAAAATGGACATTCAAGGCCCTCATATTTAGCAATTAAGGATAACGATATATTATGGTTTATTCCACTTAGTACAAAAATTAGTAAATATGATAAAATTATTCAAGACAAAAAGAAAAAATACGGAGTTTGTAAAACTATATTGATAAAAACAATTGCAGGACGAAAAGAAGCAATCTTAATTCAAAATGCCTTTCCAACATTAAAAAAATATATACAAAGTAGACATACAATTGATGGTAATTTTATAAAAGTATCTTCTGCAGTTCAAAGAGAAATTATTAGTAATTTAGAATATATGTTATCGTTAAAAAATAATGGATTAAATTTATTTTTTACTGATATAGATTATATTAAAGATTTAATATCAAAAGAATTAGAATAAAATTTAATGATTAAAAATCAGTTTTTTATTACGTTGACTTTTTACATAAAATATAGTATATTATTATTGCATTTGAAAGAGTGCTTAATATGTAAATGTTTAGCCGCTTATGGATGGTGCTGGTTATAAATGATTCCAATTGCGAAATGTTAGTCGTTTACGGATGGTGCGAGTTATAAATGATTCCGAAGGAAAATGTTTGAAACTTCTATTAATGAAGTTTTTATTTTTGATTAATAATATTAAAATAATTATAAAAAGAAATACAAGTACATCAGTATTTCTTTTGTTTTATTTTGGTTTTATGATTTTTAACTTCTAATGCAGGTTTAACTATTGGTACAATATGATCTTCACCATCATGTACAATAAAAGGACAGTCAATAGTACACGAAGGCATTAGATAGTATTCGTCAGTTAAAAGCTTATCATATACATCTTTAGACATATCAATAAATAGCGGAAACATTCTATCAAATTTTTCATAATGACCTA
Source organism: uncultured Bacilli bacterium (assembly GCA_934096105.1). Classification (GTDB taxonomy): domain Bacteria; phylum Bacillota_I; class Bacilli_A; order RF39; family UBA660; genus CAG-302. The sequence goes on along the minus strand of CAKOLH010000004.1, from coordinate 70,732 downwards.
CTCTCATTGTATAGATAATATCATTATTATTAAGATTAATAGTTTCATCTTTCTTTTTCCAGTATTCTACTTTATAAATATAAATATTTTCCATAATTCCTCCTATTTAGTTAAGATTACTTAACAATAACTATTATAACATATTCTATGCTAAATAACATATAAAATTAAAAACATTGGTATTATTTTCTATTAAAACTATACCAATGCTTCTTTTTACTTTTTACCATACCATTACTATATCTATAAAGTAAATAATTATAATCTTCTTTAAAATCATTAGTATCAGTAGGTATTAAACTATCTTCAATTACATAATCTTTTTCATTTGTATCTGTAGTATATTCTTTCTCATTTAATAAATCAATATACACTACTCTATCTTTTGAATATAATACTGCTTTTTCAATTTTACTATTTCTTTTTTTAGAATGAAATATATCTCCAACATAGAAATTATCTTCCATAATTAAACATTCCTTTAAATAAATTATTACTTAAAACATTAAGATCAAGTTCAAAAGATAAATCTATATTAAGAGTATCTCTAATATCTTCAATTATATACACATAATTTTTAATAATATTATATATATTAATAAATGATATAATAGTACAAATAATGGCTATAATATTAATTATTAAATAATTAAAGATACTACTTAGTAAAAGGATAAAAGATAACTTAAAACATACTTGAAGTACTTTAATAATCATTTTCATAAAAAAGTAATTATAATTATATTTAGCCTCTTCTAACTGATTAGTTACATAACTCATATTCATACTATCACCTCTTCATAGGCTAATATTTTACAATAAAATAGTCATAAAGTCAAGTAAATCAAGATAATTTATGAATATGGTAAATATTATCTTTCATAATTTTATCTATAAGAGAAATACTAATAATGTAGTCTGTGAATATAGTTAAAGGAGATGTATTTTATGTTTTTTAAAAAAATAAAAAACAATGTTATTCTGCTGATACTCTCATTATTTATTATTCCCACTTATGCCCTTGCTTATTCAGATTATGTAATAGCGGGAGGAGAAAATATTGGTATTGAACTTAATTCTAAAGGTATAATTATCGTAGGTACTTATAGTGTTAACAATAACAATTCTGCTAAAGAAGCTGGACTACAGAATGGTGATAAGATAATTAAAATTAATTCTAAAGATGTAGATACTATTAAAGATATGATAACAACTATTGAGAATAGTAATAATAAAGATAATTTATCTATTACCTATTTAAGGGGAAGTAAAGAGAATACTACAAATATTAAATTAGTTAAATCTGAAGGTGATATCTATAAGACAGGACTATATGTTAAAGATAGTATAACTGGTGTTGGAACACTTACCTACATAGATCCTAATACTAAGTTATTTGGAGCGTTAGGACATGAAATAATTGAAAAAAATACTGGGCAAAAACTTGAAATAAAAGATGGTAAAATATATAGTTCTACTGTAACAGGAGTTACCCGAAGTAGTATTGGTAGTCCTGGTGAAAAGAATGCTAGATATGATAGTTCTAAAGTATTTGGTAATGTATTTGAAAATACTAATAAAGGTATATTTGGTACATATACTAGTGATATTCCTAATAAGAAACTATATGCTGTAGCTAAAGATAGTGATATTAGTACTGGTAAAGCAAGTATTTTTACTGTAGTTAATAATGATAAAGTAGAAGAATTTACTATTAATATTATTAAGATTAATAATAATGATGCTGTTACTAAGAATATATTATTTGAAGTGACTGATAAGAATCTACTTGATTTAACTGGTGGTATTGTTCAAGGAATGAGTGGTAGTCCAATAATTCAAGGTGATTATATTATTGGAGCAGTAACTCATGTAGTAGTAGATGATCCTACTAAAGGGTATGGTATATTTATTACTAAAATGTTAGAGGAAGCAGAAAACTAGAGAGGATATTATTCCTCTTCTTTTATATATCCTCTTAAGCCTTGGTCTTAAGAGGCAATTTGAAGCCTAAGGTCTTCAAATTGATGTCTTTGGTTTGGTATTAACTATCATATTAAAATTTAAAAAACTAGAGTGAAGTCTCTAGTTTCCGCAAATAATGCTTCCAATATTTTTTATTCGCTAACAGTGAAATCATCTAATTTACCATTTTCAAGCATAATTTTATTTACTTTTTCAGTTACCTTGTTTAACTTATCAGAGCATTCTTTAGCTAGTTTCATAGCCTCAGTATATTTATTTATTGCTTCATCAAGTGGTACTTCTCCTGTTTCTAATTCTTTTACTATTTCTTCAAGTAATTTTATTTTTTCTTCAAAAGTCATTTCTTCTTTTTCTTTTGCCACTTTTATTCACCTACCTTAATTATTTTACTTTCAATATTTCCATCTTTAAGCGTTATTGTAATTACTTCATCTTCTTTTACATCTTTAATACTAGATAATACTTTATCTTCTTTTTTAACAATAGCATATCCTCTATTTAAAGTATTTAATGGATTTAATACTTCTAACTTGGATATAATATGATCTAGTCTTTGACTACTATATTTATATAACATACTAGGATTATTTAATACATAACTATTTTTTACTGTATATAATCTTATCTTAGTATTATCTAATATTTTATTTATTACTTTATCTAAATTATCCATTAAATTATCTAGTTTTTGTTCTTTTATTTCATACATAGATAAAGGTTTAGTTAATATATAACTATTCTTTATATTATCTAGTCTTTTATAATTTATACTAATAATATTATTTAAAGCATTATAACTTCTATTAACTGCTGTATCTAAATAAGTAATTATAGTATTGATATCAGGTACTGCTAGCTCTCCTGCTGCTGTAGGAGTTGGAGCTCTAAGATCTGCAACATAATCTGATATGGTAATATCTATCTCATGGCCAACAGCAGATATAACTGGTATTTCACTATCATAAATAGCTCTAGCTACTACTTCTTCATTAAAAGGCCATAAGTCTTCAAGTGAACCACCACCACGGCCCACAATTAATGTATCAAGTTTAAGCTCATCTTTTAAACTATTGGCTAGTCTTATTTTATTAGCAATGTCATTAGCGGCCATATCACCTTGTACTAGTGCTGGAAACAATACTGTCTCACATATTGGATATCTTCTTTTGATAGTAGTTAGTATATCTTTAATAGCGGCCCCAGTAGGAGATGTTACTATACCTATTCTATTTGGTATTCTTCTAATCTTTTTCTTTTTATCTTTATCAAATAAGCCCTCACTAGATAGTTTCTTTTTTAATTGTTCAAAGGCGACATATAATGCTCCAATTCCATCTTCGAGCATTTCTTCTACATATATTTGATAAGAACCACTTGCTTCATATACATCTATTTTACCAGTAACTAATACTTTCATACCATCATAAGGCATAAACTTCATATTTTTGTTATTAAAAGAAAACATAACAGCATTTAATCTACTATTTTCATCTTTTAAAGTAAAATAAAAGTGTCCTCTTGAATGAGCTTTAAAGTTAGATATTTCTCCTTTTAGATACACTTTTTTTAGTAATAAATCTTCGTTAATAACTTCTTTAATATATTTATTTACCTCAGTTACTGTAATATAATTATTATTCATAATTACTCCTTGGTATTATTATCTAATTTTTCATGATATATTTTATCTAGTACTCCATTAATCATTTTAGATACTTTTTCATCTGAATATTTTTTAGATAATTCTATTGCTTCATTTATACATACTAAGTCTGGAGTATCGGTATAAATAAGTTCATATACTGATATTCTAAGTATTGCTTGATCTGTTAATCCTAATCTATCTATAGACCAAGACTCTATATATTTTTCTATATTTTTATCAATATCATCTATATTATTTAATACTCCATTAATTAAAGTATTTAAATATTCAGTATCTATTTTCTTTCTATCTTCTATTACAATATTTTCTAATACTTCTTCTATAACATTGTTTATATCATAATTTATTTTATTTTTTTTATATAAAAAGATTTGATATAAAATAGTCATAGCTTTTTCTCTAGTAATTGTTCTGTTTGTCTTCATAAAAATACACCTCTTATTAATTCTACCACAAAATATTAATATTTTAAATATATTATCATAAGTTTTTATATCTTTTTTCACTTAGAGCTACTATCTCTAAGTGTCATTTATAGCCTGTAGTCTATAAATGATATATCAGCCATATCTATTATATATAAGAGAAATTATTATACCTAAAAGTGTTGTAATAAAAATAATATATAATATAATCATAACTAATTACAAAACTGGCCGCAACCCTACGGGTCACGACCAGTTCTCAATTTATTCATTTGTTATAGGAGTACCACTACATATTGGTTCTTGAAGTTGTTCAAGTCCCTCCTTAGCAGTTTCTTTTATACTAAGTGTTACTATTAAATTGCTTTGGTTTGTTTTAACATTATCTTCAGGTATTATTTTATCTGTTATGTCATTGATATCATTTATATTGCCTTTACCTTTAATATGATATGTAAACTCATAATATTTACCTTGTTCTAACTTAGATTTTAAGTTAGATGGTATTATATGTGAATATGGAATAGTGGTTTGAAACTTTTCTAATATTACATATGAAACATCAGGATGATGACCGGTATAATCCTCAAGTAGATTATATACTTTCCAAGTTTGAGTAAAACTACAATCATAGTTTAACTCTTCTGTATTCTTGTTTTTATTATTTGGAGTAATTACACTATTGTTGGTACATTTATCTTTTAATTCATTTCTTTCTATAATTAGAAATACACCAAGTACAACTATAATTAAAGTCATACAAATAAATATAATCTTTTGATATTTTTTCATTCATCTATCTCCTTTACTTAGGGCTCCTCTTAATTAATTTAGCATGAACTACTGTTCTTTCAGTATCTGAGTAACAAGTACTAAGAGTAAGTATTTTATCATTAGTATCTAAATTAGTATTAAAGTTATGGATGCTTCTTTGTTTTATAGTATTTAAAAACTTACTATATTCTTCATTAGTATTAAAATTAGTAGTAATATAATAACTCTCTTCAGGTATTTTGTATACTGAGAATATCTGCCACAAAGTATTTTCAGTATCTGTAGATAATCTAATAATATGATTATCTTTATTATTATACCAAGATGATTTTAATACCTTTGAAAGAGATCCAAACATAGTTTTATCAAGTCTACTATGAGCATATAAAATAGTATTTTTATTATTTAAGTCTTTGCTATTTCTATAGTCTAAGAATACCCATCCTGCTTCATTATATTTTTTATCAAAGGAATGGGATAAATAATAAGAGTTATCTTTACCCTGCACAAATGGATAGTTTATATTAGTATTATTTACATTAATCCAGCCTACAGTATCTGAATTCTTTTCTTTTAATTCAGTTATATCTACATCTATTAAAGGAAACTTTATATAATACCAATAATCACTAGTTTCTTCTTCATTAGTATCATTAACTAATTCTGTATTATCGTCATCATCTCTCAAAGTAACATTAACCGCATTAGTAATATCATTTATTACTTTAGAAGTATCTTTATTATCTTTACCCCAAATAAATATTTTAATTAGACAAAATACTATTATAGATATAAATATAGAAAATAATATTACAAAAAGCCAAGTAGTATGTTTTTTCTTTTTTCTTTTTTTCTTTCTGCCATTTCTATCATTATTTATTGTATCTAAAATATTATCATCATTAGTACTTGTGTAGTTTAAACCATTATCTATAATTAAATCACTTGTACTATTTTGATAAGAATTACTTGCATGCCTTGGAGTATATTCGTTATCTTGATTATAATTATTATATTCTTTATTCAAATACTATCACCATATTAATTATACTAATAATTTAAAATATTTACAAGGTAATAAAAGAAAAAAGAGGAAAATTCCTCTTTAAATATTATCTAGTTACTTTAGCAGATATTTTTTTTGAAGTAATAACTACACCAATAGTACTTATTACTATTGCACTAATAATTAATGCTAAGTTGATATCTGAAGTAGTTGGATTCTTTTCAGGTTTAGTTTCAGTAGGTGTTTCAGTAACATTATTATATCCAACGACACCATAAGTACTTAAGTGAGATGTAGTAAATACTACTTTACCATTTTCTAATTTAGCATCTAATGTTTCAACTAATTTTCCTTCTTCATCAAAATATACTACTTTATAAGAATCATATTTTTGCTCACTTTCAGGAATTGCAATGGCAATTGTAAATTTACCATTTTCTAATTTTTCAATTCTATCATCACCATTTAAAACATCAATTTCATATAAATTAATTAATTTAACTTCTTTTACTTTTTTATTATCTTTATATGCTTCAGTAACTTTTTCAGTACCTTTTTTAATTTCATCATCATTTTTTTCAGTTACTTTTAAACTTAAATCATTTCTAATAGCTTCTTCACTTTCAAAAATAACTTTTTCATCATTAGTTTCTAATACTTTATTTTCTACTACTGCATATGTGTTACCATTTTTGTTAACTACATATTTATCTCCAACAAATTTTGCAACATCTGTATTAAATGTTCCACCAGTTACTGTAACATTAACTTTAGCCCATGCTGTAGTAGGATTTCCTTGAGTATTATTTACATATAAAGCTTCAGCACCAGTAATAGTACCACCTGTAATATTAACTTCAATAGGTAATTGTGTAGTATGTTGTACAACAGCTATACCAGCACCAGCAGTAGTAGCACCTTTGCTGTTTGCTTCTGATACTAATTTTTTAGCAGTACCAGTAATTGTTCCACCTTTAACATTTAATTTACCAGATCTAACTTCAATACCAGTAGCACCAGTAAGTTTTACACCATCTTCAATATTATAAGTACCATTGCCTGCACAATATACAGCAATACCATCATTTCCAGTAGCAGTTATAACAGAACCTTTTTTAATATTTACTACTGGACCATTTTCGTTTTTAATTTTTCCGTTTGTTGTAATACCATAGTCTTCTGCTATAATTGTTCCTGCAAAATTAACTTCAGTATTATAAGCATTGTTTTCAGATTCATATATTGCAATACCCGTAGAACCCTTAATAGTAACATCCTTTTCTACATTTAAAATAGACTTCTCTTTTGATGTACTTTCTTCAATTCCCCAAACATTAATATATAAGTCATTCAAATTAACGGTTCCTTTTCCTGTAATTGTTAATTCGCCGCTTACAACAAACAATGTTTTACCATTAGTAAAATTTAAATTATGCCCATTTAAATTAATTGTTAACTTTCTACCATCAGTAAGTGGCAAATGATTAGTAGAATCAATATCTGCAGTTAATTTAATTGTATCACCAGTAGCAGTTTCAGAAAACGCTTTAGTTAATTCTTCTTCTGTACCAGCAGTTTTTTCAGCAGCCATTACACTAGGAACAAATAATGCAAGCGCTGCCACTAGAAATAATAATTTCTTTTTCATTTTTTTCTTTCTCCTTTTCTTATTTTTTGAGTAGCTCACTTCTCCTACCCTACAATTCAATTATAACATTAATTTTATCTTTTACAAGACTTTTTTCTACAAAAAAATTATTTTACAAATAAAATGTCAAATAAAAAACACTAACTCGTAGTGTCTTCTTCATTAATAATAACTTCTCTATATTTAGTAATATCTTCATAAGTCTTGACAAATAAGGTTAAATTAAGTTGTTCATCATTACTTATCTCATTGACAATAGTAACATCTTTTACTTCTTTAATATTACTATATTTAAGCAGCAGCTTCTCTTTAGCGGTCTCTACCGCTTTATTCTTAGCTTCTTCTTTAGTATATATATCATTAGTTACTTCAGTTTCATATTGATATTCATAATTTAATGATATTGGAGTTACATTATTATAAAATATATTTTTTATATTCTTGTCAAAAGTTTTATACTTTTTAAAGTCAAATAATGATATTCTTTTATTAATAAAGTTAAATACTAGTACTTTTTTCTTATTACCAGTATATTTTACTTCATGATGATAATATGGATAATTTATATCTATTGTATACCAAACTTCTCCAATTACCTTTCCTCTTGCAGTACTTAGTATCCTCTCTTCACTTGGAGTAGTAATATATGCTGATATTATAGTTTCACCTTTTTTAACATAAGTATTAATATCTCGTACTTTTTCACCTGACTCTGCTTCAATAACCCTAATGACAGCATTTTTTGAAGAGACTATATCATAGTTTTTGTTATCATCTATTTCTTTATTAATAATTCTCTCTTCTACTCTAACAGTATATTTAGTACCATTTCTTATTATCTCAAGCCATTCTAAATTATCTTTATTATTATTAAGTATTTCTTTTTCTATTTTTTCTACTTCACTATAACTTTTAGCGAAAGCATATTTCTTAATACCACGATCTTTTAACTCTTCAGTTACCAGTTTAATTATTTTACTATTTGAATGTATTACTTCAACATTAAATATCATATTGGATAATATAAATACTATTATCATACCAAGTAATAAGAATAATAAAATAAATCTATTCTTTTTTAAGAATTTAATTATATGAAGTTTTCCATAATACCTAACTATTTTAATATCATAAATAGTTTTATATTTTTCTATTTCTTCTAAATCATTATAATCAATTATTAAATCTACTTCTTTATGACTTCTTGGAGTCAACTTAACTATCTTGATATTATTTTTTATTATTCTCTTAATAAAATTATTAATATTTCTACCACTAACTCTAATTTTAATATTACTAGAAAATATTCTAAATATTTTTTCTTTCATAATATCAACTCTTTCTATTTATTAAAAGAAATACCTTCAATATTACCAGTTATTAATACTTCTTCTTCAAGCATTTTAGATATAACTAGATTAGTACCTATTATTATATATTTACTATCTAGGTAACTAATACTAATTTTAGTGTCTGAGAAATCTAATATTTTAGTATAATTAATAATATCTAGTTTGTTGTTTTTATATAATATACTAAATTTTTTATCATTAACATAATTATCTATTGATCTAACTAATTTTAATTTTTTCATATTAATATATATGATTTATAATTAAAATTTATGAAAATATTAGATTATATAGGTATTCGTAGTGCATTTTTATTTACTTTTGTCATAAGTTATATTGAATACAAAAAAGGGGTGGATTATATGTGTAATAATGAAAATAATACTTGCGAGAATTGCATCGCGGATATCCTTAAAGTTATCCTTATACTTCAGCAAAGTGTATGTCAAAATGACTGCTGCCTAGAGACTTGTGATAGAGGCTTCTTAGGACAAAATAGTAGTTTCTGTTACAACACTAGACCTATTCAGTTATATACTTGTTCAGGAGGAAGTACTCCATTAGCAATGCCAATTAGTAAAGATCCAAGTATTACTACTACAAGTACTGTCTTTAGACTAGAAAAATTAGATGGCTGCTGTGCTACTTGCAGAGTACTTGCACCTAATACTGATGAGACTAGTGTATTTCCATACGAAGCTACAAACTCATTCTTTACTATTAATTTAGGATGCTGCTGCATACTAAGATGTCTAGATGATACAGTTGTTGAATGCATATAAAAAAACAGGCTCTATAACCTGTTTTTTTTAATAAAAGGAGACGAATACTTTTATTGTCTCCTTTAAATGTTATTAACAATATTTTGTAACACTTTTTAGCTTTAAATTCAAACTTAGATTTATCATTAAGGACATTTATACAAATTTTCTTTATAAATAGTATTTTTTAAATTAAAATCACATTCTTCAAGAAATTTGCATCCAACTTTTTTATAAAATTCATTTGAACTGTTTTCTTTTATGCAACTTACTACATTATATTCATAAACTTCTTTTAATAGTTTGTTAGCTTCTAAAAACAATTGTTTTCCAATTCCTTTTTTTATTGCCTCATTCTTAACATATAATGCCATAATTTCACCACAATTTTTATAATTTTCTTTTGTAGACGGACCCATTTTGCAGAAACCAACAATTTGATTATTAGATTCTGCAACTAAATAACTATTGTTACTTTTAATATTTTCTTCCATACGGATTATGACATTATCTAGATTTTTTTTGTCAGATAATCCATTTAAAAAATCAGAAGGAAAAATATCTTTATATGTTTTTTGCCAACTACTAATATTAATCATTGCGATACTTTCAACATCAGAAGCCACTGCTTTTCTTATATTCAATTTCATTTTATCATCTCCTCCAGCAAATTATAAATTATTTTTCTTTGATTTTAAGCATTCATTTAATTCATTTATAAACTCAAATGTTTTTTTGGTAATTGTTGCTTGACTGCCAAATTTTCTATAACTAATAGTATTATTATCTTTTTCTTGATCTCCAATAATTAGAGTTAATGGAATCTTTTTAGTTTGTGATTCTCTAATCTTATATCCCATTTTTTCATCTCTAGCATCTAATTCTACTCTAAAGCCTTTATTTCTAAGTTCTTCTACTACTTCGTTAGCATATTCTAAATGATATTCATTATTTACTGGAATAACATTAATTTGTATTGGATTAAGCCACAGAGGAAAAGTCTCTGCATAATGTTCAATTAGAGTACTAATAAATTTTTTTACTTTGATAAATCTACTATATTTTTGCAAAATAACTCACTTAACATTTTATATTCATTATTTTCCTCTAGTTTTTCTTCATAATATCTATCGTCTTGCCAGTAACACTTTAATACATAGCCTTTTTTAAATTTTCTTTTATTTGTATCAGCGCAAATTATTTTATATTTATTATTAATAATTTCAATAGCAGAACAATTAGATAACATAAGTCCAACTTTTTGATTTTCTCTAAGTTGTTTTTTCGCAGATTCATATCGGCCATCCTCATCACAATGTGGAACAATAAATACATCAAACCAGTTCAAACAATCTGTAACTTCAAAATGTGATGCATCTATATCGGAATTGCAAGAATTAAACCAACATACCGCCCCTGCAGAAATGCCACATATTACTTTACCATTTTGCCAAGCATATTTTAAAATAGTATCAAAACCTGTTTCTTTCCAAAGTTTAATCATAGCTGAAGTATCACCGCCACCTTCATATATAATATCAGCCCATTCAACCATTTCTTTTACTAAATTAGTATCGTATAAACTAGTTGACTTTAGGAACATACAGTCACATCCATATTTATCATCGTATATTTTCTTCATAGTATCATAATAGCTTTCCTGAATTTCATCAGAAAAACACATTGCATGAGCAATAAATAAATAATTAGGTTTTTCTTTTTCAGTTAATTTAATAATTTCCTTATCCATTATTTCTGTTTCATATTCAGTTTTAGTTCCATCTTCAAGAAACCTTCCGTTTTCTCCACCACCAATAGCCACTATTTTCTTTTTCATACATTTTTCTCCTTTTATTTCATTAATTTTTTATTTTTAAAATTTATATTACAGTTTAAGTTTTTTGCATTTAGTTCTTGGAAAACATATAGTATCTCTAATGTTGTCCAGTCCGGTAGTATACATTACAAGTCTTTCAATACCTAATCCAAAGCCACTATGTGGAACCGTTCCGTATTTTCTCAAATCTAAATACCAAGAATAATCTTCCTCAGTCATATTCAATTCTTTTATTCTCCGACTTAACAATTCAAAGTCATCTTCTTTCTGACATACGCCTATAATATCACCGATTCCAGGAAAATACAAATCTGCTGCTGCTACTGTTTTTCCGTCGTTATTTATTTTTACATAAAAAGGTTTTAAATCTCTAGGATAATTAATAATATATATGGGTTTTTTAAATATGACATCCGTCAAATAACGAATATGTTCGCTTTTTAAATCACATCCCATATATATTGGAAATTCAAAACCAATTTCTGAAGATTGCAATATATTTATAACATCAGAATATTCAAGGACTGGGAATTTACTTTCAACAACATTGTTAAGTTTATTTAATAAATTGCTATCATAAAAATTAGTAAAGAAATCTATTTCTTGTGAGCAATTACATAAAATTCGTTTAAATACATTTTTTAATAATTCATCAACAACATTCATTGCTTCATTTAAATCAGTAAAGGCCATTTCAGGTTCAAATAGCCAAAATTCAGCGGCATGTTTTTTTGTGTTAGAATTTTCTGCTCTAAAACTAGGACCAAATGTGTAAACTTTACCTAAACTACATGCCATTGCTTCCGCTTCTAATTGACCGGAAATAGTTAAATTGACCTTTTTTCCAAAAAAATCCTTACTATTTAAATTTGCGTCATAAGGCTCTTTAGATAATTTGTCTAAATCGTGTGTAGTAACTCTAAACATTTCTCCAGCACCCTCACAATTACTACCTGTAATTATCGGAGTATTAACATATATATAATCATGTTCTTGAAAATAGTCATGAATATATTTTATCAACATACTTCTTATTCTAAAGGCAGCATTAAAAGTATTGGTTCTTGTCCTAAGATGTGGATAATTCCGCAAATATTCCATATTTTGTTTTTTTCTTTGAATAGGATAATCATTCGGACATTTTCCAAGTAATTTTATTTCTTTAACCTTTAACTCTATTTTCTGACTTGAATTTATTGAATTAACAACAATGCCATTAACAGCAATAGAAGAACCAATACTTAATTTACTAAATAACTTTTCTGTTGTAATCAACGCATAATCAACTACTAATTGTAAATTTTTTAATGATGTTCCATCATTAATTTCTAAAAAAAGTATACTTTTGTTTTTTCTAATTGCTCTAATCCAACCACAAACAGTTATTTCTTTTCCAATGTATTCATCATTATTCAATATTAATTTAATATCTTCATGTTTCATTTTTATTTTCTCCTAACTTTAATATTTTACATAATCCACTCCAATCTGTTTGGTTAGTTATGTTTCCTATTATTTTTCTATTATCAGTTACTATATTATAATTGTCAAACATTCCTTGATTATATTCTGGTATCCATGCATTCCCAGAATTATCTATTAACATATATAATTTAGTTCTTACATCAAAGTTTTTAAAATCAATAATGTCTTTTCTTAAACATGCATTCAAAATATTTTGCTTATACTCTTCAAATTGTATTTCAGATATTTCAAATTGTTTTCGATTCAAGACACCATATTTACCCATTGGAGCATATTTAAATAATTGCCATTTTTTAATATAATTTAGTTTATTTATTATCTCACACAATAATTTAGCATCATTTAAATTTTCTTTGTGAACTACAGTATTAATACAAATATTAATGCCATATTTATTTAATTCATTACATATTTTTAACTGATCAGACAACAAGTCGAAATCAGTTTGTCTAAATTTTCTAAATATTTCATTATTTGAACCATCAATAGGTAATCCTATCTCATCTACTAATTCGGACAAATCCTTGGCATCAATTTTTTTCGTAATAGTACCATCATTTTTTACTACATCTCTAATTATTGATGTGCCTACAGTATCAATTGAAATATAATAACCAATGCTTTTAATCATTTTTAATAAATTAATTATATCATTTCTAGTTAAAGGATCTCCTCCACAAAGCGTAACTTTGTCAATACCATGATCATACGCATATTTTAAAAATTCAATAATTTTTTGGGTATCTAATGTTTGGCCAGATTTTTCAATTCTAGAAAAACTATAACACCCTTTACAATACAAAAAACATTTTTGACTTACAAATAAATTTAAATGCATATTTTGTTACCTCCAATATTCAACTACTTTATTATTTATTTAGTTTCACTATTCAATTTTATAGATAATGCGTTATCTTGTTCAACCAATTTTATTTCTTCAAAGTATTTCTTTAATTTATTATTATAAATTATTATCTTATCAATATTTTCTTTTGGAATAAAACTATTTAAATATGCTTTAACATCAAAATCCAATAAATCTGGTGAAGTTATACCATTTACTGGAACCAGCCAAAAATGAACATTAACATATGGATCGGATTTTTCGTTTGAAAGCAAATGTGCATAATTTATTCCCAAAACATTTCTCATTCCTTCTTTTGCTTTCTTTAATATAAATGAAAATCTTAAAAATGTTACGTCGTCAAGTAAGTCAAAAGCTTTATATGTTTTATTTAATGATAAAATATAAAAACCTGGACATGGAAATTTTGGATCTGCTCTCAATATTATTCCATTATTTTCATATACAGGAGCATTTTGTATTGGTATATATTCCGAATACTGTTCCATAAAATCTGCACGTGATAAGTTTTCTGAAACCAAGTATCCTCTATAGTTTTTCGTTCCACCATAAAAATGAATAAATCTCATTCCTTTTGGTTCTGGTGGAAAATCTTCTCTTTTTTCAACATCAATGTATTTTAACTCTCTTTTCACTTTTTTCTCCTTTTCCACTTTTTTTATGTATAACAATATTTGATGCCAATTAAATACTCGTTTAAATTTAGTTTTAATATTTTCATTATACTTTGTTGTGTATATTATAACATCTATTTTTGAATTTTTAAAAATATTATTACAAATATCAAAATTATCATCAACATATATATCAATGTTATTTTCCTTGCAAATAGAAAGTTTGTCCTTAGAATTAACAAATAATTTATCATATTTAATTTTATTTTTTAACAACCATTTTTCCGTCAATTCATATATATTGGAAATTTCATAATCACTTCTCGCTGTGATTAAAAATATTGTATGATGGTTATTTTTTAAATAGTTGATTACATTAATTACATCTTCGTTTGGAGTAGATTCCATTAAAATTTTTTCTAAAAATAATTTTTTAAATTCTATTTTGTTATTATCGTTCCATCCAAATGCAAGCGTTTGATCCATTTCATTTTTTCTAATTGAATAGTTAATTTTCTTCATACGATTATACTCTATCGCATATTTCACAAATACCTCACTAGAATTAGTAATTGTATCGTCTATATCAAAACCAATATTCATATTTACCTCCTCTACATCTTTCTAAAGTCTCTTATTCTCTTTCTTGCCTTAGTAGTAACTGCCTTAGCAATCCATTCTTCTCTTGGACCAAATGATAACTCATCACTAATAATTCTTACTCTATCATTGTTTTTAAGAACATAACTAACATCTTTATAATCATCATTAACGATAGCACCTACCATAGTATTACCAATATCAGAATCTAAGTTAAATGCATAATCTATTATCGTTGATCCTTTAGGTAATTCCACTATTTTGCCATCTGTACCATAAATATATACCTTATCAGAAAATAATTCATTTTTTATTTGATTAACAAATTCTTGATTGTCTGCAAATACTGAATTAATTTCTAATAATGAACTAAAAAACTGATACTTATTCTTTAAATCTTCTTGCATAATTCTTCTTGCTGCACCTTTATTTATATCAAAATAAGCGGTAAGACCAAACGATGCAATTTTATCCATATCAAATGTTCTAATTTGTGTTTGAACAAGTCTTCCCTCAGGACCAAATACTGTTGTATGAAGGCTACTATACATATTAGTTTTAGGATTGCATATATAATCTTTAAACTTATTATTTATAGGATGATATAAACTATGTACATATCTTAATCCCCTGTAGCAATTATCTATTTCATCTACCATTATTTTAAGAGAAAATAAATCATGTATATCAGATAGTCTCTGTCCTTCGTGTAATCTCTTATATATACCATATATATTCTTAGTTCTAACTTTAATCTCGTTAGGTATATTATTATCTTTTAAAATATTTTCTATTTTATATTTCATTTCTAATAAAAGGTTCTTATTTTCTTCTTCTATTTTCTTATTTT
Organism: uncultured Bacilli bacterium; assembly: GCA_934096105.1. Taxonomy (GTDB): domain Bacteria; phylum Bacillota_I; class Bacilli_A; order RF39; family UBA660; genus CAG-302. Next base: position 54,863 of record CAKOLH010000004.1, on the reverse strand, counting down.
TTTCAAATAAATTCATATAAATATCTGGTTTTAAATATCTAAAAGATAAATCTTCCAATTCACTTTTTATTCTATATGCTCCAATATAATAAGCAAGAGGTACAAATATATCCATAGTTTCTAGTGAATTTTCTTTTTGTTTGAATTCTGACTTATACTCCATAGTTCGCATATTATGAAGTCTATCTGCTAGTTTAATAATTATTATTCTGACATCACTTGTAATACCAGTAATTATCTTCCTAGTATTAGCTACATTTTGTTCTTGTTTAGTAGAAAAGTTAAGTTTACTTATCTTTGTTACTCCATCTACTAAAGCAGCTATTTCAGGATTAAAATCGTGTGAAATATCTTCCTTGGTAATATGAGTATCTTCCAAAGTATCATGTAATAATCCAGCACATACTGTATCCCTATCAGCATGCATTTCTGCGAGAATATAAGCAACATTGAGAGGATGAGTAATATAAGGCTCTCCACTTTGTCTTTTTTGTCCCGTATGAAGATTGTCAGCATAATAATATGCTCTTTTTATGATTTCTACTTCATCAGGATTATAACTTTTAACTAGATTAAGCAAATCATCAACAGTAAGTTTATTCATTTTCATTCACCACCATATATAACAAAAGAGCAGCACTCCAGTGAACGACATCAAATTAGCCATTCACTGAGTACTGCTCTTTAGTAATAACAATATTTTTAATTTTGCAGCAGCAGAAAAATATGTCAGTTAAATTATTTCTAACATTATTAAGTATAGAACTAATATTTAACATAACATATTTTATCATAATGCTCAACTCCTCTTTTTTAAATAATTTAAGTTGATTTTATATCTTTTTAGAATGTTTGTCAACCCTTTTTTGACAACTTTTACCAAATCGCAATGAAAACCAAAAATTAATTAGGTAAAACTTCACAAACGTTCTAAAAAATCAAACCAAGCCTCCTACAAGCAATATAGTAATACTAAAATGATGTGTTACAAATATTAATTTTTTATATACCATATAAATTATATTTATACATAAAAAGATATAGTAAATTATTCACTATATCTTTCTAATTTCTTAATTGCTTTTTAATTATTTCTTAATTTAGCATTATGTTTCTTTTCTACATCAGTAGCTATTTTATCAAATATTTCAGTTATTTCATCTAAAGTAAGAGTCTTATTTGGATCTTCAAAATATAATGAGAAGGCTAATGATTTATTATTTTCTCCTAATGAAGAATCTACATATAAGTCAAATACTTCTATCTTAGTAAGAAGTTTACCTCCGGCTTTCTTGATAGTTTTAATTACTTCTTCTGAAGTTATATTTTTGTCAAGGACAAAGGCTATATCTTTACTAATACCAGGGAATTTACTTATTTCTTTATATTTCATCTTAGATACTTTAATATCTTTTAATAAAGATAAATTAAGTTCTATAACAAAGATATTATCTTTAGTAACATTAGGATGTATCTTACCAATAATACCTACTTTTTTATTATCTATATAGATACTTGCAGCTACTCCTGGATGTAATTCTTTAGGTAAATCTTCCTTTCTATAATAATATCTATTATTATATCCTAAATAATTAAGTACTTTTTCTAGTATACCTTTTGTTATATAGTAGTTTATTTCTCTATTACTACCTAATTTATTATAATAAGTACCACTCATTAAAATAGTTAGTTTTTCATCTTCATAATGAATATTATCTTTTACATAATAACTCTTTCCTATTTCAAATAGATTAATATTATTATTACCACGATTAATATTATAATCATATACTGAAAGTAAACTTGGTATTAAACTATATCTCAAAGTACTTCTCTCTTCCGTCATAGGATCTTGTAGTCTTATACTATCAAAAGTATCATTAGTATATTTATGTACTTCACTTTCTTTTATTAGTGAGTAAGTAAGTGTTTCAGATAAACCTAAATTACTAAGTAAATGACGAATACTTCTATTAGTTTTATCTACCTTACCCATTCTAACCGGAAGAATCATCTTTCTACCTTCAATATTATCTATACCGTATATTCTTCCTACTTCTTCTACTAAATCTTCTTCAATAGCAATATCTATTCTTCTACTTGGAACTGTAACCAATACTGTATTTCCCTTATCTAAAGTAGTAAAATCTAGTTTTCTAAAGATATCTAGAATAGTATTTTTATCTAGTTCTATTCCAAGTATTTTATTTATTTTATTATATGCTATTTCTATTTCTTTATCTTTGATATCAATATTTTTATGTTCTAGCATACCTCCTACTACACTAGCAGATGCATACTTTTCAAGTAAGTTAAGACTTCTTTCCATAGCCATATATGTTCTCTTTGGATCTAGACCTTTTTCAAATCTATTTGAAGCCTCACTTCTTAATACTTTCTTACTTGTCTTTCTAATTAATACTGGATCAAAGATAGCACTTTCAATAACGATATTTTTAGTATCATTTTCTACTTCAGTAGATAGTCCTCCCATAATACCTGCTAGACCAATAGCCCCAGTATTATTATATATTACTATATCTGAATTAGATAGAGTTCTCTTTTGATTATCTAAAGTAGTTATTTCTTCATTATCATTAGCCATCCTTACTCCAAGTGTACTTCCTAATCTATCAGCGTCATAGTAGTGAAGTGGCTGACCAGTTTCTAACATTACATAATTAGAAATATCTACAACATTATTAATAGGTCTAATACCTGAAGCTATTAATCTATTCTTAATAAAAGTAGGACTTTCTTTTATCGTAACATTTACTACTTTTCTAGCAAGGAACAATGGACATGCCTCAGTATCTACTTTTAATTCTAATTCATCTTTTATATTTCCAATACCTTCTTTATGTGATAAATCTATAGCTTTTACTTTTTCATCATAGATTGCTCCAAGTTCATAAGCCATACCTAGTATACTAAGTAGGTCTCCCCTATTTGAAGTTAACTCAAAATCTATTACTTCGTCATCTAATTTTAAGTATTTGATAGGATCTTCACCTACTGGGGCATCTTCTGGTAATTCATGAATACCATTTATATCTTCTTCTTTTAGGAATTTATGATCTAAACCTAGTTCAGCAATAGAACATAACATACCATTTGATTCTACTCCTCTTATAACACCTTTTTTAATAGTACCACCAGGAAGTTCTGCTCCAGGTAAGGCTACTATTACTTTTAATCCTTTTCTTACATTAGGAGCACCACATACAATTTGAAGTACTTCATCACATACATTTACCTTACATACATGTAAATGATCTGAATCTGGATGCATATCACATTCTAATACTTCACCGATTACTAAATTAGAGGCATTTATTAATTTACCAGCACTATCGTATTCGTTGCCAACGCCAGTCATTTTTTCTGCTACTGTATTAATATCATCATTTATATCAATATAATCACTTACAAATTTTCTTGATAACTTCATTACTCTTCATCCTTTCTATCGAATTGTCTTAACATTCTGACATCATTAGTATATAAATATCTAATATCTGGAATATTATATTTAAACATTGCTAATCTATCTAATCCTGTACCAAAAGCAAAACCAGTATATACTTCTGGGTCGTAGCCGCCCATTCTAAGTACATTAGGGTGAACCATACCTGCTCCAAGTACTTCTATCCAGCCAGTATTTTTACATAGAGCACAGCCTCTACCACCGCATTTAAAGCAAGATAAATCTACTTCAACACTAGGCTCAGTAAATGGGAAATAACTAGGTCTAAATCTAACTTTTGTATTATCTCCAAGAATCTTTTTAGCAAATATTTCTAGCGTACCTTTAAGGTCTGCTAATGAGATATCTTTATCAATAACCAATCCTTCAACTTGACCAAATTGATGTGAATGAGTAGCATCATCATCTCTTCGGTAAACTTTACCAGGACATATTATTCTAATAGGGCCTTTATCTTCATTTTCTTCCATAGTATGTGCCTGTGCACAAGATGTTTGCGTACGAAGTAAATACTCTGTATCAATATAAAAGGTATCTTGAGCGTCTCGTGCAGGATGACCATCAGGTACATTAAGTCTCTTGAAACAATACTCGTCTGTTTCTACCTCATTACCTGGTACCACATCATATCCCATACTAACAAATATATCTTCTACTTCTTCAATTATTCTATTAAATGGATGTAAACTACCAGTAGCTATTTCTTCACTAGGAAGTGTAATATCAATAGCTTCTTTCTCTAACTTTCTATTAATTTCTTCAGTCTCTATTCTAGTTTTAACTTCTTCAAATAAGGTATTAAAGTATGTTCTTACTTCATTAACCTTAATGCCATATTCTTTCTTTTCTTCATTAGGTATTTCTCTTATTTTACTTTGAAGTAAAGTAATTACACCTTCTTTACCTAAATATTTACTTTTAATATCATTTAGTTCATTTTGCTTATTAATATGTTCTAAATCAGCACTTATACTTTTCTTTATTTCTTCTATATTCATAATATCCTCCTTAAGCATTTTCATATAATGCTATTATTTCTTCCTTATTTAAATTCTTTTCTAAAGATTTAATATCTTTTATAAATTCATCATGATCTTTAGTTATATCTTCAGTCTTAGTTAATATTACCTTTTCTATATTTGATACTCCATATCTAATTAAATATAGACAGTTTAAATTAACATTTCTAGAGTTATTTACAAGTAATTCTAATAAGTAATTATTTTTACTATTAATTAACTTTTCATAACTAGCATAAGATATAAACTTAAATAAATAGTTTAGTTTATCTTCCAACTTAATACCTTCTTTCTAAAAAAGAAAAAAGATAGTACCATAAAAGGACGAATTAATATCCGCGGTACCACCTTTCTTTATAACATAAGTTATACTCTTAAATCTTTAACCTGATTAACGGTATAAAACTAAAGGGTGAATTCATACTAAATAATTAACTCTTCTTTCACCCTCTAAGAGCTCGCTAATAATTATTTTTATAGTATTACTACTTCCTTATCATTGTCTTATTATATAGTCATTAAATCTTTTTCTTTCTCTTTTAATTTTTCATCTACAATTTTATTATATTCATTAATTAAATCTTGTACTCTTTCATTGCCTCTTTTTTCTTCATCCTCAGGTAATTTTTGGTTTTCTAATGCTTTATTAGCATCTTGTCTAATATTTCTAAGAGCTATTTTTGCTTCTTCTCCTAAGTTTTTAACTTGTTTTACTAATTCTTTTCTTCTATCTTCAGTAAGTGGTGGTATTACTATAAATACTACTTCTCCATTGTTATTAGGAGTAACTCCTAAATTAGCTTCGAAGATAGCTTTTTCTATTGCTCCAAGACATGATCTATCAAATGGTTTAATAGATAATTGTCTAGCCTCAGGTATAGATATATTGGCTAAACTTTTAAGTGGTGTTGGTACTCCATAATACTCTACCATAATACCATCTAACATATTAGGATTAGCTCTACCTGCTCTTACATTAGTAAACTTGTTTTCTAAAGATTCAATTGTTAACATCATCTTTTCTTCTGTACTATTTAATATTTCTTCCATATAATCTCCTTTTTTACATTAAATAATATAACATACTTTTATAATTTATACAATATTTTTTATTATTTTTATATTCTTTTTATTTAGTTCAAGCCTTACTATGTAAGTCTTTCACTGTTATATTAAGCCTAATTCTTAGTCTTAATATAATATATCTACATATCTATTATATATAAGCCATATCTATATACTAAAAGAAAGATATTAGTTATATCTTTCTTAGTCTGCAACTACTATATTTGTTAAATTACTAAAATTAGTATTAAACCAATTTTTTTGTATATCATCTTTTACTATTATTTTAACATTATTATTTGTTAGATAGAATACTGAAGTAGTAAATGTTACATTACTAAAATCTGCTCTTCTTAAATCTATTTCTTCAATATTTGTCATATTTCTAAAAGCATAACTTAAATCAGTTACTCCACTTGTATCCCAATTTGATAAATCTATTTTTTTTAATTTACTACATTTATCAAAAGTACCATACAACTTTGTTACCTTGTTTGTTATTTTCCAACCTGTAATATTAAGCGTTTCAAGATTAGAACATCCACCAAATGTTTGAAGAAGACCAGCATTACCATATTTACTTGTGGCTACCATTGAAACATCAAAATTTGTTAAATCTAAACTTGTTAAAGAACTACAATCGGCAAAAGCAGTTTGCATATTTGTTATATTTGATGTACTAATTCCTGTAAAGTCTATCTTTTCAAGTAAAGTGCAGCCATAAAAAACTGCGTTAAATGATGAAAACTTAAAGTCATTTAATTTTACTTCAGTTACGTTTTTACACCCATTAAAAGCAAAACCAAAGTCAACATAATTATTTGGTTTAAAATTGGATAAATCTATTGTTCCTTTTAAATTAGTACAATATTGAAATGTACGATACATAGTGGTTAATTTTGGTGCCGAAGAATTAGGTAAAATTAAATCAATTAAATTAGTGCAATTTCTAAACATTTCGCTCATACTATCAACATTAGATAAATTAAAGTTTGCTATATTTAATGTTTGCAATGAAGAGGCACCACTAAACATTCCTCGCATTGATGTTACCTTGCTTGTATCAAAGTTTGATACATCAATTTCAGTAAGTGACTTGCAACTTGCAAATAACCACGTCATATTTGTTACATTTGAAGTGTTAAAACTACTTATATTTAAACTCTTTAAATTAGTGCATCCCTGAAACATACCTCCTTTTCCAACCTGATTCCCCATATTAGTTACATTAGAAGTATCAAAATTACTTAAGTCTAGAGTATTTAAATTGGAACACAATCCAAACATAGCTTCCATACTCTTAACATTACTGGTATCAAAATTAGAAACATCTATGTTAGTTAATGAACTGCAATTATAGAACATTGCTATCATTCCAGTTACCTTGCTAGTGTCAAAATTAGATACATCTAAATTAAGTAAATTAGAACATCCATCGAACATATGACTCATACTAGTAACATTACTCGTATTAAAGTTAGATAAATCTATAGATTTTAAACCTGAACTATTATAAAACATCCTAGACATATTGGTTATGTATGAAGTATCTAGTTTTGATAAATCTAGTTTTTCTATGTTAGTTAAATATGCAAACATACCTGAAGCATTTGTTCCTGTTTGTAATACACCATTTTCTCCACCTATCCACATATCATACATTGTTTTTGTACTTCCATCGCTTGATGTTACTTCTTTTGGTGTATACCATAACATTACTGTTCCATCTTGATTTGAAGATATATCTTTTGATATTACTCCTGGTGTATCTGGTACTGTGTTATCTTCAGCAATAGTAAGTGATTGTATCTCTTCTCTCATTACTTCAGTATTAAAGAACTTTGATGTACTAGTACTTGGATTATCTGGAGTAGTTATCACATTTTCTTTATATATTGCTCCTTCTCCTGAACCCCATAATTTAAATAAGAAGTTCTTTCCTGCCATAGTACTTGGATTATCTACATTACCATCTATATAAATATATAATGTATAAGTATCTTTACTTGTATTTAATATTTGATTAGATAAAAGTGTTATTGTATCTCCCTCTGTTTTATTAGCAAAGTTACCACTTGCTATAGCCATAGTTTCACTATTTTTATATAATTCATAGACAAATGAAGATTCTGCTAGTTCTGTAGGAAATGTAGTTAACTCTAAATATAGATTCATAGTTACATCTCTATTACAATTACTATTCTTTTTTACTTCAATATCTTTTATAGTCCCTTCTTCTTTAGTTAATACTGGCACTATGTCTACTCCATTAATTGTTGAACCTCCAGCAAATGTTATTGTGGGAGTACATACATTTAAACTAACTAGTGCATTAGATGTATTCTTCCATACATAATAAGCAAAACTACTACTTACTGATAACACTAATACTACTATTCCTAATATCATATATAACTTATATTTATTCATTTTAATACCTCTTTTCTATAATACAAAAAAAGACTACAAAGAAAGACTAATATTTCTATTAGTTTTCCTTATAGTCTTTATATTTAAACTATCTATAATCCCTTTATTTATATAGGTTAATAGACTTACAAGCCCCCCCCCTAATTAACAAATAGTTAACGTTTTTAATTACTACTTTATTCATGAGAAGGGCCTCCTTTTTCTTTATTTTTTTCTACATACTAATAATACCATAAGTAATTAATTTTTACAATAGATATTTACAAAATAAACTTTCACAATAGAGACCCTAGGCTCTATTGTGCCTCTTAAGACTACAAGCTTAAGAGGATATATATTATTTATTCTTTTTATTATTTTTCTTTAATTCATTAAGTATTTCTTCAAGTAATATTTCTTCATTACTCTTCTTAGATTCTTCTTTCTTTTCATCTACTTCTTTCTTTTTCTTTAATGAAGTTAATTTATTAATAAATTTAATTATTAAAAAGATACAGAATGCAATAATAAAGAAATTAATTACATTATTAATAAATGAACCATATTTAATTTGTGTACCAGGTATTACTAAATTACTAAAATCAATTTTACCTATTATTAACCCAATAGTAGGAGTAATAACATCATTAACTAGTGAATTAACAATATTAGTAAATGCAGAACCAATTACTACACCTACTGCTAAATCAATAACATTACCTCTTTCTATAAATGTCTTAAATTCTTTAAAAAACTTCTTCATATATTTTCCTCCTTCTATATATGTATTAATCCGTACAATATAAATTAATTCTAGGATTATTATCTATAATATTACTAAAACCAGTTCTCTTCTTATTCTTATATCTTGCTTCAAAATAATTATTACCTTTAGTAATATAAGTTTTAACTATATAATTATTACCATTTTTATCTATAGAAACACTACCAACATAATCACTATTATTATCTAATTTATATAGATTATAACAAGTATATTGATCTTTGTTTTCTTCTTCATATATTGTTATAGCTTTCTGACTAATCTCATCAGAATATTTAGCTATTTCTGAATTACCAGTGTTAATTAATGCAACTGCTAATATAATACCAGCAATAATAAAAATTACTACTGAAACTATAGTACCAATTATAGCATATTTACCACATTTCTTAGCCCTATTTGGAGTACTACTCTTCAGACTTAAATATAGTATTAAACCTACTACTGGATTTATAAAAGATAAAATATTTAAAATAACTAATGGTTTATCTTCTACATTATTACTACTAGGAGTAGTACCTTTCTTTACCATAACTCCACATTTTAAACATACATCTTCATTACCATTTAATTTATTACCACAATTAGAACAATACATATCTCTTACCTCCAAAACAATTATATAACACTTTAAAATAAAAGTAAATTATTTTTATTATGTTAGCAATCTCTATTGACAATTGCTAATTATTGGAGTATAATATATATCGTAATAGAAAGGAAAGTGATATATATGAATATGAATAATCCTTATGAAGAAAATTTACAAAAGCCCTTAGAAAAATATGGTAGAGATATTACTAAGGCTGCAAAAGATGGTAAAATTGATCCAGTTATTGGTCGTGATGAAGAAATTAGAAGTATTACTAGAATACTTTCTCGTAAAACTAAAAATAACCCTGTATTAATTGGTGAACCTGGTGTTGGTAAAACCGCCATTGTAGAGGGTTTGGCACAAAGAATAATTAAAGGCGATGTTCCTAATAATCTAAAAGATAAGACTATTTGGGAGCTAGATATGGGTGCCTTAGTTGCCGGTGCTAAATACCGTGGTGAATTTGAAGAAAGACTAAAAGCCGTACTAAAAGAGGTAAAAGACTCTGAAGGTAACATCATTATGTTTATTGATGAAATACATATGATTGTAGGTGCTGGTGCACTTGAAGGTGCTATGGATGCTGGTAATATGTTAAAGCCTATGCTAGCCCGTGGTGAAGTACATTGTATTGGAGCTACTACCTTAAATGAATATCGTAAATATATCGAAAAAGATGCTGCATTAGAAAGAAGATTCCAAAAAGTATTAGTAAAAGAACCTACTGTTCTAGATACTATCACTATTCTTCGTGGTCTAAAATCTAAATTTGAAGTATTCCATGGTGTAACAATTAAAGATAAAGCTTTAATTGCGGCCGCTACTCTATCTGATAGATACATTACTGATAGATTCTTACCAGATAAAGCAATCGATCTAGTAGATGAAGCTGCCGCTACTATAAAGGTACAAATGGAATCAGTTCCTACTGCTCTAGATAATCTAGAAAGAAGTATTATGAGACTTGAAATAGAAAAAGAGGCTCTAAAGAAAGAAAAAGATAATATTTCAAAGAATAGAATTATTGAAATAGATAAAGAACTAGATAATCTTAAATTAAAAGAAAAAGATTTAAAGACCAAATGGGAAGAAGAAAAGACCGTTAATACTAAGATTAGTAAAAAGAAAGAAGAAATAGATCGTGCTAACTTTGAACTAGAGACTGCTGAAAATAACTATGATTTAGAAAGTGCTGCTAGACTAAGACATGGTACTATACCAAAACTAGAAAAAGAACTAGCTTCTCTTGAAGAAATTAATAAATCAGAAATATTATCAGATACAGTTGATGAAGAAAGTATCGCCGCTATTATATCTAAATGGACTAATATACCTGTATCTAAATTAGCCGAAGGAGATAAAGAAAAGTTACTACATCTTGAAGACAAAATGAAAGAAAGAGTAAAAGGACAAGATAATGCTATTCACTTAGTAACTGAAGCTATTATTCGTTCAAGAGCGGGTATTAAAGATCCAAATAGACCAATTGGTTCATTTATCTTCTTAGGACCCACTGGTGTTGGTAAAACTGAAGTAGCAAGAACTCTAGCCTATGAACTATTTGACGATGAAAGACATATGATAAGAATAGATATGTCTGAGTATATGGAAAGTCATTCAGTAGCTAGATTAATTGGTGCCCCTCCAGGATATGTAGGTTATGATGAAGGTGGACAGCTTACTGAAGCCGTAAGAAGAAATCCCTACTCTATTGTCTTATTTGATGAAATAGAAAAAGCTCATCACGATGTCTTTAATGTACTACTACAAATACTAGATGATGGTAGAATAACCGATGGTCAAGGTAGAACTGTAGATTTTAAGAATACTATCATAATAATGACATCTAATCTAGGTAGTGAATATATCTTAGATAATAAAGATAATGCTAATGAACTTGTAATGCAAGAATTAAGAAGTACTTTTAAACCTGAGTTCATTAATAGAATAGATGAAATAATAATATTTAATTCTTTAACTAAGGATGTTGTTTATGATATTCTAAATAAAATTATCAAAGATATTGAATATAGATTAAGAGATAAGAATATTAAAATAGATGTAACTGATAAAGCTAAAGAGTTTATTGTAAATGTTTCATATGATGAAAAATATGGTGCTAGACCTATAAAGAGATATGTTCAAAGAAATGTTGAAACTCTAATCGCAGAAGCTATCATTAATGATAAAATATCTTTTGGTAGTACCATTACTATCGATGTAGATAGTGACAAATTAATATTAAAATAAGAGCAGTCTGCTCTTATTTTTTAATTATTTAAATCATTAAACTCAGTATTTAAAGTATTATACTTTTCAGTAATCTTATTAGATGGAGCCTTTTCTAGTTCATACCAGCCTTTTCTAAAGGCTAGTTCAAATACTTCTCTCTGAAGACTTTTAATTACATTAAATACTTCTTCATACTTAGCAAATAAATTCTCATTAGAGGCTTCAGTTAAAGATATAGCATAATTCTTTTCCATATCTTTAAGTAGTGATAAAGTCATATTTAAATAATCTTTATCATTTAATGCCTTACCTTTAGGTACTTCAGTTTTAGGATTAGTAATTTTATTATTCATAAGAGCCTCCTAGTACATTTAAAATATTAGTCATATTATTATATAATACTTCACTAACTCTACTTATCATAGTTTTAACTTCATCATCTGATATATTTTCTAATGTATTATATAGTTCTTTATAACCAGTATAATTCCAGTTAAACATATCAGATAAATAATCTAAATCTTTACCTGAAATAATATTAGGTACTACATTATAATTTTGCATATTTATCTCCTTTCATAATTATTATGATTAAAAAGAAAATATTTTAAACATAAAATGTAAAACTATTGTCAACAAATATTGACTTTATATTTAAATTAATATATATTTATTCTAGGAGGACAATAGAAATGGAAGAAAAAAGAAAAAATGAGTTTTTTAATGAATATCAAAGACTAAATGATGAAATTGATAGCATGACAAAGAAAAAGAATGAACAATCAGTAAAATATGATCCAAATAGAAAAATATTTGATGGAGGAAAAGATCCTGATCCTGCAGCCGTTTTAGAAAAATGGAGAAAAGAAAAAGAACTAAATGAAGCACTAGAAAACTACCGTAAACCAACGCAAACTTTAGATTTTTTAAAAGACAAAAGAGAGAGACTAAAACAAGAACAAGAAAGAGCAAAAAAGAAAAAAGAAAACACATTAAAGAAAGCAGTTATTGGTATGTTAATTTCAGCTATTATTACTGCAGGTGGTGCTACTGCTTTGGCTGCTGCATCAAGGGGTCACGATAATGCAAAAGTTCAAAAAGCAACCCAAACCCTAGTAGACCTAGGAGAAGATACTCTACTAGAATATGGTCTTGGAACCGAGGAAAATGGTAAGTTCAAAATAGGAAATAATACTGTTGAAGATTATTGTGTTCTAGATGCCGATACTCCAATGGAAGTTTATATTTATAAATTAGCTATTGATAATCATGAAGAATTTGATAAATTTATTCAAAGTGTCACTTATGCTGATGGATTATACCATTATATAAGTTATAGTCAATTTTTAAATATTAATGGTTACTATGCACAAGAAACAGATGAGTTTGGTAATCCTGTTAATAAAGTTAGTAATGAAGTATTTACTAATATGATGCAAAATACTATACTAACGGCTTATGAAAATCAAACACTATCTAATTACGAAGATGAATACTATACAAGTGATTTAGGCAGTGAACCAAAAACTAGATAAAAATAGATAAGAATTTAATTCTTATCTATTTTCTTTTTATTCTTATACCATATATAGAATTGCCTCTATAATTGCCATCAGCATCAAAATCATTACTATCCTTATAGGTAAATACTGTAAGTATAAAGTTTTCTACTTTATCTATACCACCGACAGCATATATCTTAATTGAAGTAATCTTAGTATTATCATTCATTTCTTCTAAATGACTATAAAATGCCCCATCAGCCTGATTAACATCATCATATAAATAAACATAGAAATAATCACCAAATTTATATTCATCAGGTTCTAAGAAATTACCATTATAATTAGTACCATCTTTTAATATAAATTTAATATTAAATCCAATTTTATAATCATCAATATTATCATACATATCATAATATTTCTTCCATGTATCTTTAAACCTATTACCATCAATAACATTATCATCAGTAAAAAATACTTCAAACGAACCAATATCTATTCCATTAATAAAATCAGTATAATAAGTATCCACTAATTTGTTTTTATTATGATAATTACTATCTTCTGCGAGAAATAAACCTACTTTTATAGGGTTATCGTCCTTATACTCTTCTTTTATTTCTTCTTCGTTATCATTAGTTATATTATCTTTAATAGGTTCTACCTGTTTATCGTAGTTGCAGCCACACAAAAATAATATTCCAAATAATATTATTAATATTTTTTTCATATATAGTCTCCTTTTCATTTTCTTTTAAATTCTTTATAAAGCGCAAATATTCCCATGAATGAAAATGGTATTGAGAATAATACTGACATATATTCATGCTTATTAATATTAATATAATTCCAATAAAACAAAAAGCCGAACCAATAAACAAAGAATAATATTAAATTAATTTCCCTAAATAGTACTATTATGTTATTTTTATTTAGAATAAAAAATAAATTCATTAAAAACTGATTAATTATAAAGGTTAGAAATATTGCCACCATTACTTTGGTTAATAAATCACTAGTCATAATCAAAACATAACTTAAAATAGAAATTACCAATAAAAGTACAATCATCTGAATTATGTTTTTTATAAAATATTTATTTTTCATAAAGCTCCTTATAATAAATGGTGCCAAATGTAAGAATCGAACTTACCTCTAGGCATTACGAGGGCCTTGTTCTACCACTAAACTAATTTGGCAATACTTTCTATATAATTATAACATAAGTCATATTATATAGAAATATTTTTTATAATTTTTCTAAAGTATTATTAATAACTGAATATAAATAAATAGCTGCAGGTTTATTAAATCTTTTCTCTATGTATTCTTTATAACCATTCAATTGTTTTAAATATGCTTCATCACTAATATTCTTTAATTTATAATCTATTATTTTAATATTATCTTTATATACTAACATTAAATCTATAATACCATGATAAGTAGTATTATCTTCTTCATATATAAATTCATATTCTTTATATATATCTGCATTCTCTATATTAACTTTATCTAAGAAATTAGCTATTATTTCTTTATTCTTACCAGTTAAATTACTAATATCATGAAAGTCTGTTAACTCAAATAATTCATGTACTTTCTTACCATAGTCAAGTCTACTCTGTTCTTCTTTTGAAGTAATATGAATATTCTTCTTAGAAAAAGATTTTTCTTTTTCTTTTTGAATATCTATATTAATATCTTGGACGTCTAGTTTATCTTCTACTCTACTAAGTAATTTATTATAATTATCATTCTTAACTAAATTATAATTTTTAGATAAACCTATACTATTAATATCAATATTTTTATAATAACTCTTAGTAATAGATTCTAATGAATACATAATACTAGCAAAACTATTATATTTTGATCTGATACTATCATCAATAATATCATTAATATAACTAACTTCTTTAGTATTCTCTGGTAATATAAATATCATTTTTTCTTTAGCCCTAGTTAAAGCTACATAGAAGAGTCTTATTCTTTCACTAATATTTTCTAATACATAGTTTCTATAACTTAAATTATGATAAATAGTACTATATAAGAATTTATCTTTATAAGGGATAATAATACCATATTTATCATCATAACTAAATTTACTTATAGCTTCCCTAATATTGAATTTACTATATAGTCCCCCGTAGTAGCAGACATTAAATTCTAGTCCTTTTGAAGCATGAATAGTCATAATTTTTACTGTATTATTACTACTTTCTGTAACATTATATTCTATCTTCATGCCACTTTCTATAATATTTCCTAAATACTCACTATATTTATATATATCATAATCTAAATTAGTTAGATTACTAGTAATTTCTTTTAGTTTATCTATTCTAAGAATATTTGAAGAATAATCTCCAAGTAAAAATAACTTATTATAAAAATCATATTTATCAATAATTATATTAATTATTTCATCTAAACTAATTGTATCTAAATTCTTAGTAATACTATAACTAATCTTATAAATATCACTATCTTTAAAATTATTATTTAGAAAATAATCAAATATTATATTATCATCTAAATTAAAGAGAAAACTTCTAGCTATTGATATAAATAATTTTTTAAATTCATTATCGATAACATTATCTTTAATCTTTATAATAAAACTAATTATATTCTTTATTATAGTAATTACTTCACCATCAGTTAAATTAACTGACTTTACAATACTCGTAGGAATATCATTATATTCTAAAATCTTTTTAAATAGTTCAAATGATTTACTACTGTCAAGTAAGATAGCAAAATCACTATACTTAGCCTTTCTAATGCCTTTAGTATCTTTACCAAAGATTGGATAACCATTAGTAATTTTATTTTTAATATCACTAGCTATTATAAAGGCTTCTACTTCATCTTTTTTAAATATTGTCTCATTAAGATAACTATATACTTCAAAGTTATTATTTACCCCACTATCACCATCACCTTGATACATAGGATTACCATATACCATTCTATGACTTACTCTATATGAGGCGCCTCCAATAGTATCATCCATTATTCTATCAAACATTAAATTAATATTATTAATAACTTCTTCTCTACTTCTAAAGTTTTTATTTAGATCTATCTTAATACCATTAATATTCTTACTATATGAATCATATTTATTTTTAAATATATATGGATTAGCATTTCTAAATCTATATATAGACTGTTTAATATCTCCAACCATATAGACATTATTATTAGATATATATGAAATAAATTCTTCTTGAACATCATTAGTATCTTGATATTCATCAATCATTATTTCATTTAAATTATTCTTAATTTCTTCTCTTATCTCAGTATTATTTTTTACAAGTTCTATTGCATAAGAAGATATATCACCATATTCAAAGTAATTATATTTACTTTTATATTCTGATACTCTTTTATCTAATTCTTTTATTATAGATATTATTTCTTCTACATAATCTTTAGTCTTTAATATACCACTCTTTATACTATCATAATTATCATATATGACTAATTTTTTTATTTCTTTAATAGTATTAGATATTTTATCTTTATATTCTTTAGTGGTATCTGATACTCCCTTAGCTATAGGAAGTTTAACTTCTATATTAAGTTTAATATCATCATAATTACCTGAAGATAACAAAGGACTAAGTACTTTATAAATCTTATCAAAATAATCACTATCATCTATATATTCTAAATAATCTCTAATATTATTAATTAAATCTAATATTACTTTGATATAGTTATCTATATCTTTATCTATATTTTCTTCATTATATTTAACATTTATATAACTATCTAAATATTCTCTCTTATTAGTTTTTAAATCTAATTTATTATTAATATTTAAAATAAAATTAAATATTTCTTTATCATCTTTTAAAGCATATTCTTTAATTAGATTTAAAAACTTAGAGTCTTCACTAGTATATAACTCTTCAAAGATATCTTTAAGCATCTTTTCTTTATATAGTCCTATTACTGAAGCATCTATAATATTAATATCTTTAGATAGATTTAAATAGTAGTGATATTTTTTAACTAGTGATAAAGCATAGGCATCAAATGTTGTTATATCAGCAGTATCTAGTTTAGATAATTCTTTAGTAAAACCATTCTCTTTTAACTTTTCTCCTATTCTTTCACGCATCTCTTTAGCGGCCATTTTAGTAAAGGTTAGTATAAGTAGGTTGTCTACTGAAATACCGCCTTTTACTTTTTCTAATACTCTTTCAGTTAGAACAGCTGTTTTACCAGATCCTGCTCCCGCAGATACAATAATATTAGTCCCTTCTTTATATATAGCCTCTTTTTGCTCATCTGTCCATTTTGGCATAATTTAAACCTCTTATTTTCTTTTTATTACTGATAATCATACTATTATAACCAAGAATAGTATCTATACATTTATACTTAGAAATATAAATGATAAGTTTTTCTAATTGATTACCAGTAAAGTTACAAAATAATATTTTATCACTATTAAAACTATTATCTCTAAAGTAATCATATAAGTTATACATATTACCAATTTCTTTATCAAATATAGTATCCTCTCCTACAAAAATCATTTGAATTTTTTCATTAATTTTATCTTGATTATTATCAAAAATATAAGTATTCATAAAACCCTCCTACTTTGTTTTTACTTTCTTAGTAAAATAATTATAAGTATCATTAGTTATAGTATCTTCTATATCTAAAATATTTTGTTTGCTTCTCATTAACTCATTAAGTTCTTTCTTACTTAGTGTTTCTATTAAATATCTTATCATTAAATAAGACCAGTCATAGCCATTATATTTATTAGTTTTAGTATCTACAAACTCGCCATAATTAGCACCATGTTTATGCAGATAAGATATCTTTGGTATTTCTTTTCCTTCACTATTAATTCTTGTCTCAACAAACTCTTTTAACTTATCATTATCAAGAAGAGCATTTTTCTCTCCTGATAGAAAACTAGCTAGTCCTTCATCAAACCATACTATTCGGTTATTTATTCCTTTTTCTTGAATGTAGTTTCTATAAACTACATGAGTAAGTTCATGAAGTATACAGGTAAATAGTCTATATCTTTCTATTTTGTTTAAATCAGCATATATTTTAACATCTTCATATCCAAAACAGCCTGCAATCCCATTTGGAGGATATAGTGCTTTAAATAACTTTTGATACTCTTCAGCGTCATCATATAAATATATCTTTAGTTTACTTATATGTTCTAAGTCAAAGAAATTCATAACACTTATAATACCCTTATCTAAGTAAGCAGATAATTCTGGCATTATTTTATCAAAACAGCTTGAAGCATATACCTGATACAACTCTTTATTTGCGGCTAATTCCATGATCATTCACCTTTATTAGAGTACCCTCATCTACATATAAAGTACCATCAGTATCTGGAATATTTCCTTTTAAGAAATATTTTTTTACTTTCCTATCAAGTTCTTCATCTTCTATACCATCTAAAAGATTATAAAACCACATAACATAATTTCTCATATTTTCATAGCCATTATCTTTATCTCCTGGATAAAAATATTCATTATCTACATCATTATATTGTACTATAGCATTTTCTTTATAAATAGTATCTTCACTATTTAAATGTCTTTCCATTATCGTGCAGTAATATCTAGGCATATATAGAACAGGTTTAGTCCCCATTATCTTCACTCTCCTTATTAATATATACTTTATCTTTCTCTCTTAAGTAGCAGATATCTCTATATTCACAAAAACTACAGCTTACATTTTCACCATTTATTACCTTTGGATTAATTTCAAAGTCAGCCTCTAATATATTATCTATTGCTTTATCAATTAACTTATCAGTATTATCTAGCATATCATCTATCTCTTCTTCAGAAAGTACCTTACTATAAGAACTAAATCCCTTACTCGTAGTCTTCATACCCTTAATTAACTTAGAATCATTATAAGTAGTATCAAATTTAGATAATATATTTTCTTCATCTATAGAATAACCTTCAAGTCTTAAGTTATTTTCTCTTTCAGTATCATAGTCTTTACTATTATCTAAAGTAGTATTAAATAGTTTCTGAAGATAAAAACCTACTACTTTAACATCTTTAAGTTCCATCTTACTAGATAAATATAAATATATTGGTAGTTGTAATCCAAGTCCATATTCCATATTCTTAAGATTAATATTAGTGCTTCCTGTCTTATAATCAACTACTACAAGATATGTAATATCATCTTCTTCTTTATATAGTACTTTATCTATCTTACCCATAAAGGTAACTTTAATATTTTTATCTTTATTTACATAGACTTCTTTTTCTTTCATATTCTTATCAAAAGTACTATAAGTATATTGTTTTCTTATGGTAGTTATAACAAATTCTAATTCTTCTTTAATATTACTAAGAAAGAATAATTCTCTTTTACTAAACTCTCTTTCATTACTAATGTATTCATCAAAGACATTACTAAAATTAAAATCTATATCATCCATATGTAATAGTTCGTAGTGGCAGACATTACCTATTAATATAGCAAAATCATCTTTAATAATATTTATTTTTAATATATTATTTAAATAATACTTAAACTTACATTTATAATAATTATCTAATGCTGTATAAGAAAGTAATAGTTTATTATTTAAATATTTATATAGTTTATCTTTATCTATACTATGATATTTATTATCATACTGCATATATGGTATATCGTAATTAGAGGATAGTAAATCTATATCTTTATCTTTTATATTATATTTAACTAAATTATCTAATTTCATAGCTAAGAAAATTTTATTCATCATATTAGAATTAGTATATTTAGTTTTATAATTATCTATAATATCTATATCATTAATTAGATCACATCTAGTATAATTACCACTATTATCAAATAGTTTATAACTAATAGTAAGATTCTTTATATTATTAATTTTCTTTATTATTTCAATCTTTTTATTTATATTTAATTCTATACTAGTATCATATCCTAATATAACTTTTTCTTTATCATTAAAATATTCATCATCTTTATATAATACAATATTTTCTTTATTATATCCTAAATAAAATACATAGTCATCATCATCAAAATAATCATTAATACTAACTATTTTAATACCGGTATTATCTTCATTTAAGTAAGTATTTTTTAAGTCATTAACAATTAATTCTTTTACTTCTTCTTTATTATCAATAAAACTATATTTATTAATTACTTTAACTATCTTTTCTTTAATACTAGTATCATTAATACTATCTATTTCTTCATTAATATTATTTAAATTATTTAATATGTTTTTTACTTCTTTAATAGAATATATGCTTCTATTTTTTACTGATATTGGTATATTATATATTTTAAATAATCTATATATTGGTTCTTTATATTCATTAGATATTATTAGTTTTATCTCACTTATATTAATATTCTTAGTAATTAGATCACATATATTATCTATAACAAATAAGACTTCATCATCTATATAATTAAATTCATATATGTCTTTTATAGCATAATTTTTATATTCATAATCTATTACTTTATAGTTATAGTTATCTAGAATACTTTTATAATATTTATTAATATAGTCATAACCATATATATATATTTCTTTATCTTTAACATATTCTTTAAATAATTTATCATATATAAGTAGATTGTTACTATCTAAATAATCTTTTATTTCTTTTAATTTAGTCATTTTATTGTTACTTAGTTTATTACTTATATAATATAAATTATCTAAATATACTAAGGCTGTACTATAGTTATAATTATATTCTTTCATTAAACTATATATTGTTTTTTCATCATAATCAAATGTTACTCTTTTAATAAATGTATCTATACTCATAAATTTGATATTATAGTTAAAATATTTTATCCTGGATAATTCTATTATTTTATTTTTTATATTATTTGGTACTAATACTATATATTCTTTCATTATACCACCTAGATATATTATTGCATAAAACTAAAGAAAAGTAAACCCTACCAAAGTTATTTTAATATGTTCACTATAAGCCTTACTTTGTAAGTCTTATTAGTGTTATTTTGAGCCTTAAGTCTCAAAATAATATATCTACATATCTATTATATATAAGCATAATTTATAGTTTATTGTAAATATAATAAAAAGCGGATAGCCACTATGGAGACATAAAATGTCTTAATATCCGCTTTCTGTAGATAATATATTACAATCCAATTATTCTTCAAGTGATAGTATTTGATTAATATTACTATATGTCATAGTAACTAATACTTTGTTAATAGAAGAGTCATCTATTTTAAATAGTTCTGTATAATCTATAGTAATAGTTTTAGTATCTTCATTTATTTCTATTGTAATATAATTATCAGAAGTATTGTTAAGTACTAAAGTAGATAATTTTACTTTATATATATTTTCTTCTTTGATAGAGTTTTCTATTAATTCTTTGATAAAATTAATATTCATAAATTTATAATTTATATAAGGAAATACTTCTTCACTCGTGGATAATATATAATTACCTTTATTATCTAGTGAATAATATTTATTATTCATAACATAATAGTATTCTTCTTTATCATCATCTTTTACTTTAATACTTTCATTTAGTCCTAGTTTTCTTCCGTGATAATTATATTTATTATTATCTTTTTCTATATTTATATCATACTCATAATTATCTTTTAAAGTATAAATAAAACTATTATTATTTACATTACCATTATGAGTTGCTTTAGAATTTTGATAACCAAGTACTCTAGCAAAGATAATTACTCCTACGAAGAAAATAAGATATAGACATAGTTTAATTTTTGCTCTACCTTTTTTATCTTTCCACATTTCTTTTAATTTATCAAATTTACTAGGTTCTTTGTTTACTTCTTCTTTTTCTTTTTCTTTACTCATTAAATATACCTCCGATAAAGTTTTCTTTCTTTATACCATTGACAAAGTCTTTTACATCACATCTATTCTTTCCTTCTAATTTGATATTCTTTAGTATTATATCATAATCTTTAGTACTAACTGTTATTCCATTTTTATTTATATCAGTAATAGTACCAGGTTTTTCTTTAGATATATTATTTGTTTTTTCTGATAAATATATTTTCATTCTCTTATTATTTAATATAGCATAAGCTCCTGGTATACTAGATAATCCTCTTATTTTATTATGAACATTACTTACACTATCATTAAAGTTAATTAGTTCTTCCTCTTTAGTAATATTTAGTCCGAAAGTTACTTCTTCTTCATTTTGTTTTATTCTATTATTAGTACCATTTAAGATACTTGGTAGTGTTTCCATAAGCAAGTCTCTACCTAATATAGATAATTTATAATATAAATCATCTAATATCATGTTATCATCTATATTTATACTTCTTTGACTGATTATATCACCACTATCCATCTTCTTATCCATATACATAATAGTTACTCCTGCTTCTTTATCACCATTAATTATAGCATGATGGATAGGAGCACCCCCTCTTAACTTGGGAAGTAAAGAGCCATGAACATTAATACAGCCATACTTAGGATAGTCTAGTATTTCACTTGGTATAATTTGTCCGTAGGCGGCAGTTATAATAATATCTGGTTTCTTATCTAGTATATATTGATATTCCTCCCTTATCTTAATAGGTTGATACACTTCTATATTATTCTTAATAGCTAGTTCTTTACAAGGAGAGTATATTATATTACCTTTTCTATCTTTTTCTTTATCTGGTTGTGATACAACCATTATTACATTATATTTATTTATTAATTCTTCTAATATTGGTACTGCAAAAGAAGGGGTACCCATAAATATTATCTTTATATCTTTATTTATCAATTTATATCACCAATTTAATTATATAGTATTTTATCTTATTTTTCAACTATTTTATTCACTTTAATTCTAAGGTATTAAAGTGTTATTATTAGCCTATAGTCTAATAATATAACATCTATTATATATAAGCCATAACTATATATTAAAAGAAAGATATTAGTCATACCTTTCTAATTATTTTATTATTTTTCTTTTAACTAAACTGTATACATCATTATGTATATTCTCAATACTACGCATATTAGTACCATCAGTACATTCAATAAAATCCCAATTATATTTTTTAGCAATATATATTGAAGTATCTGATACCTTTTTCATAAATTCCAAATCTCTTTCATGAATATCATTTTTAATACCATCATTATCTTTTCTTTTATCTTTTAAACTTCTAGTTATTTCAAATGGAGCATGAAGAAAAATTACTAAGTCTGGTTCAGGTATACCAAGTTTATGATACTCATAGTCATAAACATAATCTATAAATTTCTCTCTTTCTTTATCATCTTCTATACTTGAAGATTGATATATTAAAGAAGAAGTAGTATATCTATCCAATATTATTAAATTACCTTTGTCATATTCATTTTTTAATCCTGTAATCCAAGTAATCGCTCTATCCTGAGCATATAAACTATTTACAAAGTAAGGTGATAATTCCGAATGATTACCATAATTACCTTTAAGATATTCTTCCACTGGTCTACCCTGATATGTTCCATAACTAGGAAAATGATGTGAAGTAATATCATATTCCTTTTCGTTAATCAATCTATCTATAAGTAGTTTATATTGAGTACTTTTTCCTACTCCATCACAAGAACCTTCAATTACAATTAATTTACCCATTATTTCATCTTCTTTCTCATATATACATTTCTCTCATAAGGAATAACTTCATCCATATAAGTTGCTAATTTAATATTATCCCACTCTCTAAAGTCGACATATGGAAAATAAGCATCTGCAACAAAATTTTCATATATTTCTGTTAGATACATAACATCTACATAAGGTAAAAACTCCTCATATACCTTTGCTCCTCCAACTACCATAAAATCTTCAGAACTATTTTTTATCATATTTAATAAGTCTTCAACATTATTATAACAAATAACATCAGCATATCTATCTATATTTTTGCTGCTTAACACTATTGGATTTCTTCCTTTAAGAGCATTTACTGGCATACTTTCAAAAGTATTTCTACCCATAATAATATTTTTACCCATAGTCATCTTTTTATAAAAGGCTAAATCTTCAGGTATATACCATAATAATCTATTATCAAGTCCTAGCTCATTATTATAACCAACCGCAGCAATTAAAGCTAAATTTTTCATATACATTCCCCCTTATTGTGCTATAGGCATTGGTATCTTACCCATATGCTTATATTTAACTAGTTTAACATCATTTAGTTCTTTTGAATTATCAAAATCAAAGAAATCAGTAACTTCTTTATTAAGAATAAGTTCTGGAGTACTAGGATTTAGTATCATATCAATTATTTTATTATCTGAATCTAATACTTTATACTTTTCACTTTCTTTATCTAAATGTTTCATTTGAAGTAGATTACCTCTTTCTTCGCATAACAATTCTAATTCACTTTTATCTTTTAAATATTCATAAGTTTCCGCTCTTCTTAGTTGCTCTTTGATACCATCTAATTGATTTACATAAATATGTGGTTCATTAATAGAATAAGATACAAAACCAGGCTCCAAATCTGTTACTTGGGCAATCATCTTTAATAATGTTGCATATTGTGTTACATTAAATGGAAGCCCTAATGGTACATCACAGCTTCTTTGATGTACTTCTAAGTTTAATGTATCTTTATATATATTCCATTCAGTACTCCAAACGCAAGATGGAAGAACTGCTGTTCTTAAGAATTCATTTTGCCATAAACTAAAGACTTTTCTTCTGGCGGTAGGACAATTTTTAATAGAATTAATTAAAGACCTTGCCATATCATATCTTTTAGTAATATAACCATAAGCAGTACCTATAGTACCAGCATATTCTTTTCCATACCATTTAGCAGCCTTAATATTTTTACCAGGTATTCTACTTTTTGCGGTCATTGCTTTACCTTCGTTATTATATTTAGGCTCAAAAGTAGTATATTCACCAAACGGATCACTAAGTGGTACACTAAGTGGATCAATAACAGTTACCTCTTTATCGGGATTATAATCTTTTGTATTTGGTTCATATATTCTATATATACCATCATCATCTATCATCCACTCATCCCATATCTTAACATTTCTCTCATGTAACCATTCCACATCGTTAGAACTTGCTTGCCATATCCATAGCATTTCTAATATAGCATTTTTATAAAATGTTTGTTTAGTAGATAAAATAGGATATTCGTCTCTTAAATCAAACTTAAAATAATGTTCTGGTAATCTAATAGTATTAATACCAGTTCTATTTTCTACTTCTTCCCCCTCATGTAATATTCTCTTTAATAGTTTAACGTATTCTTCATCAAAATAAGTCATAATATTATTCCCTCCTGATTATCACTAAATTAATAATAACATACTATAAATAATAAATCAATATTGTTTACTTTTAGTTTACAATGTGCCAATTATAATTTTAGATATCACTCATACTTACATAGAAAAAACAGACCAAATTAGTCTGTTTATTATTCTACAGTTACAGATTTAGCAAGATTTCTAGGCTTATCAATATCACAGCCTTTTAATTTAGCAACATTATAGGCAAGTAATTGCATAGGTATTATTGCCATTAATGGATTCAAAACCTCATTATAATCATCTAATAATATTTTATATTTAGAAAAATCATCATCTTTAATATTAGTAATAGTAACAATATTCGCTCCACGTGATTCTACCTCTTTTAGATTACTAATAGTTTTTTCACTAATTTCTTTATCAGTAACTACCGCTATTACACCAAAGTCTTTATCTATTAAAGATATACTACCATGTTTTAGCTCTCCTGCTTGAAAAGCTTCACTATGTATATAAGATATTTCCTTTAATTTAAGACTACCTTCCATAGCTAAATAATAGTCAACTAATCTACCCAAATAGAAAATATTTGTCTTATCAACTAATATTTTAGATATTTCTTCATAGTCATATTCATTAATATATTTAGTAAATATATTAGGAAGTAGTTTTAGACTATTAATAGTTTCTTCCTCAATATTACTACCTTTAATAGCTAAGAATAATAGTATTAATACTTGTGCTAAATATGCCTTAGTAGTAGCTACTGCTACTTCAATACCAGCCTCAGTATATATAACATATTTAGCTTCTCTTGCAATTGAAGACTCATGCCTATTTACTATAGCCAAAGTATCAATATTATTTTCTTTAGCTAATTTTAGTGATGCTAATGTATCAGCAGTCTCACCTGATTGTGAAATTAATATAACTAAAGTATCTTTATCAAAGAAATTAGTTTGATATCTATATTCTGATGCAAAATATACATTAACTTTAATATTAGCAAATTTCTCAATATAATATTTACCAAGTTGTCCAGCAAAAGAAGCACTACCACAGGCAACAATATCAATACTCTTATACTTTTTTATATCAAAAATATCTTTTACTTTGTTATTTTCAGTATATAAATTAAGTAATTTCTTTACAAGTTCAGGCTCTTCATTAATTTCTTTTAACATAAAATGATCATAACCATTCTTACTAATTGTTTCTTTTTCTAAAGGAAAAACTTTAATTTCTTTTGCTATCTCATTTCCTTCTCTATCATAATATTTAACTTCATTTTTAGTTAAATATACAACATCATAATTATCAAGAACTACATACTTATTAGTTATATGTACAATAGCGGGTATATCACTAGCAAGAATATTTTCATTATCTCCAATACCAACAATTAAAGGGCTGTCCTTTCTAATACCAAAGATAACATCTTTATAATCATCATTTATAATATTAAAAGCATAACTACCTTTAAAAATATAAGTAATTTTGTTTAGTACTTTAATCATATCTTTTTCTTCATTATAGATATCATCTATAACCGCAGTAGCTACTTCAGTATCAGTACCAGTTTCAAATGTATAACCCTTTTCTAATAATCCTTTCTTTAATTCATCATAATTTTCAATAATACCATTATGAACTAATGTTATTTTACCTTGTCTATGAGGATGAGCATTTGTATCATTAGCTTCTCCATGAGTAGCCCATCTTGTATGTGATACTCCTATATTAATATCCTCATTATAATCTATATATTCTTCAAGATTCTTAATAGGACCAGCCTTTTTAATTATCTCGATTTTACCATCCTTAATATATGCAATACCCGCTGAATCATATCCTCTATATTCTAAAGATTTTAAACCAGTAAGTATTTTATTTAATGCTTTTTTATTTCCTGCATAGCCTACGATGCCACACATAATATTTACCTCCTATCATATATAATTATTATCTTGTTACAATTTTGATTTTGCTTTTTATAATAATCTAATGAGTATATAAATGAGTATATATATACCCAATATAGTATCCGCCAAAAGAACGACAAACTATACACATCGTTAACTATTTCTAGCCTGGCGTTAAGTTTATGCCCTCCTCCTTTCCATAACATAAACTTTAATACATTATATCAGAATATAAAAAAAGTGTAAACCTTTATAATTACAATTAATCTCTGGTTTACACTTTATTATCATCAAAATAACTAAGTAAATTAGGATATTTTACTAATTTTTTTGTAACATAATTAGATAAATCACATATATCTGGATTAAATAAATCCATCATTTTTCCTATACAATTAGGAATATATCTAATAACCAAAATATCATATAAAGCATTTCTATATGCACCTTTAAAACAACTACATAACTCTTTTTTATTTAATTCTATTAGTTCTTCAGTATTAAAATTACATTTTTTATAATTATCAAAATCAATTACTTTAATACCATACTTACCAAATATTATATTACTAAAATTCATATCTCCTATCAAAATATTATTTTTTGATAAAATAATAATATCATTATATATTTTTATAAAACTATCTATAATATATTCCGTTTCGATATTAAGTATATCATCATAGTAGGGTTCATAATACTCCATAGTATAACTAATTATTTGTCTTCTACTAGTATTAAAAACATAATCATATAGTTTAACAAAAGATTCTAAGTCTAAATTTTTTATAGTATTAAAAATCCATTCATCTATAATATGATCTTTAATTGTAGTCATAGTATAATCATTATATACTTTTTCACATACATTGTTATCAATATTTCTAACACTAGCATGTGTCCCCCACATTATTTTTTCGTCATATAAATTTTTCATAATATTACCTCATAGTTTACTTTAATCTTCTTAATCTGTGATATTCTTTTTTATCCAAAGGTAGTCCCATCAAAACTCTATCTTCAAAAGAAAGATTTTCTTTAGTACTAGCTAATATTCTTTCGGTATTATATTTTTCAATAGGAAAATCATAATATGAAAGTTTACCATGAGTAATATTTAAAAACGTTAATAATGGATAATTATCATATGAATAATATTTATTTACTAATTGATTATATCTTTTATTAAAATTATTCTTAATACCTCTTGAAGATGATTCACATAATGCTAATACTTCTTTTATTTTTTTGCAGCTTTTGATATTAGCCTCTCTTTCAATAAAAAACAAATCATGACGTTTATCATATAAATCAGGATATACTTCTACTGCAATAGTACTTATTTCAATTAACTGTCTCTCAAAATCATCTACTAATAAAGTATTAGTTTTTTTACTTTGAATAACATGTTCCAGTTCGTGAAAAATAATTTCTAACACGCTTAAACATATATATAAATATTTATTAAAATCATCCATACCATACATTCTTTTGTGTACTTGATAAAAATTAGAATACTGAATTAAAATCATATCAAGATTAAATCTTAATATTTTATTTTCATATAGATAAGAAGCTAAAGCAAAACTTTGATAATTATGTTCAACTCTTGTAATATATTCTCCTAATTCTTTATCCACTATTATATCTAAAACACTATCAATAAACTTAACATCAGGCAATTTATAATTAAAAGCATAATTATAAATAATATTTAATATCTCTTCATACATAATATCACCCCCAAATATTATTTGTTTTTTATCTCATTAAGTTCCTTCTGTGTAATTGGTAATCCCATCAAAACTCTATCTTCAAAAGAAATATCTTTTTTAACTCTTTTTAATATTTTTTTAGTATTATTTTTATCAATTAAGAGTTCTTCATAATAAAGATTAGAATCAGTAGCATTAATATATTCAAGTAATGGAAATCTACCATCAGAATAATACTGTGTAACAAAAGAATTATATCTATTAACATAAATATTATTCAAAATAAAGAATACATCAGCATCTAACTTTAACATTTCAATTATCTTTGAATTACTATTTATAATAGCCATTCTTTCTATAGGAAATAAATCATGTTCTTTCTTATATAAATCAGGATTAATTGATAACATATCAATATTATTTTGAATTAAATTAGTTTCAAAAGTATTTTCTTCACTAGTATCTAGTAATTTAATTTGTTTAATATGTTCCAATTCATGTAAAATAGTATAAACAAATTCATAACAGACATATACATATTTTTCAAATAATCTTATTTCTTTTAAATCATAAGCATCACTATAAAAATTTAATGAATTTTTTATACACCTAATAATATTATTTATATTAAATCTTAATGTTTTTGAAATAAAACCATATGATGCTGTATATTCATAATTATAACTAACACCATTAACAAAAGAACTTAAGTCATCATTATCAATAGCAATATTTATTACTTCATTTACAAAATCTATATCAGGTAATTTATAATTAAAAGTATAAGTATAAATAATATTTAATAGTTTTTCGTACATAGAATCCTCCAAGTATTTAATATACTACCACAAAAGTTTTAAATAGTAAAGAAAAAACACCTGTATAAGTGTTTGTTTCTTTATAATATATATTCACTATAAGCCTTATTCTAAGTCTTATTAGTATTATTCTTAGCCTAATTCTTAGTCTAAGAATAATGTATCTACATACCTATTATATATAAGCCATATCTATATACTTAGATATTACTTAGTATATTTATAACTATTATTATAATTATTCATACTATTAAAATATTTTTGATAAGAAATATAATTATTCTTATATAAATAATTTATCTTTTTAATATTATTATTTCTTCTTCTTTTATTACTACTTTTTATCTTAATAATAGTTTTATTATTTCTAATATAAAACATATAACCTAAATATTCAAAACCATGATAACTATCATATATATTAGTTTTATTTTTATTAATATTTAATTTATATTTTTTATTTAAAATATATTCTATTTCTTTTAATGCTTTCTTTAATTTATCTTTATTATTAGATATAATAATATAATCATCCATATATCTTACCATATATTTTAATTTCAAATTATTTATAATATAATAATCTAACTTATATAAATAAAATATAGATAATATCTGACTAGTCATATTACCTATAGGTAATCCTTTATTATATTCATATAATGGTAATTTATTTATTTCATTACATCTATTTTTATCTTTAATTAATAGATTATTTTTAATATTAATAATAATATTATTAATATAACTTTCATTAGTACTATCTATTATACTACTCACTATTTTATATTCTTCTTCATTTAATTTATCTTTTAATAATTCTTTTAATATATTATGGTCTATACTATAAAAATATTTACTAATATCTATTTTAAGTATATAAAACTTACCATATTTTTTATTACATTCAATATATCTTTTTAGTAATTTAATGGCATAATCATAACCCATATTCTTTCTAGTAGCACAGTTTCTTATATCTAAGTATTTGTTTAGTTTAGGTAATAATATAAATCTTGCTACATAATGATTAATAATCTTATCTTTCATATTTAAACTCATAACTATTCTATATTTAGGGTTATTAATAGTAAATACATTATACTTAGTTATTTTATAATTATCACTCTCTATAATATTTTTAATATCATAAATATTTTCTATTTTATTCTTTTCAAAATTATATACTTTACTTTTATTCTTAGTATTAACACTTACTTCTTTTTCATAAATATCTATAATATCATTAACATTTACTTTCACTTTTAATCCAACCATATATCATTTTTGTAATAGAAAGTAAATTATTACTTAACTTCTCACATACTTTATTATTAATATATTTATTCTTTAGACATCTTTCTAAATAAAAATCTAACATGCTAATGTTAGATAATATATCTTTATAATATTCATTTTTATTTTCACTTTTATAATTACATCTATATACTAAATATAATATATCATAACTAGTATTATATAATCTTTCTTTTATTACTTTATCTTTATTTGGAATATTAATAACTATATTATCTAAACTATATATAAATAACTTAATATTTTTTACTATTTTAAAATCATTCATATATTTTCCTCAATTAAATCTAGTAGTTTATTAACATCTTCTTCATTCATACAATTAATTTTATTTATAATTTTATTTATTCTATAATCTAAATCTATTTTCTTTTTACCTTTATCCAAATAACATTTATATTTATTCTTATTGCCATACATCTTCTTATTTATATCTTCCATATTTTCTTTAACAATATAACTAATACTATTATTCTCTAGTATATTAATAACTTTATTAATAGTATTTAATGGAAAACCCACTTTTCCATTGTTTATTTTATAATTACATAAATATGATAATACAATAGCATCATCATCAAAGCATATATAAAAACCACCTGATTTTCTTAAAACTATACTATTCACTTCTTATACTTCCCCTTATTACTAATAATATATCTTTTACATAAGATATATATAAATATTTATAATAATTATTTACATCATAATTATTTATACTAAGTATTTCTAAATTATCTAGTACTATAAAATTAATACTATACTTTTTTAATAAATATAGTTTATTATTAAAATTAATATAATTTAATATTTTCTTATCTTTATCAAAAGAATAATATTTTTTATTTTTAATTATTAGTACTATATAGTCTTTATAGATATTCTTAGTAAACTTATATCTATTTATCATACTCATATCATTATAATATCACAGCCTTTACAGATTAAAAATAAGCGCTAATAGAGACATAAGAAAATATATTCAAAATATTTGAATTAATTTTCTATAAAAGCCTCTACTAGCACTTTTACATAAATATCTATAGTTCTAGGTATACCCGTAGATATAATCCATCTATAGCTTAACATTTAGAGATAAATATCTCAAGGATGATTTTTGTCCTTTAAAGCACTGTCATACTAAGCCTTAGCCTAGTAGAAAACCCACTATATAAAGGGCTGGCGCGGCCCCATTCACATTATACGCATTGTTGTTGCCCACATTGCCGTCCGAATTCACATTCCACGCATTATTCGAGTTGCTGGAATTAGGGATACTAGTTTTATATAAAATCACCCTATATTAAACACCGAACCAGTGTTAATACCATTTTTATTTTTTCGCCTTTCGGCGAATATCTATCTTCTCTTGGCGACTTTCGCCGCCATTGCCCCTAACAGACTTCGCCTGTTTAAGGGGCCTCTTACCAAGTTCTTCCTACCAAAGTTATCTCAAATTAACTGCTTACGCATTTAATTTGTATGGATTACTACTTGAGCCGTCCCCTGATCCTGACTCTATTCCTAGTTCAGAACTTAGAGAAAGGACTGGCGCGGCCCCAGTCACATTATACGCATAGCCGTGGGGCACATGGCCGCCCGAAGACACAGCCCGCGCAGTACTCGAGTCGCTGGAATCAGGGGTTAATAACCATCCCCAACTAGAAGTGCCTAAAATTGCTTTCATCCAGTTGTTTGAGTTACAAGTACTATCGCTATATTCATCTAATGGTTTATTAACACACTGATTAAAATCTGCTGCATAGCCATAATCACTTATATATGCTAAGGCTATTTTACCAGTCCATGTTGTTGGTCTATCTGTATATACTGTTGTTCCTCTTTCGTATCCATATATTTGATTTGGATATACTGCAGCGGTATTCCATCCCCCTAGATTATATGTTGTATCTGCAATCATATTTCTTGTAATATCATTTTTTATTCCTGTACTTGTAAAATCGCAGTCTACTGTAGCATTATTTTGACCGCTATAACATTTTCCTGATGTACTATTGTAATATAAACTTTGGCCTAATCCATTATCGTTAGAATCTACTGTATAATAATCGCTAGGATTAAGCAGTTTCATTAATCTTGCTGTTGTCCAGTCATTTTCACCATAATTATCTTCTGCTCCTGTACTAGTATTCTTATTGTCCCAAGAATATGTTCCTATTTGACTACCTCTTATTAGTTTTAATTTGCCATCAAATACTCCTATTATACGCCATGTTTCACATGTACTAGATGTTTGATTACTATAGTCAGAACAATTAAAATATATATAATTATTTGGACTTGCTCCATAATATCTTATATTACCACCATCTAAACTAGTTGTAGTACCACCTAGTCTATCATTCATTAATCCACCGCTTGTATTGTTATCACTATCAGTATCATAAATATTAGCATAATTATAAGTTATACCATTATTTGTTGCTGATGTTTTTGATGCATTTGTATATAAATTAGTTATAGTTTCTGCGGCTGTCTTTGCTAACACTGCCCCTTCTCCATCAGCATGTAATTTAAAACTAAATATTTTATTCATCATAGTATTTGGATTAGTATAATTTGCTCCATCTATCCATATGTATAATGTATATGATGTCTTTGATGTAGATATACTTTCATTAGTTAATAATACTATATGATTAGTATTATTCTTACTACAAGTAACTGTATTACTAGTTAGATAACTATCACTAAAGTTACCTTCTTTTACTTTAGTAGTTCCTTTATATAATTCATATCTAAAACTCTCATCTTTTAATCCTGTATCTATACTAGTTATATCTAAATACATATTAAATACTAATCCTGTAGTATCTGCCTTTACACTAATATTCTTTACTATACCTTTACTTTTATCTGATACTGGTCTTAGATTAGCACTTATATCACTTCCTCCATTAAAGGTAACTGTAGCAGCTCCTATTCCTGCAACTATCTTTGTAGTATCACTGTCACTTGTAGTCCATACATAATAAGCATATGTACCACTTACTATTACTACTATTACTAATACTATTAAACTAAATATCATATATATCTTTGCTTTATTATTTTTATTATCTTTCATTATTTATCACCACTTTCTATACTCATACTTATATTTCCTTTATATACACTAGATAATATATCATTAGAATTATCATTATTTACTAAACTACCATCTATCCATATATATACTGTTAACTGTTTTACTTCATTATTTATTTCTATATTATTATATATAGGTAAATTACCTGTACTACTTACTATACCACTTGCTACTTCATTAGTACCTTCTAATACTTGATACTTTAATACATTACTAGTAAGTAATATATTACTTGTAGTACTATCAGTATTTAAATATAATGTCCCAGTACCATTACTAATAGTACAAGTATCTTTTAAATTAACTTTAATTACTGAAGATAAACCTTCAGTATAAGTACTTGCTAAACTAAAATTAGCAGGATTACTATCACTACCTATATCTTGTCCTTTAACATAATTAACATCAAAACATTCACTAGTACCAGATATATTAACTACTCCAGACCATGATAACCAAGCATAAGTAATACTTACTGATACTACTACTATTAATAATACTATTAATAAACTATATAATAATTTTTTATTCATAATATACCTCTTTTCTATAATACAAAAAAGACTATAAAGAAAGACTAATATTTATATTAGTTATCTTAGTCTTTATCTATAATCCTTTTATTTATAAGTATTTGTAGACTTACAGTCCTCTCCCTAATTAACAAATAGTTAACGTTTCTATTTACCATTTTAATCATAAGAGGAGCCTCCTTTCCTTATATAATTTATAGATTTTACACATAAATTATATCTATCTACCTTACGTATAAAATAATATCATAAGTAATGATATTTTGCAATAAGTATTTAAAAAATAAATCAATAAGTATTTAAAAAATAAATAAACTTTCATAACATAGACCCTAGGCTATGTTATATCTCTTAAGCCTAGGCTTAAGAGAAAAAAGAAAAGAGATATCTAAATTAATAGATATCTCTATATATTAAACTAGTTCTAAAATAACTTCTAGAGCAGAATCTCCTTTTCTTTCAGTCATCTTAATAATTCTAGTATAACCACCATTTCTATCTTTGTATCTAACTGCTAAATCATTAAATACTTTATCAACGGTTTTCTTATCATTATGTAAAAATGCAAGGGCAAGTCTTCTTGATACTAAAGTACCTTTTTTACCATAAGTTACCATTTTATCAAAACTCTTTCTAACTTCTTTAGCTCTAGTTTCAGTAGTAACTATTCTTTCATTTTCAATTAGTTGTTTAGTTAAAGTAGCTAACATACTTCTTCTATGTTTATTATCTCTACCTAATTTTCTATATGCCATAATTACCTCCTCTATTAATTTTCATCTTTAAATGTAAGACCCATGTCTTTAACTTTATCCATTACTTCTTTTAATGACTTCTTACCAAGATTTCTAATCTTCATCATTTCATTTTCAGTCTTATCTACTAAATCTTTTAAAGTAAGAATATTAGCTCTCTTTAAGCAATTATATGCTCTTACAGAGAAGTCTAAATCATCAATAGAAGTCTCTAATATCTTAACAGCAGGGTCTTCACTCTTAGATATCATAAGTCCTGTTTCATCTGCAATTGAGTTAAGTTCAGTTAATACTTCAAAATGCTCAATTAAGATTCTAGCAGCTAGTGCTAAAGCTTCTTCTGGAGTAATTGAACCATTAGTCCATACTTCAAGAATTAATTTATCATAATTATTATTTTGACCTACTCTAGCATTTTCTACTTCATAGTTAATTCTTTCAATAGGAGAATATAAGCTATCAATAGCAATTGCTCCTACTTTAGTCTTATTATTTTGAGCAAGTATCTTCTTATTATCTTCTGCTACTATATATCCTCTTCCTGATCCAATAGTCATTTCCATATTTAATTTTCCACCTTCAACAAGTGTAGCAATTACATGGTCAGGATTTAATATTTCTATATCAGCATCAGCTTCAATATCACCAGCAGTAACTACTCCTGGGGTATCCTTTTTAAGTCTTAATATTTTATCAGTATCTTTAGAATGATTCTTTATTACTACTCCCTTTAAATTTAATACGATAGCAGTAACATCTTCGATAACTCCATCAATTTTTTGAAATTCATGAGCTACTCCATCTATTTTAACTGAAGTTATAGCATCACCAGGAAGTGATGATAACATAACTCTTCTAAGTGCATTACCTAAAGTTGTTCCAAATCCTCTTTCTAGTGGTTCAAGTTCAAATTTACCATAGAAAGAATCCTTTACATATTCTTTTACCTTATAATCTGGTTTTTCAAATTTTAACATTAGACACGCTTCCTTTCTTTATTATCCACGTCTTCTTTTTGGTGGACGACAACCATTATGTGGAATTGGTGTTACATCAGTTATTGATTCTATTTCTAATCCAGCAGTTTGTAATGATCTAATTGCAGCCTCTCTTCCAGAGCCTAAGCCTTTTACTTCTACTTTTACTTTCTTCATACCTGCAGCTACTGCATCTCTTCCAGCAGCTTCAGCAGACATACCAGCAGCAAATGGAGTAGATTTCTTACTACCTTTTACTCCTTGTTTTCCAGAAGAAGCCCAGCTTACAACATTTCCTTCTAAGTCAGTAATAGTTACGATTGTGTTGTTGAATGTTGAATGAATATGAGCTATACCAGCAGGAATATTCTTTTTAGTTTTTCTTTTTCTTGAATTATATTTTCCCATATTTTCCTCCTAATTATTTTTTCTTATTAGCAACAACTTTTCCTTTACCCTTACGAGTTCTAGCATTTCTACTAGTTCTTTGTCCTCTTACTGGTAAATTCTTTTTATGTCTTGTACCTTGATAAGAATTAATTTCCATCTTAGTTTTAATATTTAAGTTAATTTCTCTTCTTAAATCACCTTCAGTTAAGTATTTATCTACTTCTTTTCTGATTCTAGAAAGTTCATCATCAGTTAAATCCTTAGCCTTTTTATTTAAGTCAACTTTAGCATCATTAAGAATTGTTTTAGATAATTGTCTTCCAATACCATAAATGTATGTAAGAGATATCTCAATTCTCTTGTCGTTAGGTATATCTACACCTTTAATTCTTGCCATATTATTATTTCCTCCCTATTAACCTTGTTTTTGTTTGTGTTTTGGATTTTCACAAATAACCATTACTTTACCTTTTCTTTTAATAATTTTACATTTGTCGCATATTTTCTTTACGGATGCTCTTACTTTCATTATTCATCCCTCCTATTTCTTATTATATACAATACGCCCTTGTGTTAGATCGTATGGTGACATAGCTAAAACCACAGTATCACCTGGTAAGATACGTATGTTGTTCATGCGCATTTTACCAGAAACATGGGCAACTACTATGTGGCCTCCATCAAGTTCAACTTTGAATTTTCCTTGTGGTAAATTATCAAGTACTTTTCCTTCTACTTCGATTAACTCTTCTCTACTCACATTTATCATCTCCTGTTAGTATTTCATAACCATCGTCAGTAACAATAATTGTATGTTCAAAATGAGCTGATGGTTTGTTATCACCTGTAACTATTGTCCAATCATCATCAAGTAAGTATACTTTAGCAGTACCTAAATTAAGCATAGGTTCTACGGCAATAGTCATTCCTTTTTTTAAAATTATTCCAGTACCCGCTTTTCCATAGTTAGGTACTTCTGGATCCTCATGCAAATGTGATCCAATACCATGGCCTACTAGTTCTTTAACAACTCCTAGTTTATGCTTTTTAGCATATTCTTCAATAGCATTAGATACATCTCCAAGATGAACTCCATCTTTTACTTTACTTAATCCTTCATATAAAGCCTTCTCAGTATGAGTAAGTAAATATTCTTTCTCTTTTGATACAGTTCCTACTCTATAACTCCAAGCAGAATCACCATGATATCCTTTGTAGCAGGCACATATATCTAAAGTTACAATATCACCATTTTTAAGTTTTCTTTTTCCTGGTATACCATGTACTACTTCTTCATTAACTGAAATACATATACTCGCAGGATAACCTTCATATCCCAAACATGATGGAGTAGCATCTCTACTTATGATATAATCATGAGCAAGTTTATCTAACTCACCAGTAGTAATACCAGGTTTAATATAAGGTTTTAAATACTGATGAGTATCATAAACTATTCTTCCTGCCACTCTCATTAAGGATAATTCATAATCACTTTTAATAGTTATCATTTAATTACCTTCTCTACTTCTTCAAAAACTTCATCTGAATTTTTATCAGTAACATTAATTTTAACTAAATTATTCTTCTTCTCATAATAGTTCACTAGTGGGAAAGTTTCATTCATATAAGTATTAAATCTATTTATGAATGTTTCCTCATTATCATCACTTCTAGATTTCAAAGGACTACCACAGCTATCACATATTCCTTCTTTGACTGGAGATAATTCCTTATTTAATAAGTTATAAGATAAACCACACTTAGAACATACCAATCTAGATAATGCCCTTTGCATAGCAACATCTTTATCTATATCTAAAAGTATTACCTTTCCTAAGTCAAATCCTAATTCCTCAAGTAACTTGTCATAGACAATTGCTTGATTAACATTTCTAGGATAACCATCTAAGATATAGCCTTTTTTGCAATCTTTACTTGATAATCTCTTTTTTAATAATTTAGTTATTACTTCATCTGAAACAAATTTTCCTCTAGCCATAGCATCTTTTATTTCAAGACCAAGTTTAGTTGAATTCTTTATTTCATCTCTTAAAAGATCGCCAGTTGATATATGAGGAATATTATATTTGTCACAGACTCTTGCAGATACTGTTCCTTTACCCGCAGCTGGTGGGGCAATAAATATAATATTCTTCATTATCTAGCTCCTTTATAATTTCTATTAATTAAACTACTTTCTAATTGTTTACAAGTTTCAATAGCAACTCCTACAACGATAAGTACTCCAGTACCACCAATACTAACTGATGCTGGAAGTCCAGTAGATATAAAACTACTGAATACTATTGGAAGTCCTGCTATTGCAGCAATAAATGTTGAACCTAAGAAAGTAATTCTATAAAGTATTTTCTTAATATACTTCTCAGTTTCTACTCCAGGTCTAATACCAGGAATATATCCACCACTCTTATTTAAGTTCTTAGCAAGTTCTTTTGGATTAATTTGCATATTAGTATAGAAATAACCAAATACAAATATTAATATTATATAAAGTACAAATCCTGTTGGAGTAGTATAATTTATATAATTAGTTACAAACTTAGTAAATCCAGAATCACTACCTAAGATACCACCAATAAAAGTAGGTATTGATAATATTACTGATGCAAAGATTACAGGCATTACACCAGCAGAATTTAATTTAAATGGAATATAACTTTGTTTTTGACCATAAGCAGAAGTTGTTCTATTAGAATATTGTATTGGTATTCTTCTTTCCGAAGATTCCTCAAATATAACTCCTACTACTATTAATAGATATACAAGTACAAATATTACAAATCCTACTATTCCCATAGCTAATGAGCCAGTATGATTTAATATTAATGTTTTAAATGTATCAATAAACATCTTTGGTACTGTAGATATAATACCAGCCATAATAATTAATGATATACCATTACCCATACCCTTTTGAGTTATTTGATCACCAAGCCATAATAGGAACGCTGTACCACCAGTTAGTATTAAAGCTATTTTTAAGTATTCTACTGTACCAGCACCTTTTACAAAGGTAAATGCCATAGCAAATCCTTGTAAAAAGGCAAGTACGATACCAATATATCTATTAATTTGATTTATCTTTTGTCTTCCTTGTTCTCCACTATCTTTAAGTTCAGTGAAGTAAGGAATGATATCCATTTGTAATATTCCAGTAATGATACTAGCGGAAATATAAGGCATAACACCTAGAGCAAATATTGAAAAGTTCTTAAGTGCTCCTCCACCAATAGCATTAATTAATTCCCATAATCCTAAATTAGATATTGCACCTTCTGTACCTGGAACAGGAATTGTTGTTCCAACAGCAAATATTAGTAGTCCAAATAAGGTAAAACCAATTCTTTTCCTAATATCTTTATTTTTAGGACTAAAGATTAATTTTAGATTCTTAAACATCTAAATCACCTCAGTTTTTCCACCAATATTTTCTATCTTCTCTTTAGCAGTCTTAGAGAAATTATTTGCTTTAACAGTTAATTTCTTAGTTAAATCACCATTTCCTAAAACTTTAACTCCATCTAATTCTTTCTTTATTAATCCTACTTCTTTAAGTAAAGCAAGATCAACTACTGTACCATCTTCAAATCTATTTAAATCTGATACATTTACAGTACTATATACTGTTCTAAACTCATAATTGTTGAATCCTCTTTTTGATAATCTTCTGAATAATGGTAATTGTCCACCTTCAAATCCAGGTCTTACTCCACCGCCACTTCTAGCGTTTTGTCCTTTTTCACCTTTACCTGAAGTTTTACCAGTACCAGAACCAGGTCCATGACCAATTCTTTTTCTAGCTTTAGTAGAACCTTCTACTGCTTTTAATTCATGTAATTTCATTATCTTATTTCCTCCACATTCTTATCTCTTAAGTAAGCAACGTGAGCAAGAGATTTTTGTCCCTTTAAAGCATTTAGAGTAGCTCTAGCAGCATTAATCTTAGTACTAGATCCTTGACTCTTAGATAATACATCTTTAACACCAGCAAGTTCAAGTACATCTCTAACTGGTCCACCAGCCTTAACTCCAGTACCTTCTTTAGCAGGTTTAAGCATTACCTTACATGCTCCTTCTTTTACTATAATATCATGAGATATAGTTCTATTATCAACAAGGTCAACTTTAATTAAATTCTTACTAGCAGCTTGTGTAGCTTTCTTAACTGCATCTGGCATTTCATGAGCTTTACCAGTACCAAGACCTACTAGTCCTTTTCTATTTCCTACTACTACAGTAGCAGCAAATCTAAATTGTCTACCACCTTTAACAACTTTAGTTACTCTTCTTATTTCAATAACCTTATCCTCTAAGTCAGATTTAGGTTTAGAAGGTCTATTATTGTTTCTAGGTCTTTTCTTATCAAACTTACGAGTTTTATTTACTTCAGTTTTACTTACTTCTTTTTTATTTTCAGTAACTTCAGTCTTTTTATTTTCTTCGTTCATTTACTATTCCTCCTAATGATCTAGAATTCTAAGCCATTTTCACGTGCAGCTTCTGCTAAAGCTTGAACACGTCCATGATAAAGATATCCTCCTCTATCAAATACAACGGCATTTATTTTTGCTTTCTTAGCTCTTTTTGCAACTTCAGCTCCAATTACTTTAGCAGCTTCTATGTTACCACCATTTTTAAGATTTAATTCTTTTTCTAATGATGATGCACTAACTAAAGTAACACCCTTAACATCGTCAATGATTTGAGCTTCAATATTTGCATTAGATCTGAACACACAAAGTCTAGGTCTTTCACTAGTACCAGACAAATTTTCTCTGATTCTTGTGTGTCTAACTTTTCTCATTTCATTTCTTGAAACTTTCTTAATCATACTTAAGTCTCCTCCTATTTATTATTTAGAAGCTTTCTTTCCTTCTTTACGACGAATTTGTTCACCTTTGTATTTAATACCTTTACCCTTATATGGTTCTGGACTTCTTACTTTTCTTATATTAGCGGCAAATTCACCAACTTTTACCTTATCGATTCCTGATATTTCGATTTCAGTATTACTTATTTGAGCTACAGATAAACCATTAGGTACATCTATAACCACTGGATGAGAATATCCTGCTGATATAGTAAGCTTATTGCCACTAGCATTAAACTTATAACCAACACCAACGATTTCTAATCCTTTCTTATAACCATTACTAACGCCTTCAATCATATTCTTAATGTTAGCATTAGTAGTACCATGCATAGCATGAGTAAATTTATCATCTTTAAGTGGTTCAACTACTACAGTATTATCAACTACTTTAACACTAATGTTCTTTACTAGATCTAAAGTAAGTTCTCCTTTAGGTCCTTTAACAGTAACAACATTATTTTCTACATTAACATTAACATTTTCAGGTATAGATAAAGCTCTTTTACCAATACGGCTCATTATTTCACCTTACCATACATAAGCTATTACTTCTCCACCTAAGGAATTCTTTCTAGCCTCTTTATCAGTCATAATTCCTTTAGATGTAGAGATAATTGCTATACCAAGACCATTAAGTACAGTAGGAAGCTCATCAGCACCAGCATATACTCTTAGACCAGGTTTAGAAATTCTCTTAAGTCCAGTAATAACTCTTTCTTTATTTTTATATTTTAATGTTAATGTCATCATTCTATTAGCAGTTTCGCCTTCAATTTTATAATCCTCTATAAATCCTTCATTCTTTAGAATTTTAGCAATTTCTTCTTTCATATTAGATGCTGGGATTTCACAAGAGGCACTTCTATTTTGATTAGCATTACGTATTCTTGTAAGCATATCTGCGATTGGATCTGTCATTATTAATCCCTCCTTCTTTTAATTTTTGGGTTTACCAACTTGATTTCTTTACACCAGGTATTTGACCTTTGTAAGCAAGTTCTCTAAAACAAATACGGCAAATTCCATATTTCTTAAGAACTGCATGAGGTCTTCCACAAATTTTACATCTAGTGTATTTTCTAACCTTAAATTTAGGTTCTCTTTCTGATTTAACAATCATTGATTTTCTTGCCATCTTAGTCTCCTCTTCTTTATTTCCTAAAAGGAACTCCAAGTTCTTTTAATAAATCAAATGCTTCTTCATTAGTTTTAGCAGTAGTAACTAATACTACATCCATACCTCTAACTTTTTCTACTTCATCAAAATTAATTTCTGGGAAGATAATTTGTTCTTTAATACCGATTGTATAATTTCCTCTTCCATCAAAACTTTTTGGAGAAAGTCCTCTGAAATCTCTAACTCTAGGTAAAGAGATAGATATTAACTTATCTAAGAAAGTATACATCTTTTCTCCTCTTAGAGTAACTTTACAACCAATTTTATGTCCTTCTCTTACTTTAAATGAAGCTATTGATTTTTTAGCGGTAGTTTCTACAGCTTTAAGTCCTGTAATTTTTTCTAATTCATTTACAGCAT
The DNA here is from genome assembly GCA_934096105.1 of uncultured Bacilli bacterium. Classification (GTDB taxonomy): domain Bacteria; phylum Bacillota_I; class Bacilli_A; order RF39; family UBA660; genus CAG-302. The sequence continues at coordinate 11,463 of CAKOLH010000004.1, read as the reverse complement.
TTTCTAGATTTTTTGAATTAACAGTAGCATCTCCTACTCCCATATTAACAACTACTTTTTCTAGTTTAGGAACTAACATAGGTGTAGAATAATTATACTTTTCTGTTAAACTTGGAACAACTTCTTTAATATATTTTTCTCTTAGGCGGTTCATTCTAGCTCGCCCTCCTTCCAAATCTCTAAATTATATTAGGATGTTCACTCCTATAATAATTAATCTATTTTTTCATTAGACTTTTTAGATATTCTAATCTTCTTGCCTTTACTATCTTTGTCTATTTTTACCTTAGTAGGTTTCTTTGTCTTAGGATCTACTAACATTACATTAGATACATGTATAGGTGCTTCAGTTTCGATTATTTCACCATTACCATTATTGTTTTTAGGTTTTAAATGTTTCTTAACAATGTTAACACCTTCAACGATAACTCTAGAATCTAAGATCTTAGTAATTTTTCCTTCCTTACCTTTATTTGAACCAGAAACTACTACTACTTTATCACCAGTTTTTAGTTTCATATTATATCCTCCTTACATCCTATAACACATCTTTAGCTAAACTTACAATCTTAGTAAATTCTTTATCTCTAAGTTCACGTGCTACTGGACCTAAAATACGTGTACCTACTGGACTCTTATCATCTTTAATAATAACACATGCGTTATCATCAAATCTAATATAACTTCCGTCGTCTCTTCTAACTCCTCTTTTAGTTCTTACTATAACGGCTTTTACTACTTTACCTGCTTTTATAGTACCATTAGGAGTAGCTTTCTTAACTGTACATACAACTATATCTCCAATATTACCTGTTTTTACTTTACTTCCACCTAGAACTCTGATTACTAATACTTCACGAGCTCCACAGTTATCTGCGACTTTTAGACGCGTTTCTTGTTGTACCATATTATTTCCTCCTTCCGACTAAAGAGCTTATAGAATAACAGCTTTCTCTATTACTTCTACTAGTTCATATCTCTTTGTTTTAGATAATGGTCTAGTTTGGGCTAAGCGAACTTTATCTCCAACATGTGCCATATTATTTTCATCGTGAGCAGCATATTTCTTTGAATATTTAACTCTTTTTCCATATAATGGATGTTTCTTGTAAGTTTCAACTTTAACTGTAATAGTCTTATCAGCTTTATCTGAAACAACTACACCGATTAATTCTTTTCTTTCTTTCATAACTTACACCTCACTTACCCTTCTCTTCTCTCATTAAGAATAGTATTTATTCTTGCTACTTCTTTTCTTAATTCATGTATTCTAGAAGGTTTTTCTAGCATACCAGTAGCCTTTTGCATTCTTAAATTGAAAAGTTCTTCTTTACATTCTGCGATTTTTTTATTTAAATCTTCTGTGGTTAATTTTCTAAGTTCATTAGTTTTCATTTATTTCACCACTTTCTTCTTTCTTTACAAACTTACATTTGATAGGTAACTTATGTGAAGCAAGTCTTAATGCTTCTCTAGCAGTAGCTTCATCTACGCCATCTATTTCAAACATAATTTTACCTTCTTTAACAACTGCAACCCATACTTCTGGATTACCTTTACCTTTACCTTGTCTAGTTTCTAGAGGTTTCTTAGTAAGTGATAAGTTAGGGAATATATTAATCCAAACTTTACCACCTCTCTTCATATATCTAGTCATAGCTATTCTGGCTGCTTCGATTTGATTAGCTGTAATCCAAGCTCCTTCTTTTGCCATTAAACCATAACTTCCAAAATGAAGTTCAGTATTACCTTTACTCTTTCCTTCATAAGGTAAACGGAAAGTTTTTCTATGTTTAGTTCTTTTTGGCATCAACATGAGAATTACCTCCCTTATCTAGTATTTCACCTTTATAGATCCATACCTTTACACCGATTTTTCCATAAGTAGTATCTGCTTCACTAGTAGCATAATCGATATCCGCTCTTATTGTATGTAGAGGAATAGTTCCTTCAGAATATCCTTCACCACGAGCAATATCAGCTCCTCCTAGTCTTCCTGATACTAATGTTTTAATTCCTTTTGCTCCAGCTTTCATAGTGTTTCTAATAGCTTTCTTTTGAGCTACTCTAAATGAAACACGGTTTTCAATATTATGAGCAATTGTATCTGCAACTATTTGTGCAACCATATCTGGGTTCTTTATTTCAACAACAGATATTTGAATGTCTTCTTTAACTAGTTTTGAAACTTCTTTCTTTACCTTTTCAATTTCAGTACCACTTTGACCAATTATTAATCCTGGTTTAGCAGCATAGATAAAGACTTCATTTCTCTTAGGATTTCTTTCAATAACGATTTTAGAAATACCAGCATTTTTGAATTTCTTATTTAAATATTTACGAATTTTATAATCGTTAGTTAAATATTTAGAAAAGTCTTTTTCAGCATACCATTTTGATTCCCAATCTTTATTGATACCAATTCTAAGTCCTGTTGGACTGACTTTTTGTCCCATTAAACGCTCCTCCTCACTTATTTCTCAGCCACTATTACAGTAATGTGACTTGTCTTATGATCGTTTCTTCCTGTACGACCTCTTGAATCAAATTTAATTCTTTTAATTACTAATGCTTCATCAACGAAACATGTCTTAACATAAAGATTTTCTTCCTTCATGCCAAAGTTATTAACAGCATTTGCTGTAGCACTTTCTAATACTTTAGAAATAACTCTAGATGCTCTTTGAGGTTGGTTAGCAAGAATAGCTCTTGCTTCTTCAACACTCTTACCTCTTATTAAATCAATAATAAGTCTAGTCTTTCTAGGAGATATTCTAACTGTTTTTGCTACTGCTTTAGCTTCAGTTCTTTCCATTTTTGTCCTCCTTTAGAAAATTATTTCTTATCTGATCCGTGTCCACCAAATTTTCTTGTTAGAGAAAATTCACCTAATTTGTGTCCAACCATATCTTCTGTAACATAAACTGGAATAAATTCTTTTCCGTTATGTACTGCAAAAGTATGACCAATAAATTCAGGATAGATTGTTGAACGACGAGACCAAGTTTTAATAACTTCCTTCTTACCAGATTCGTTTAATGCTCTTACTCTTTTTAATAATCTTTCAAAGACATAAGGTCCTTTTTTAATACTTCTAGCCATTTAAATCTTCCTTTCTTTATTTCTTACGTCTAGACACGATATATTTATCTGACGCTTTCTTATTCTTTCTAGTCTTATATCCTAGAGCTGGTTTACCCCAAGGAGTCATTGGTCCTGATCTACCAATTGGAGCTCTACCTTCACCACCACCATGTGGGTGATCATTAGGGTTCATAACAGAACCACGTACTGTAGGTCTGAATCCTTTATGTCTAGTTCTTCCTGCTTTACCAATCTTAACTAGAGAGTAGTCTTCATTTCCTACTACACCGATAGTAGCTCTACAAGTACCTAAAATCTTTCTTGTTTCACCACTACTTAATCTTATTAATACATATTTATCTTCTCTACCAAGTATTTGAGCACTTGCACCAGCACTTCTTGCTAAAGCTGCACCCTTACCAGGTTTTAATTCAATATTATGAATAACAGTACCTACTGGAATGTTCATTATAGGAAGTGCATTTCCTACTTTAATATCAACATTTTCACCAGATTCTACTACTGTACCTACTGTTAATCCTTTAGGAGCTATAATATAAGCTTTCTCACCATCTTTATAAGTGATTAATGCTATATTAGCACTTCTATTTGGATCATATTCAATAGCAGATACAAGAGCTGTTACTCCATCTTTTCTTCTCTTAAAGTCGATTAATCTGTATTTTCTTTTTACTCCGCCACCTCTGTGTCTAACAGTAATTTTACCTTGATTATTTCTACCATTAGTCTTTTTCTTAGTAACTGTTAAACTTTTTTCAGGAGTAGTCTTAGTAATTTCTTCACTAGTTAGTACAGATCTTTGTCTTGTACCAGCAGTCATTGGTTTATAAACTCTTATTGCCATTATATTTCCTCCTTACTAGTCGAAACTAATAGTTTCACCTTTCTTTAAAGTTACTATAGCTTTCTTATATTTACTAGTCATACCAGTATATTTTCCAACTCTCTTTTTCTTAGGATGAGAATTAGTAATATTTACTTTTTCAACTTTAACACCAAACTTCTTTTCGATAGCTTGTTTAATTTCAGTTTTATTAGCTTTATTTGCTACTTTGAAAGCATATTTTCCTTCTGCTTCCATATTAGCAGTTTTCTCAGTAATAACTGGTGCTAAGATTATATCTAAATAATTATTCATTATTTAAGCACCTCCTCTAGCATAGTTAATGCTTCTTCTTCAATTAATAAATTATCTGAAGATATCAAATCAAAAGTATTAATTTCACTTGGTAAAACAACTTTTACATTAGCTAAGTTTCTAGCAGCTAAACAAACATTGTCAGTAAGTTCTTTAACACATACTAATACCTTATGATTAGTAAGATTTAATCCTTCTAATAAATTTACCATTTCTTTAGTTTTATTAGTTTCAAATTCAATAGTAGATACTACTACTAACTCTTTATCTAATACTTTATAAGATAATGCACTCTTAAGTGCTAATCTCTTTTCTTTCTTATTCATTTTCTTTGAATAATCTCTTGGTACTGGTCCAAATGCTATACCACCATGACGGTATTGAGTAGCTCTGATACTACCTTGTCTTGCATTACCAGTTCCTTTTTGTCTGTATGGCTTTCTTCCACCACCAGATACTTCTGCTCTTGTCTTAACACTAGCAGTTCCTTGTCTTGCACCTGCCATTGCAGCTACTATTGCGTCTTTAACAACTGCATCGTTAGGTTCAATGTTAAATATGTTATCTTCTAATTTTATATCCTTTACCTTTTCGCCTTTTAGACTTAAAACATCTATTTTCTTAGACATAATTTCCTCCTTTATCATCACAAACAACTTTTAATATTTTTATAGTACTAACTATTCAGCAGTTTCTTGTGATTCTTCTGTGCTATCTTCTTCAGCAGCTAATTCTTCGTTAATAGTTTCCATAGTTTCTTCAACTACTTCTTCAGAAGTTTTACCTTCTTCATAAACGATTAATTCTACTGGTTCATTTACTTTATCGCCAGTCTTAACTGAAGTTCTAACAAGTACCAAAGAGTTTTTAGGTCCAGGAACGCTTCCCTTAATTAAGATAACATTATTTTCTAGGTCAACACTAATAACTTCAAGATTTTGAATAGTTACTTGTTCATGACCCATATGTCCAGGTAATTTCTTTCCTGGTAAAACTCTCATAGGTAATAGTGTACCCATTGATCCTACTCCTCTATGGTATTGAGATCCGTGAGTCATAGGTCCTCTACTTTGATTGTGTCTTTTAATAACACCTTGAAAACCTTTACCTTTAGAAGTGCCGGTAACATCTACCATTTCTCCTGCAGCAAAAGTATCAGCCTTAAGAACATCTCCTAAAGCATACTCACTAACACTTGCACCTCTAATTTCCTTCAAGAAGCGCTTAGGGGTAGTATTAGCTTTTTTTAGATGACCTGTTTCTGGTTTATTACTTCTAGAAGCTTTTTTCTCTACTGTAGCAAGTTGTATAGCATCATATCCATCAGATTCTTTAGTTTTAATTTGAGATACAACATTATCTTCAACTTCAATAACAGTTACAGGAATAAGTTTTCCATCAGCAGTAAATACTTCAGTCATCCCTTTTTTTCTTCCTAAGATTCCTTTCATTTTTTCCTCCTATATTATTTTTTAATTTGTATATCAACACCACTAGGTAAATCTAAATGAGCAAGTGCTTCAATAGTTTCTTTACTTGGGTTATTGATGTCGATTAATCTCTTGTGAGTTCTCTTTTCAAATTGCTCTCTTGAATCCTTGTACTTATGTACCGCTCTTAAAATTGTTATTTTTTCAATTTCAGTTGGTAATGGTACAGGACCAGATACCTCACCACCAGTTCTCTTAACTGTAGCTACTATTTTAGCAGCTGCATTATCAAGAACTCTATGGTCGTAAGATTTTAATTTGATTCTCACTACTTCTTTTGCCATAGTTGTCCTCCCTTCGTCTATATCTTGTATAGGCATAGCTCCGAACGAATTACCTGATATACCTTTATTTTATTTGACAACTTAACCTGGTGTATCAGCAACTTCGCACATCTAAGCCAGTCACACTTCTACAATTATACCCTATAATTCTATTAAAATCAAGTAAAAAAAGAACATTTTTTTAACTTTTTTGACATTTCGCTTTACATTTTAATTAAATAGCTTATTTTTAACCATAAAATAGCCCAAATATCCCTATTTTATAAAGGCTAAATAAATACCTCTCTCTTATATATAATAGATACAAAGTATTTACTTTTAGACTACTCTAGGCTAAAAGTAACACTAATAAGACTTGCGTAGTAAGGCTTATAGTGCATAGAAAAAAGATAAGCAATATCACTATCACTTATCTAATCACTATATTTACTATCAATACCAAAGTATTCCTCAAGAGATAACCAGTTACCATTATTATATAAAGTTTTAGCTAATTCTTTACCAACATATCTAATATGCCATGGTTCATAAGTATATCCTGTAATACTATCTTTACCTTCAGGATATCTAATAATAAAACCATACTTCCAGCAGTTATCCTTAAGCCAATTACTCTCATTAGTACCAGCAAATGAAATATTTACCGTATTCAAATCAATGGTAAGACCAGTCTGATGATCTGAGTAGCCCGCTCTTGAAGAATAAGTATCAGCCTTCTCCTTACCATCCATTCTTACATAATTATCATATATATATTTTTGATCACTATAAGATCTATATCCCGAAGAAGCATATATATTAAGGCCAAGTACTGAACTATCACTCTTAAGTTCATTAAAAGCATCTCTTACATAATCTACTACTCTAATATAACCATTTATCGTAACCAAATTATTAGGAACAAAGTTACTAGGTAAAGAATAAGACTTATTAGCAATAATAACATCGTCAATATAAGTAATACCATAATAATTCTTTATTGTATTACCCTTCTTAGTCTTGCTAATCTTAACATTACTATTTTCTTTTACAACAAGTTTAAATTCTTTACTTGAAGTATTCCCACTAGAATCAGAGGCTGTGCATTTAAGATTATAAGTACCAACTTTCTCACTATCATACTCCCCCTCTATTTTAGGAGTAATCTCTTCCATACTATTATCACTTACAGTAACATTCTCTAAGAAGTTAGGTACCTTCTCATAAGCTAGCATTTCATAATCTTTTACCCCTTCGATAACAGGAGCCTTAGTATCCTCTACTACCAAAGTAATATTCTTCTTCTCGTTATCATACATAAAACTACCATAATAAATACCAGGTTTATATATCTTATTATCCTCACTTTCAATACCAGTCCATTCTATTTCTATATCAGAATCAGTGTTCTTATATAAATAATCATTAACTACTGGTAATGTACTACCAACTTCAATAGTAATCTTATCTTTATATTTAAATATATCTTTAACATTCTTCTTACTAGTAAATAAGAAAATACTAACTCCTATTACAATAAGTAATAATATACTACCAATTATAATAAATAATTTCTTTTTATTTATTTTCTTCCTCTTTGACATATTTTCTCCTTAGTTTCTTATAACAGGGTCTACATACTGAATCATATTCATCACCTTGACCATCAATAGATATTTGTTCTCCAGTAAATGTTGGTACTAATCCATTATCTGTTCTTTTTAACCTTAAATTATATGTAGCTTTACTACCACATTTACATACTGCTTTTAACTCTTCAAAAACATCTGCTACTTCAAATAATCTCTTACTACCAGGAAACATATAGGAAAAAGCATCCGCTCTTAGTCCATAACATAATACTGGTATATCATAATTATCTACAACATCAGTAAGTTCATCGACTTGTTTAGGTGTTAAAAACTGAGCTTCATCAACAATTATACAGTCTAAATTATGATTAATTATATGATAGCCTATTAAGTTATATACATTAACATCAGATCCTACTACATAGTCAGTATCAAGTTCAGCTCCTGATCTACTTTGAATCTTACTGCCAGCCTTTGTATCATCTCCTGGTTTCATAATAAGTACATTTAAATCTTTCTCTTTATAATTATAATAAGTCTTAATAATATCCGTAGTTTTACCACACTTCATTGCCCCAAATTTAAAATATAACTTTGCCATAATAATTACTCCTTACTTCTTAGCCCTTGGATGAGCCATTTCATATACTTTTCTTATTTGTTCATTAGTAACATGGGTATATATACTCGTCGTATTAAGTGATTCATGTCCTAATAATTCTTTAACAGTCATTAAGTCAGATCCATCCTCTAACATATCAGTAGCAAAAGTATGTCTAAAAGTATGTGGACTTATCTTAATATCTAGTCCAGCCTTAGTAACTAACTTATTAATAATATTTCTAATATATCGTTCAGATAATTTATTACCATCTTTATTAAGAATTAAATAACCACTACTAAGTTTATTAAATTCATGATATCCATCATTTAAATATATCTCTATAGCCTTCTTAGTATGATTATTAAATATAACCATTCTCTCTTTACTACCTTTACCTACTACTTTAATAGTTCTCTCATTAATATCAATATCAGATACTTTAATATTAACTAGTTCACTAACTCTAATACCAGTAGCATATAATAGTTCTATAATAACACTATTTCTCTGATTAATTGGAGTATCATACTTACATACTTCAAATATTTTATTAGCTTCTTCATCCTTTAAAAACTTAGGTAAATACTTATCTTTCTTAGGATTATTAATTCTATTAAAATAATTATCTTTAACTATATCTTCTCTTACTAAGTAATTATATAAACCTCTTATACTACTTAACTTTCTAGATATAGAACTCTTACTAATATTAAGTGAATATAAATATTTCATATATTCTTTAACAGTATAATAATCTATATCTAAAATATTAATAAAATTATTACCCAAAAATTCATTATATAAAGTTAAATCATCATAATAAGATTCTATTGTCTTATCACTATATTTCTTTACTACTTTTAAATATTCTAAGTATTTATTAATATACTTCATATATACTTTCTACCTCTTAATAATTATAGCATTTTCTTTATATATAAGTAAACTATTTTTACATAAAATTGACATATTATTTATTATTTCAGTTCGTACTACGTTACTCACTGCTATAGAAAGCCTTAATAGTCTTTCTATAGAAAAATTAGAGCCTTCCTAAAGAAGTCTCTAATTTTAGTATATTTTTAAGTTAGGTACTTGCTATTCTTCTAACTAAAGAAGATTTTAATATTACATTAATCTCACTTCTATTACTTATAATAATTATATCTTTAATTAGCCTACTCTTTGTAGTTTTAATATAAAGAAAATCACCTAACTTAAAGCATTAAGTTAGGTGATACCAACAAATATGGCAACACCCAACTACGACTATTGAATGTTTCCTTTTTCTATTATGCAAGTACTATTACTTATAATTATTTTATTAATTGTCTCTTTAATGACTCTAATTCTCTAAGGATTAAGTACTCTACAAACACATAGGCAAGTACCATTACTTACATACTAATAATAGCACAGTTTATATTTTCTTGTCAATCTAATTAATTAAATAGATAAAAAGAAAAGTATCTATTTTCTAGGTACTTATTTATTTTACAGCATAGATGTCTAATATTATAATTTGTATATTATTTATAGCAAGATTGCTTGCTTTTGATACATTAAAAATGATATAATTGTATTAGGAAATATTCAAATAAGTTGGGTGTCTGCCAAACTTCTGTTAAAGAAGGGAGGCAATATTATGAGTAAGAAAGATTTTTTAGTTTTTATACTACTTATAATAATTATATCTTTGATTAGCCTACTCTTTGTAGTTTTGATATAAAGAAAATCACCTAACTTAAAGCATTAAGTTAGGTGATACCAAATTAATATGGCAGCACTCAACATGTGACTATTGAATGTTTCCTTTTTTATTTTATGCAAGTTTCCTTGCTTACATACTAATGATAGCACAATTTATATCTTTTGTCAAACTATTAAGATAGGTAAAAAGAAAAGTATCTATTTTCTAGATACATATTTGCCATCTTTAGTAGATACAATTATTTCTTCTCCCTCTTCAATAAATAGAGGTACTTTAACAAGCATACCAGTTTCTACTATTGCATCTTTAGTAGCATTAGTAGCGGTATTACCTTTAATTGCAGGTTCAGTCTTAGTAATCTTATAATCTATTTTTTCAGGTAAATCTATTCCAAGCATTTCTCCTTCAAAAAAGATAATAATAACTTCTAAACCTTCTTTTAAATACTTAACTTCATTTTCAATTTGCTTTTTATTTAATTCTACTTGCTCGTAAGTTTCCATATTCATAAATGAATAAGTATCTCCATCAGAGTATAAAAATTGCATTTTTTGTTTTTCAACATGAGCAGTAGGTACTTTAATACCAGCATTAAATGTATATTCAGCAATTGATCCAGTTCTTAAATTTTTAAGTTTAGCCTTTACAATAGCGGCACCTTTACCAGGTTTAACATGATTGAATTCAAGTACCATGTATAAATTACCATCATAGTTTATTGTTTGACCTGACTTAAAATCATTAACATTTATCATTTCCTATCCTCCTACTTCTTAGTTTCTTTGTGCTTAGTTGTCTTACGACAGAACTTACAGTATTTATTTAATTCTAATTTCTCTGGAGTGTTCTTTTTATTTTTTTCTTCAGTATAATTAACATTTTTACATTCTTCACACATTAAAGAAACTAGTACTCTATTTTCGTTTTTCTTAGCCATAATAACTCCTCCTCCTAAAACATCCACTTAATTATATCATACTTTTATTAATTTATACAACTATTTTTTATTTTTTCTTTATTTTTCTATCTTTTTTCTATAATAAATTATCTTATATATATCATATATTATCTAAATATATAGTTCTTGCTTATATATAATAGTCCTTTATTTGAGACAATACCTTGGCTCAAATAAACACTAAAGAGACTATATCTATATAGGCTCTTTAGTGAACATAATTAACTATTTAATTCAAAATATTTATTTACTATATTTGCAGATATTCTCTTAGTAACTAGTGACTGAGGATTATCAGGAATACTAATATCTGGAGATACTACTACTACACTCATTTTCGGATTATCACTTGGAGAGTATCCTACAAAAGAAGTAGTAATAGTCTCAGTATCCACTTTACCATCATTATCAGTATCAATAAAACTCTCACTAGTACCAGTCTTACCAGAAGAATTAGTATAATATCCCATATAACCATAACCAAGTCCACTGGTAACAACAGCATAAAACCCTTCTCTTACCCTATCAATATATTTCTTATCTACCGATAAAGTCCCTTGAATAGTAGTATTACCCTTATATACAAGAGATCCAAACTTATC
>CAKOLH010000003.1 GCA_934096105.1 uncultured Bacilli bacterium | reverse complement strand
AGTGTATGTTAAGTACACCGCTTGAGCTGGGGAGAGACTACTAGATAGTCTCTTTTCTTTTTAGTTATCAACAAATATTGTTGATAACTATTTTAAATCTATATCAAAAGAATAGTCATAGCTTATTTTTTCACATTTATTAGTATCTAAGAATGCTTTTTCTTTATGAGAATATTCTACTATTTCTTTAGCATTATAATTTTTAAAATATTTCTTTACCTTATCTAATACTTCTAATTCTTCGTTGGTAAATAAATCTTTATTAAACTTTTTCTTTGGTGTTATTTCATAATATTCTTTAGATGAAGTTATTACTGGTTTATAGTCTATTATATCCTCTTGATCTCCATATGATAATATTGTTTCAAAACTATCTGGTACTGGACCAAAGGGTAGTTTACAATATTCTAGTCCGGTTATTGATTTACAGTTTTCTTTATAAAATAAGAAATCAGCGTAAAACATTTCTTTTAATAATTTTGTTTTTAATATCGTATTATCTGCAAGAAAGATAATCATATTATATACTTTTTCTTTATTAAACTTAGTATAACCATTATACTCTGTTAGGCTATGCTTTTCGCTTAGTAATAATTGCCTTTCATTATTAGCTAAGAATATAGATATCTTATCATTAATCTTATTATATTCTTTATCAGTAAATTGCACTTTATTAGCTTCAACTAAGTTTGCTATTATTTCTGGATTGGCTATTAAAATTTTTATTAATATTAAATAACTATCATTTGGTATAGATACTCCTTTTTCATAACTTATTAATGTTTTTTTAGCACATCCTATTACTTTAGAAAATAATTCTTGTGATAAGTTATATTTCTTTCTTAAGGCTATTATTTCTTCTTTTGTTACTCCATATAATTTATTATATATTTCTATACCTTTTTCAGAAGCAATATTATCTAATTTATCATCATATACTAAATTATTACATTTAGAGCAGAATCTTCTATCTGAATTAAACTTTATTTCTTTTCCTTTTATTTGGTAGATATGTTCATGATTTTTAATATAAGTATCACTACTACCACAATTATCACATCTCATAATATCCTCCTATTTATAATCTATATGAAATGATAGACATACTGTCATTTCTTTATTATTATATTCTTCTATCTTTAACTTAATATATACTCTATTTCCATTAATATCTTTTTTAAATACTAGTGAATTTTCACTTTTTGAATAAAAAGGTTTATAATCTTGAACATAGTTATATGAAGATAATGTTAATATTTCTTGCCATGCTAAACTTTCAGTTATCCCAATTTCTAATAACTCTTCAAGATAATCTCTATCTTTTCTATTAGCAAATCTTTTATTTCCTTTAGTTATTAACTTTTTCATTTTTGTTAGTAGTTTGAGCTGCTCTCCAGTCATATAATTTCCCCTCGCGCTTATCTTTCTATTACATAATATATCTTTTCCTTTCTGTATTAATGGTAACATATGTAACCTATTTTTGTCAATATATAAATTATAATTTTATATATTTTTTTATCAATACTTGTGACATAATAAAAACTATAGACATAAATCTATAGCTTATATAAATAATTTTTTTCAGAGACGTTTGGCTCTGAAATATTTTGAAACACCTTAGGCTTTCAAAAACTCGAACAATGTAATGTGAGAGAAATATACTACTATCTACCTTTTACTTTAGAAGATACTAGTTCTTCTCTTAGATATCTATAGTATTCAATACAATTAACATATCTATTTTCTTTTTCATTAAATATCCAAATAGCAGTTAAATCTTCTAGTGGAATAGCTCCCATTTGACCATCTTGTACTTTAGTGGATGGTGCTTCTAGTACTGGTCTTTTATCGTAGTAAAATAGTTTATCTCCACCTCTAGTCCAAAATAATTCATTATTATGACCACCTTTTACTTTATCTTTACTTCTTGCATATCCACTAGTTATAATATCTTCTACTTGATCCATACCGGTTACTCTATATACAAAATTATCATTTGTCTTCATAGCAATAGGACTATCTTTGCCAAAAGCTAATTCTTTGACAAATACTCTATTTCTAGTAGTTTCTATTCTATCATTTTCCATATTTACTCCTTTTCTATAGTAGTTCTACCACTTATTCTATTATCACTATCTTTAATCCAAAGATAATATTTTTTATACGTAAAGTAATTACTCTCTACTTTGTTATTTTCTATTTTATTCCAACATAATGAATCTATACTGGGAACACTCTTAGTTGTTTTTAGACAGTATTCAGTTGAATCTCCTGTTGTTGTTATTATAAGTTTATTATTTTCTTTAGTAATACTTTCTATTTTTGCTGTCATATTTTCATTAGGTTTAGCGTAATACTGATTATTATCACTATCTGGTAGAATATTTTTTGCTACAATGAAACTAAATACTGATAAGATAAATATACCTCCGAGTACTATAAATGTACTATTATTATTTTTCATTTTTAACCTCCCTGTAATCTTTAAATAATTTTGTATATATTGGTTTTACTAACTCTCCTAATAAAAACATTATAAGACATATTCCGATAGTTATCAAGATATAATTTATTTTTATATTTGGTACTATAAAGTATTTGCTTATTGGAGTTACTAATACTATGATTTGTATTATTAATATTGTTAAGACTCCTAGAGTTAGTTTTTTATTTGAAAAGATGTCTTTATTTAGTACTGACTTCTTAATATTACGACAAGAGAACGAGAATAGTAATTCATGGGTTACTAAGTAGATAAATAATAATGAACCTGCGGTATTTACATCTACTGCTTTAGCAAAATAGATAAATATTATTAACATTACTATTGATTTTATGATTGCTCCGATTACTATTTTAGCTGTTAATAATGGAGTAAAGAAACTTTCATTGTATTTATTAGCAAGATTATTTTCCATTTGGTCTTCTGTTTTCTTTTCAAAAGCTAACATAATAGCGGGTATACTATCTGTTACTAGGTTTATCCATAGTAATTGCAAAGTTGTAAACATTTCCATATTTAGTACCATGGATATGAATACTAGAAGTACTTCAACTATATTACCCGCTAGTAAGTATAGTATTATTTTCTTGATGTTAGAAGTTATTCTTCTTCCTTCTTCAACTCCATCTACGATGGTAGAAAAACTATCATCTACAAGAATACAATCTGCTACTTTTTTTACTACTTCAGTTCCGGTTATGCCCATGCCTATTCCAATATCAGCTTTTTGAATAGCGGGTGCATCGTTTACGCCATCACCGGTCATGGCTACAACATAACCATTACTTTGAAGTGCATCTACTATTCTTAATTTGGTACTTGGTGATATTCTAGCATAAACATTATATTTTTTTACGGCTTCTTTTAATTCATCGTCTGTTAACTTATCTATTTCTTTTCCAGTAGTGGCTCCATCATCAGTATCGATAATACCAACACTTTTAGCTATTGCACGAGCTGTATTTATACTATCCCCTGTTATCATAACTATTTTTATACCAGAATTTTTACAAGTATTAATAGCATTTGGTACTGATATTCTTGGTGGATCCATCATTCCTATTAATCCTATAAATATCATATTATGTTCTGGATCACTTGTGTTTTCTGTTTTATAGGCAAGGGCTAAGATACGAAGGGATTTTTCTGATTCTTCCTCTTCTATTTTAAATATTGTTTCTTTATATTCAGTAGTTATATTATATAATTTATTATCTTCTAGATAATAGGAACAGTTTTGTAATACTGAGTCTAAACTTCCTTTAGTAAATGAATATTCTTTACCTTCAATGGTATTGATAGTACTCATCATTTTTCTATCTGAGTCAAATGGGTACTCTTTTACTCTTGGGATATTTATTAATATATTTTTTTCTTCAAGGTATTTATAGATGGCTACTTCGGTTTCGTCTCCTAGATATTTATCGTTATTCTTTGTTACATTTTGACAACTTGATAGGCAATAATTATATAGATTTATGTTTTCAATATTATCTTTTTCGGTATATAATTTATTGTTTACATAGATACTTTTTACTTGCATTTTGTTCTCAGTAATAGTTCCTGTTTTATCGGAACAGATTATGTCAGTGGAACCTAATGTTTCAACAGAGGCCATCTTTCTTATGATGACATTTCTTTTAGCCATTTCGGACATACCAAGAGATAATATTATGGTTATAACTGATGACATTCCTTCAGGAATAGCGGCGACTGCTAGGGAGATGGATAGCATTAAGATATCAAAAAAATCATTCTTTTTAAGGAGACCTACGGCCATCATAACTATTATTATTGCTATTATTATATAGGTTAATACTTTACTTATTTGGTTTACTTTCTTTTGAAGTGGAGTTAGTTCATTCTTATTATTCATAAGACTTGCTCCTATTTTACCTAGTTCAGTATTCATAGCGGTACTACATACTACTACAAAGGCATGTCCATTTGTTACATTACAGCCAGCATAAACCATATTTTTTCTTTCATATAATTCTTTTTCTTCGGTTATATCTATATTATCTTTCTTGATACTTTTTGATTCTCCGGTTAAGGTTGATTCGTTTACTTCTAAGGCTTCTGATGATATTATTCTAGCATCAGTGGATACATAATCCCCTGCTTCTAGTTCTATTATATCTCCTGGTACAATCTTTCTAACATCAATTGTTTCTTTTTTACCATTTCTTATGACATTATTATTTGTTATAAACATTTTATTTAGTTCTTCAATGGCTTTATCGGCTTTCTTTTCTTCGATAAAACTTAGGGTTGCATTTATTACTACAATTATTAAGATTATTACTGAGTCAGCATATGATTCTTTTTGAATATAAGATATTACTGCAGAAAATACTGAAGCAAATATTAATAGTATTATCATTAGATCATTAAACTGATTTAAAAAGATTATGAAATTTGATTTTTTCTTTCGTTCTGCTAATTTGTTTTCGCCATACTCCTCTAACCTTTTACTTGCTTCTTCTTCAGTTAATCCACTTATACTGGTATTTAATTCTTTGTATAGTTCTTCTACTTTTTTATTATAATAATTATTTTCTTTCATCTTTTTACTCCTTTATATTAGATATGATAGAATAAACATTACTATCATTATTATTAAGATTATTATTAATAGTACTTTGGTTATATTTATTAGTGTGTTTTGATATGGTTTTAATACTCTTATTCCACAATTACGACAATACTTATCGCTATCTCTTACGACTTTTTTACAATTTATGCACTCTTTCATTATTGTAACCTCTCTTTTAAGATATTTATTATTTCTAATGAACTAGTACTAGATAAATCTCTATGTAAGTAATAGTCATGAGCGGCTTCGGCGATTACTTCGTCATAATTTACGTTTTCTTTTACTTTTTGACTAGCATAACCAGAGATACTTTTGGTAAAGTCTTCAAGTGAGATATTGGTATTATATTTTTTGTTATAACGCTCTATGGCTTCTTCAACTAGTTCTTTTGAATATGTTTCTTCTTTTAAGATATTTAGAATGTTTTGATAATTATTTATATTATCTTTGGTTACTAGTGTTATGTTATCAATATTATTTTGTTTTAATAATGTTACAAAGGTTATGTAATGTCCTAGTTCATGGGCTATTAGTGATTCATAACTAGCATTATTGGGATACCAGTTTTCTTTTAATCCTTTACTTAGAATATCTTTATTTAAGAAATAATAACTATTTAATAGAATTTCGGTTTTGTTTACTTTGTTATATTCATTTATATCTAAGTTATTATTTATAAAGGTATTAGTGGGATTAAAATAGGCTATATAGTCTTCATTACTTGGTGCATTTGTTATCGTTATATTAGTTAGGTAACCTTTAATATTAGGAAATAATTGGTATGTTGTACTTATTACTTCTTTTATTTTGTTTGATACATCTTCATCAACATCACACAAACTTACACTAGGAATGTTATAGTTTTCACTTATTTCTTTTTCGATTAGTGATACATTTATATTTCTTTTACATTTCCAAGATTGTTTTATAATGTCTTGTTTTATTAAATTTATGGCTTCTTCTTTAGTACTTAAGGTTACTTTTGTATATTTATTATTAGTGTTCATAATGGATACTTTATAACCATATTTTAAGCTAGATATTTCTTTTCGTAATTCTATATATGGTCTAAATATATCTTTACCACTTATTAGAGTCATGGCAATAAAACTTATTATGATAATAGAAGTTAAGGTAAATAATGGACCAATATTATTTTCTTTATATCTTAGTTTATTGTCTTTTAGGGATAAATAGCCATGAGGTGTTAGTTCTCCACAGGCGGGACAAAAGTTATCATCCACTTCTAGTTCTTCATTACACTTTATACATTTCATAAATACCTCCTTTACTACTTTATTTAATTATATCATATTTTGTCGTATTTGTTTGTAAAAGAATAATATTTTTATTTTTAATGGGAAAATTATATTAGGTGTTAGATATGAATTTTCAAAAATTAATAGAATTAAGAGAAGACTCTAGTCTTAAACAAAAGGATATTGCGGCATTACTAAATATTACCCAGCAGACTTATTCGCTATGGGAAAATGGTACAAAGATTATTCCTTTAAAGCATTTGAATTCTTTGTGTAATTATTATAATGTTAGTATGGATTATGTGCTTGGGCTTTCTAATGTTAGACAATATGATATTATTAATAGTGTTATTGATAAAAAAATTATTGGAATAAAATTAAAAGAATTTAGAAAAGAAAAGAATATTACACAAGAAGAACTTGCTAATATTCTTAATACTACCCATTCAACAATTAGTGCTTATGAAAGTGGTAAAACGACTATTCTTACAGCTTTTGCTTATGAGATATGTAAAAGATATAATATTTCTATGGATTATTTATGTGGTAGAACTAGATAGATTAATTATCTAGTTTTTATTTATAATAGAAAAAACTATAGACATAAATCTATAGCTTATATAAATATTTTAATTTTAGAGACTACAGGCTCTAAAATTCTTTTGAAGACCCTAGGCTTCAAAAGTAAGTGAGAAACCTTGGGTTCGAACTTTTACTACTTTATGCTAAAGTACTTAGTTAAATCTTTAATTACTCTTTTATGATAGAATACTAAGAGAATTATTAAACTTAATACACCTACTCCTCCTAAAACAATGATAGGCCAGTTTAATTCTACTACTTTAGTTAAAGCTAATATACAAAATATTATGGCTCCAATAGCAGTAAAGAATAATGGGATAAATTTCTTTCTTTGTAATTTGAACTCAGATAAAAATATTATTAACTGAAATATTATAATACTAAAGAGAATTATATTAATTACAAAGTATGAGAAACTAGTTTCTTCAATGATATCGATCATATATAAATAGGCACATACTATCATTACTACTATTGTTATTCTTTTTATTAGAGTATTATCTATTAATGGCTTATTTAATATAGCAAAATAGAATATTATTTCTCCTCCTAGTACATAAAACATCCATTTTTTACCTCCTAGTGAGAGGTTTACTATAGTACAGGTTATTATTGATATTAGGAATATTATTAACATTATCTTTCTAAATATTAAGAATTTATTTACTTCTTTTTTTAGTTTTGGATAATTAATTTCTACTTTCATAGTCTTCACTTCCATATACTTTTACTTTGATATTGCTTTGAGTTAATATGTTATATATACTGTTTTCTACTGATGTATTTGTAGTTAATTTACTTATTGATAATGTTAAAATATTATTACATGTTATGATAGAAAATGAGGCTCTATTTGTAATAGCGGTTCCTAAGACAAAGTCCATCTTTTCTACCTCTTTTTGTATTTCTTTTGGTAATTTTATATTACCTAGATTGGATAATACTGTTGTTTGAGATTTATCACCAGCATAACCATATATTAATTTGGCTACTGGTCTTTTTATAAATAGTGGAATGAATTTTAAATACTTTATTAAATTATCGGTATATTTTAATAATTCATCTAAGTTATCTTTAGTATTTTTTTCTCTTAATTGTCTTTGTACTTCAAGTAAGGTACTATCTAAATCTTTTACATCCTCTCTTGGAATATTTATGGATACATATAATGAGAAGTTTCTTAATGTTTTAGAAGGATAGTATTTACGCATATTTACTGGTACTTGTATTTTTATTAGTCCTTTTTTTGATGTTGAATATGATATTGTTAGAAATAAAATACTTAACATTAGTTCTGTTATTGTGGCATCCTTTTCTTTGGCTAATTCTGATATATCATTTAGATCTATATCAAATTGTAATATTTGGGATGGTCTAACACTTGATTTTCTGCCATCTATCTGAAGGGCTTTTTTCTCTATTAGACTTTGTGATTTTATTTTTGATACTTTTCCTTTGAATTCGTCTTTCGCCTCTTCTTCATCTGGTTTATTATTTATATTTAAAACATAATTATTGGTACCTTGTATTCCTTTTAGTAGATTTAAATAAGTAGCCACTAGTGTGGATAGAAATATAGTAGCCCCTGTTCCATCTGTTAGAGTATGAAAGCATTCTATACTTATTCTATTTTTATAATATAGGGCTTTGAATGATTGTTTACCTATGTTTGATACATTTATATAGGAACATGGTAACTCTTTTTCTTCATGGATATGGAATCTTTTCTTTATTCCATCTAGATAATGCCAAAAGAAGCCTCTTCTTACTGATGTTCTAAAGGTAGGAAATCTTTTCATAGTGAATAATAGGGCTATTTGATATATCTCTGGTACAATATCTTCTTTTAAATAACATGATACTCTATAGACACTCATAAGATTATCTCTCATTGATAATGGATATATTTTAGCGGCACTATCTAATGGATACCAGTTTTCTGGTTCTTTTTGATAAATGTCTCCAAGGTTATCTATGGATAATATTTTAAGAGTTTCTTCAAGTGTTTTGCCATTTTTTAAATAGTAATCTATGGCTTTTTCAAAGTCTTCATTTATTTTTATGGTTTCTTTTTGTGTTAGAGATATATTATTATTTAGATTGGTGAAATATTCTTTAATGATATTTCCTTCTTCTAGACTAAATTTCTTGTAAAAGGTACTTCTTTGTTTCAAATTATCACTTCCATATTTATTATAGCACAATATAGTGATTATTTGTGTACTTTTTCCCATGGACAATCTATATCGGTTCTTCCAAAATGACCATAGGCTGCGAGTGGATAATAGATTGGTCTTTGTAAATCTAATTCTTTTATGATATTATCTACGCTTAAGTTGAAATTGTTATTTACATATTTATATATCTCTTCTTCGGGTACTTTATTTGTATTAAAGGTATTTATATATAATGATATTGGATAGGCTTTGCCTATAGCATAACTTAGTTCTATTTCGCACTTATCAGCATAGTTATGGGCAACAATGTTTTTAGCTACATATCTAGCATAATAGGCTGCACTTCTATCAACTTTAGAGGGATCTTTACTACTAAAACATCCTCCACCTACTTTACCCATTCCTCCGTATGTATCACATACTATTTTTCTACCAGTAGTACCGCTATCACCAAAAGAACCTCCTACTGTAAAGCTACCACTGGTGTTTATTAAAATGTTTGTTTTGTCATCTATTAGATTACTTGGCACTACTTTATTTATTACTTTTTCTATTATATATTTTCTTAACTCTTTACTAGATACTTCTTTTTTATGCTGAGATGCTATAATTATAGTATCTATTCTTTTGGGAATATCGTTTTGATATTCTACTGTTACTTCGGTTTTACCATCAGGTAATAAAGGACTATCTTTATCTTCTTTTCTTACCTTGGTTAAATTATAAGCTAGTTTATTGGCAAGCATTATTGGCATAGGCATTAATTCTTTGGTTTCATTAGTGGCATAACCAAACATTATTCCTTGGTCTCCTGCCATAATGGTATCTTTTTCTACAGCCTTATTTATTTCTTTAGACTGCATACCTACTTTTACTATTACATGGTATTCTTCGGTATAACCTATATCTTTTAGTACTTCTTTGGCTAATTTTTCATAATCTAGTTTAGCCTTGGTATTTGCTTCTCCATATATTAGTATTAAATCATCTTTGATTGTGGCTTCAACAGCCATTTTACTAGTTTTATCTTGTCTTAAGGCTTCATCTAAAATGTAATCACTTATTTTATCACATATTTTATCTGGATGTCCTTCAGTTACTGATTCACTAGTAAATAAATATTTTTTCATTATATCACTCCTTCTTTGTTTTTATCAAAAAGAAAAAACTCTTGAAAGAGTTTATAGCTAGCATTATTCTCTTTCATCGTTATTAGCTGTACCACCTTACTTTATGCAGGTTGGTATGAGTTCATAGAGCTAATTCTCTCCCTCATTCTTGATAAAATACATTTATATTATATATTATTTTTGATACTTATACAAGTGATTTTGTTTATTTTTTTATTATTTAGGTATATATAACTGGCTTATATATGATAGATTTTATTTTTAGACTATAGGCTAAAAATAACACTCTAAGACTACAGGCTTAGAGTGATAATATTAATTAATTATATTTTATTTCTTTTATATATGGTTTAGCGGATATTAAACCCATCTTTGGTATTATAGTTATTGTTACTTCTTTTTTATCTTCAGATAACTCTATATTTTCAATTACATCTTTTTCAGTACTTATTATTTTTATTTCATGCATACTTAAAGTACTACTGGTAGTTAATGATGAATTATTAGATAATGTACCTAACTTAGTATCATCTATGTATACATCAAATGGTATAGCAAATCCTAACATTTTCTTTTCTCTTACTATAGTTATCTTTCCAACATTATTTTCATTATTTAATGGAGTTTCTTTACCACAATGAGGACAGAATTTGGCTCCTAAATCTAATTTACATCCACAATTTAAACATATCATATTAAACACTTCCTATCTACATACTTATATTAACATAAGTATATTTTTTTTGCAATTTTATTATATACTTTTTTGTACTTATGTGATAAAATTATACTAGGAGAAGAAGAATATGTTAGGGAAGATTATTGCTATTAATGAAAATGTTGTATCTGTTAAATTAGAGGTTAATGTCTATGACTTTGATGGTTTAATAGGTAAGAATGTTACTTTTAAAGATGAAAATATTACTAGTATTGGAGAAGTTACTGCGATTGGTAATGGTATTATGCAGGCTATTTTGGTTGGTGAAATTAAAGATGGTAAGTTTTTATATGGAGATATTTCTAAACCTTCTTTTAAGGCTGTCTGCTACATAATTGATAATGCTACTTTGGATGTAGTTTTAAATAGTGATGCTACGAATACTATTAAACTTGGTAAATCTTATATATATCCTGATTATGATATTAAACTAGATGTTGGTAATTTCTTTTCTAATCATTTTGCTATACTAGGTAATTCTGGTAGTGGTAAATCTTATTCGGTTGCTAAGATACTACAGGGAATCTTCTATCAGTGTAAGACTCTTCCGTTTTATTCTAATATTTTCTTATTTGATGCTTATGGTGAATATCAAAGAGCCTTCTCGAGAATACATGAAGTTAATGAAAATATTAATTATAAAGTATATACTACGGATTTAAATAGTACGGAGTTTGAAATACTTACTTATCCTTTTTGGCTTTTAGGAGTAGATGATTTATGTTTACTTATGGGTGTTACCTCTAAAGAACAGATTCCAATAGTGGAAAAGGCTTTGAAGTTAGTTAGTTATTTTTCTAGGGATGAGAATGAAGTTATTAATCAGAAGAATGATATTATTGCTAGATGTCTACTTGATGTATTGTTTTCTGGTAAGGCTCCTAGTATGATAAGAAATAAGGTTGTATCTATTCTTACTAAGTTTAGTACTAGTAATTTGAATCTTGAGGTTAAACTTGAAAAAGGTGGATGGGCTAGATCTATTAGACAGTGTTTATTTGTAGAACAAGGCGGAGAGTTTGCGGATGTTGAACTTGTTATTGAGTATTTAGAGAGTTTATGTCTAGATAACTTTGAACTTTCTTTACCTAATGGTGAATTTATGTATTCTATGAAAGATTTTAGTACGGCTTTAGAGTTTGCTCTTATATCTGAGGGGGCTCTTAATAGTGATACGGCATTTGAACTAGCTAATGCTCTTAAAGTTAGATTTAATAATCTTATGAATAGTGATTATTCTAGATATTTTGATTATAATGGTTATGTTAATAGAGAGGGATATATTAATTTACTTCTTACTTGTAATAATGGTAGAAAGGCACAGATTGTTAATTTTAATATTAATTATGTTGATGATAGATTTGCTAAGAACTTAGTTAAAATTTATTCTAAACTTTTGTTTGATTATATTGTATCTTTAAATCAAAGGGCTACGATGCCATTTCATATTGTACTTGAAGAGGCTCATAGATATGTACAGAATGATAGTGATGTTGGTATTCTTGGTTATAATATATTTGAGAGAATTACTAAAGAAGGTAGAAAGTATGGTTTACTACTTGGAATTGTTTCACAAAGACCTTCTGAACTATCTGAAACTACGATATCACAATGTAGTAATTTCTTAGTATTTAAGATGTTCCATCCTAGAGATTTGCAATTTATTAAGGATATTATTTCTAGTGCTGATGTTACTTTAACTAATAAGATTAAGACATTACATCCTGGTACTTGTATTATGTTTGGTACAGCTTTTAAACTTCCTACGATTGCTATACTTGATAAGCCTAATCCAACTCCTTTAAGTCAAAATTGTGATATTAATAAGACTTGGTATCTTAATAATAATTAATATATATAAAAAGATAATTCTAAATATGCAGAATTATCTTTTATTTTATTTATATCCTCAGAAGCCTAAGGTCTTCATGAGGCAAATTGGAGCCTGTAGTCTCCAATTTGATTATCTTTGTTGTTGTAGTATAATAATTCTTTGAGTTATTATCTATTTTTCTAAACTTCAAATAATCACAAATTGTGACTAGTTCTTTTTCCTATTTTTTTTGTCTTTAACTGGTGACTTTTTGTCACCAGTTCTTTTCTAACTTTTTTGTCTTTAACTTATGCTTTTTTCCCTATAACATCCATTATTAAACTTTTTATTTTAAAGACTATAGGCTTTAAAATGCTTTTTTGAAGACCTTGGGCTTCAAAAAACCTCATTAAACTTTTAAGGTTAATGAGGTATATATAAATATAATTATAATACTTGTTTTAAATATTGTCCGGTATAAGAATTTGGATTATCTGCGACTTGTTCTGGAGTGCCTGTAGCTACTACTGTACCTCCACCAGTTCCTCCTTCTGGTCCTAAATCTATTATGTAGTCTGCTACTTTGATAACATCTAGATTATGTTCTATTATTACTACAGTATCACCATTATCCACTATTCTCTCTAGTATTTTTAATAGTTTCTTAATATCATCTTGATGTAATCCAGTAGTAGGTTCATCTAGGATAAAGATACTCTTACCAGTAGGTTTCTTTTGAAGTTCTTTAGCAAGTTTTACTCTAGCAGCTTCACCTCCTGATAATGTTGGAGCGGCTTGTCCTAGTCTAATATAACCTAGTCCAACATCAGATAATACTTTTAGTTTATTTAGTACTTTAGGATGGTTTTCAAAAAATTCCATAGCTTCATCCACGCGCATATTTAACACTTCATAAATATTTTTATCTTTATATTTTATTTCTAGTGTTTCACTATTGTATCTAGTTCCATTACATACTTCACAAGGTACATATACATCCGGTAGGAAGTGCATTTCTATCTTCTTTACACCATCTCCCCAGCAAGCTTCACATCTTCCACCTTTAACATTGAAACTAAATCTACCTTTATCATAACCTCTTATTTTGGCTTCTTTGGTTTCTGCGAAGATATCTCTTATATCATCAAATACTCCAGTATAAGTTGCAGGATTAGATCTTGGGGTTCTTCCTATTGGCGCCTGAGATATTTGTACTACTTTATCAATGTTTTCTAATCCTTTTATTTCTTTACATTTACCTGGTTTTTCTTTTGATGAATAGATAGTTGATGCGAGAGTCTTATAAAGTATTTCGTTTATTAGACTTGACTTACCGGAACCTGATACTCCTGTTACTAGAGTCATTGTACCTAGTGGTATTTTAACATTGATATTTTTTAGATTGTTTTCTTTAGCACCTTTTATTTCTAGATATTTTTTATTTCCTTTTCTTCTTTTAGCGGGTACTTCTATTTTTTCTATTCCTTTTAGATATCTTCCTGTTAGGCTATCTGGATTATTCATTACTTCTTCTGGAGTACCTTTAGCTACGACATAACCTCCATGCTCTCCTGCTCCTGGGCCAATGTCTATTAGATAGTCTGCTTGAAGCATAGTATCGGTATCATGTTCTACCACTATTAGGGAGTTACCTAAGTCACGCATTTCTAATAGAGAGTTTATTAATCTTTGATTATCTCTTTGATGCAGGCCTATACTTGGTTCATCTAAGACATATAGGACTCCTGTTAATCTAGAACCTATTTGAGTGGCTAGTCTTATTCTTTGACTTTCACCGCCTGATAGAGTTCCGGCTTCTCTTGATAATGTTAGGTAAGATAGGCCAACATTTATAAGGAAGTTTAATCTTGATTTTATTTCTTTTACAACTATTTCGGATATTGATGCCTGCTCGGGAGTTAATTTTAGATTAGAAATAAATTTATTTAACTCTTCTATTGACATTGATGTTACTTCATAAATATTCTTTTTATTTATTAAGACATTTAGTACTGATGGTTTTAGTCTTGAACCATGACAGGTAGGACATTCTAGTTCGGTCATATATCCTTCAATCCACTCTCTTATCCAAGTACTCTTTGTTTCTATGTATCTTCTTTCTAGATTGGTTATTATTCCTTCGTAGTAGCTAGTTGTTTTTCTAGTATTTCCATTCTTAGCTTGATAGTTGAAGGTTATGGCGTCTTTTGCACCATATAATATTATATCTAGTTCTTCTTTGGTTAAGTCTTTTACTGGTTTTGATAGGTCTATGTGGTAAAAGTCCGCTACTGTGGTAAGTTCTGTATACATGATACTTGACTCTTCATCTAGATTTATTGGTTTGATAGCACCTTCTAATATGGACTTATTTTTATCTGGGATTACTAGGTCAACATCTATTTTGTATTTTACTCCTAGTCCTTTACAATCTGGACAAGAGCCATAAGGAGCATTAAAGGAGAATATACGGGGCTCTAATTCTTCAAGAGAATAATCACAGTATGGACAAGCATAGTCCTCACTCATAAGTAATTCTTCTCCGCCAATAACATCTATTATAGCTTTACCATGACTTAGTTTAGTTGCAGTCTCTAGAGAAGAATATAATCTACTTCTGATACCCTCTTTTACTACTAGTCTATCTATTATTACTGAGATATTGTGTTTTTTATTTTTATCTAATTCTAAATCTTCAGATAAGTCTTTTACTTCACCATCTACTTTTACTCTGATGTATCCTTCTTTTCTTAGTTTTTCAAATAAATCTTTTTGAGTACCTTTTTCTCCTTTTACTATTGGAGACATAACCATTATTTTAGTGGATTCTTCAAGAGATAATACTCTAGTGGTCATCTCTTCAACTGACTGAGATGATATTGGTATATGATGGTTAGGGCAATAAGGAACACCTATTCTAGCGAATAGTAGTCTTAAGTAATCATATATTTCGGTTACTGTACCTACGGTACTTCGAGGGTTCTTATTGGTAGTTTTTTGATCTATTGATATACTTGGTGATAGTCCTTCGATAGTATCTACATCAGGTTTTCCTGTCGTGCCAATAAACTGTCTTGCATAGGCAGATAGGCTCTCTACATATCTTCTTTGACCTTCAGCATAAATAGTATCAAAAGCAAGGGATGATTTACCTGATCCTGATACTCCGGTCATTACTACTAATTTATTTTTTGGTATTTCTATATCTATATTTTTAAGGTTATTTTCTCTAGCACCTTTTATTATTATTTTATCCATATACATCGCCTCTTCTTTGGTATTATATCACATTTTTTTAATTATTTAAACAAGAAAAAAATGCTAATTAAAGCATTTATATTTATTATAGTTTTAACTGTCCTGGTGAGACTGTTTCAATGCCAGACCAAGGATTATTTATTGTCTTTTCTAATACTTTAGGATGCTCCTCTAGGGGTTCATCGTAAGTTTCATCCATTGATGGTATTACTTGGTCCGCTCCACTTATAGTTTCTTGATTTTCTACTACTGGATGGTCTAATCTATCTTGCTCTACAAGGGCTTTAGCTTCCTCTCTATAAATACTAGCTTCTTTGGGATTTGTAGTAATGGAAGAATTGATAACTGGCTCTACTATCTGTTCTTTAGTAGGAGCTTCTATGATATCTTTAGGTTCACTTGGCTTTTTATAATTAATTTGATTTATTTTTTCACCATCAGCTAGCTTACGATCTAAACCTGGTATTTCTACATCAAAGCCATTTTTTACTGCATCTACTGCTTCTAATACTCCTGATAGTCCTTTTGAGCTTAGTATTTTTCCTATTAAATAAATTTTCTGCTGGTCGCTTAGTGTATCATTTATTTCTCTATCTTCCATAATACTCCTCCTTTGTCAAGTATAGTATATAGTAATTTTATTAAAAAGTAAATATTTTTTTTATATTGGTAATTAATTTGACATTAATTTGATAGTTTTATCTTGTATTTTCTTTATTATATTATATACAGTTCTTAATTTATTATCTGTTATTTCTGATATTTCTAGTACTGTATAATTTTGCTCTCTTAGAGTAAATATTAATTCTTCTTTCCAAGTTAAAACTTCTATTATCTTATTTCTTAAACTTGAATAGTCATAATCATTAAATAAATTTACTTCAGGATTATATTTATTACTTTCTAATTCTAATATTTTTTCATTATTATTTTCATATGATATTGATTCATTTAATATTTTGTTTTTAGTAATATTATGCTTTGCTATGTAATTGGTTAGATTATTATCTATTACTTTATTTAAATAAGTGTTGAAAGTATTTTTGTCTATGTAGTTATCTACTGCTTTATAAAAGGATAGTTCAGCTTCATTTAATAGTTCTTTTATATCTATATGTGAACTTCTATTATATGATAGTGCTTTAGTATACAATAGACTATTATACTTTTTTCTTAATTCATTTACTGCATCTTCATTATTTTCTTGTGCTAAATATAATAGTTCATAATCATTATACATATTAAATCCCCCTAGATCTATTTATTTCTGATAAGAATATTCCACATGCTACTGAAGCATTAAGACTATTTACTGTTCCTTTCATTGGTATTTTAGCAATGAAATCACAGTTATCTGCGGTAACCTTGCTTATACCTTTTCCTTCATTTCCTATTACTAATCCTATTTTTGTTTTGTAATCTATTTCTGTATAATTAGTTCCTTCCATGTCTGTTCCTACTATCCAGTATCCTAGGTCTTTTAATTTTCTGATAGCATTATTGATATTTGGTACATTTATTATTTTTACTTTTTCTATTGTACCAACGGAAGTTTTAACAACAGTACTTGTTATCTGAACGCTGCGGTCATTTGGAATTATTATAGCATCCACGCCAAAAGCTTCACTAGAACGAACTATGGCTCCAAGATTATGTGGATCTTCAAGATGATCTAATATAACTACAAGTGGATATTCTGCAGTAATGCTTGGTATTATTTCATCAAATGAATATGTTTTGATATCCTCTACTTCAAGTATTATACCTTGATGTAATCCTTTACACATTTTATCTAATTCTCTATTGTCAAGAACTTTTGTATTTATATTTTTTCTTTCTATTAAAGATAGTATTTCTTCATCTTTAAACTTGTTACTTAAGTATATTTTATGTACTTTTTTATTTTCTTTTAAAGCCTCTAGGGCTACATTTTTACCATATATTTTCATTATTTCACCTCAATTAAATTTAATATTTCATATAGTCTTTCTTTGTTATTCAGATATAAATCTCCGAGTAATGATTCAAATCCTGTAGATAATTTATAAGTAATTATATCAGTGTTTTTAGGATGACTATTATTTTTATAGTTTCTTCCTCTTTTTACTATATCTAATTCTTCCTCAGTTAATAGATTATTATCTGTTAGATAGTTTAATACTTTTACTTCTCCTTTAGCGGATACATATTCTACTTGTTTTTTCTGAATTTTTTCTATATCATTATATCCTAATTTTATTAGTTCTTCTCGTATATAAAGAGAATAGATGGCATCTCCAAGTAAGGCAAGTACTTGGATGTTAATTAATTTTGTATTCATAATAACCTCAATTCTGTTGTTATTATATATTATTTATTTGGTTATGTCAATTGGTTAAAATGAAAAAGAGCATTAAGCTCCTTGATTGTAATTTTGTTGTATTTGACCAAACATTGATGGTCCATTATTTGGAACATTATTTACTGGTATTGGATTGTTTACTGGTTCTGTGACTGGTCCAAAAAATGGAGTATTTTGACTACTTGGGTTTATATTTGGCATAGTATTTTGTACTGTGTTAAAGTTATCAGTAGTTTCCATCATATTACCAATAGTAGGCATCTGTGGTTCCCAAAGATTTCCACTGAAGTTTACCGGTGCATTATTATTATTTTGTACTGGCATACTTTGTGGTACTTCAAGTGAAGGAATATTATCATTTATGTTATTGTTTACTGGTATTGTTGGTTCACTTGATATTGGAATTGTCTCCTCTAGTGGTCTATTATTTTGTACTTCATTAACTGGAGTACTTTCTGGTACATTAAATGTTGGTATATTCATATTTGGTATAGTACTCTCTGAGGCTATTCTAGTATTTGGTACTTCAAAAGCTGGAATATCAAGTTTTATTTCTGGCGTGCTTGGCACCTCAGGTATATCTTCTCTTACTGGTTCTGATATACTCTTTATTTCTTCACCATTATATTTATTATTTAATACCTTTAGGGTCTCTCTTGTGGGATTTTCTAATAACTCATTTGTTATATCCTCTAACTCTTCTTTACTTAGATACTTCATATAGGTACCCCTCCTCTATTCTAAATAGATTATAATATAAAAAAGAAAAAAAGTAAATACAATTTCACTTTTTTATATTAAATTATCTCTGTCATAAATGTTTACATCATATAAACTATAAATATCAATATTTGCAGCTTTAGTAAACTTAATAAAGCATAAATCTTCAATAACTATATCTTTATCTTTAGATAGTTTGAATTCTTTTTTTATACCATCTTTTAGTTTAGAATTATCTAATCCTAGTTTAACTATATTTAAATTATTGGCTAGATATATGGTAATATTATTATCACTAAAATAATCTACTCTTATTTTGTTATCAATTATTAATGAGCCTTTTCCTTTTAACTGATAACTTCTTGGTTTTATTTCTTTTTTAGGAGTTATTTTCTTTATCTCTTTTAGATCTAATTTATTTATTATGCTTCCTTCAGATATTAAACCTGGTGTATCTACAATATGAATGCCCTCAAGGTCTATTTCTATTTTATTTAGGGTTGTTGAAGGATAAATACTGGTAGTTACTTCGATATCTTTTTCAGAATAATTTTTTATTATTTTATTTATTAGTGTTGATTTACCTGAATTGGTATTGCCTATGAAGTATACTTCTTTATTATTATTATATTTTTTTATTTTATTCATTAGGCTATCTAAATTATAATTTTTTACTGAACTTATTACTTCAATATCTAGATAGTTATTTACTCTCTTTGCTACATAGTCTATTAACTTATAATCTTTTACTGACTTTGGAAATAGATCTTTTTTGGTTAAAACTATTATTACATTGTTAAAGTTATTTGCAATATCTAAGTTTAAGCTTAGTAGGGATGTAAGATAAACTACTAGTGAGTCTTTTGGAATACTATTTAATATATTTTGATAGTCTTTATTATCTAGTGTTACTTCTTTATATTCACCATAGTATTTTAATTTAAAGCATCTTTCACAAATATCTT
The DNA here is from genome assembly GCA_934096105.1 of uncultured Bacilli bacterium. GTDB lineage: Bacteria > Bacillota_I > Bacilli_A > RF39 > UBA660 > CAG-302. Next base: position 60,669 of record CAKOLH010000003.1, on the reverse strand, counting down.
TATTTAAATCATCTACATAACCTTCTTTATCTATGTTATCATTTTGAAGTAATACTCCGCATCCTGAACATTTCTTAGTCATAATATTCTCCTACTTTAAAGATTCCCACTTTGGTCATCTTATTTATTTCTTTTCTTTCTATATATCTATGAATTTTAGTAAATGGCATATCAATATTTGACATTGGATTTACTAAAACTGTTGTTATCCCTACTTTATTACCACCATATATATCAGTAACTAATTGATCTCCAATTATAGCAACTTCAGATAAATCATACTTATATAAATCTAATACTTTTATAAAGTTTTTCTTTCTTGGTTTTCCTGCTTTAGCACAGCAATCTACTTTTAACTCTTTTTTAAATGGTGCTAATCGTTCTTTTGGTGAATTAGAAAATATTATTACTTTGAAGCCTTGTTCTCCTAATTTATCAAATAAGTTTTTTAATTTTTTAGTTGGTGTTCTATCAACATAAGGTACACAAGTATTGTCTAAATCAAATAATAGACATTTGATACCATTTTCTTTTAATTTATCATAATTTATTGTGTATATACTTTTTTGATAAGCATCTGGATAAAAGTAATTCATTTTCCACCTCAAGATTATTATACTTTATTTTAAACTAAAAATAAAGATATTGATTGCTTATAATTGATTTTTTAATGGAAATAGCATATAATTATATATGGAAAGAGATTTTGCCTATAATAAAAATAGGTAACACCTATATGTTTCAGGGTGTTCTCTCCATAATTGTGTTATAGAGTGCTTCCTCTGAGGTGCTCTATTTTACTTATCTTCTACGGCTATGACTATCTATCAAAAATAGTACAACTAGAGTAATCCATGCAAGAGCAAGGACTAATTCCATTCCAAAACCCCCTTTTCAGAAAACTTTGAAACATAGAATCACTCCTTCCATAACTTTAGTTAAAAAAGGAGAGAACACCTATAGGTGATTACCTGCAGACATTATATACTAATTTATGTACTATAGTCAACCATAATACAACAATTTTTTTAGTTTCTTTATAAAGGCTTTATTTATAAGTAATTATAATAATTCTGGCTATAATACAAATGTTTAATAATAAAAATTATTATTGATGATATTCTCGTTAGTACTTAGGCTTAAGTAGTATAATATAATAAAAAGCATAAACTTTATTAGGAGGTTTTTATGCTTTATAGTTTATTTAATTTTATTGTTAATAATCTTACTTTTTTTACTGGGGCATATTCGAATAATGTCTTTCCTGAACCCTTATCAAAAGAAGAGGAAGAAATGTATATAGAAAAAATGATGAAAGGTGATAAAGAAGCTAGGGCTAAGTTAATAGAACATAATCTTAGACTAGTGGCACATATAGTTAAGAAGTTTGAATCTAGTACTAATGATGTAGATGACTTAATTGGTATTGGTACTGTTGGTTTAATTAAGGGTATTGATAGTTTCTCTCCAGATAAGAATATAAAACTGGCTACTTATATAGCAAAATGTTCGGAAAATGAAATTCTTATGCATTTTAGATCTGATAAGAAGAATTCAAAGAATGTTAGTATTTATGATGGGATAAGTTATGATAAAGAAGGAAATGAGATTACTATTTTAGATGTATTAAAAACTGAAAATCCTGACTATGCAGAAGAAATATATAAGAATGATAATATTAAATTACTTAGAAAATATCTTAATGTTTTAACCAAAAGAGAAAGAGAAGTTTTAACTAAGAGATATGGACTAGATAATACTGATGAGATTACGCAAAAAGAAATTGCTAAGGAACTTGGTATTTCTAGGAGTTATGTATCAAGAATAGAAAAAAGAGCTATTACTAAAATACTTAGAGAATTTATTAGAAATGATAATGGTACGAAAGAAAATTCTTAATAATTACTTGACTAAATGGTATTTTTATGGTAAAGTTAATAACGAACTGATGAGGAGGTAATTCTATGGAAAATATATCAACTAAAAAGACTAGATCTGTAAATAATAGACCTAACTGTCTTAAAATAACTAAAGGTACTCAAAAAGTAAATATGACTACTGTTACTTTAAAAGATGGTAGTAAAGTTAAGACTAGTGTTAGAGAAGCTAGAGCTATGAAAAAGAATAATGAATTAGCATAATTAAGATAGAATACTCTATCTTTTTTTGTTATATAATAATTAATAAATAAAAATGAGACTATAATTGTCTCTTTTATATTTTTTCTTTTTCTAATTGTCTTCGAATAAGTTTATATACTTTGGTTTTATCTTTATATTCTGGATAAATATTTCCATAGAATTCATAGTTTCTGTCTTTTATATAATTTGAATTAATAAGAATGTATCTCTCTATTAATTTATCTTGCTCAATTTTTCTTTTTACTGCGAGAAACAGGTCATTCTTGGCATATAGAACAATATTTTTTTCTTTTAATGGAGAAGTATAGCTAGTATCTAGCATACCATTCTTTCTAATTGGTGTTGTTCTTACAAATTCTTTCCCAATAAATGATGATTCGTTTAAAAACTCTGATAGTTTCATATATATTCTTTTCATTTCTTCAACACCATTATATTTTCTTTCTTGAAAAGCATCTCTCATTAATAAGTTTATACCATCATTAGTATATAATCTCCAAAAGGTGTCTGTACCACTGTAATCTAATTTACCTCTTTCCTTTTCTAAAGATGATTTTACACTCTTTGATAATTCTATAACACCAAGTGTAAAAAGATTAGGATCTTCAGTAAAAAGTTTTTGTAATTCTTCTATTTTTTCATCTATTTCTTTTATATCAGCACTTGGGTTATAAATTTCTGGTCCTTTTTTTAAATATATTTCACCATTATAAATAATATCCATAATACCCTTCTTTCACATATATAGTATCATAAATAGTATATTTAGACAAGATTAATTACTTTGTTTTTTCTTCTCTGGCTAATTCTAATATTTTGCTATAATATTCTTTACCTAGCATATATTCTTCTTCGATTATTTCCTTATCTATATTTTTGTTTTCTGACATATTAAAAACTCCTTTCTTTATTATTATTAAGAAGGGAGTTTATTTTTATACTAATAAACTATTTATTTGAGATACTGGATCAGTACTTTTAGTTATGTAAGAACCTACTACGGCGATATTGGCATCTTTTACTAGATTTATGGTATTATTATTGATGCCACCATCTACTTCAAGAAGAATATCTCTTGTACCTATTAGTTCTTTTATGTCTTTTAATCTCTTAGTACTTGACTCTAGGAATTGTTGACCTCCAAGTCCTGGTTCTACAGTCATTACTAAAATTAAATCTATATCATCTAGATATGGTACTAATTTATTTATATCAGTATTGGGTTTTATTGATAAGCCTCTTTTAAATCCTAATGATTTTATTTTAGATAATATTTCTTTTATATTTTTTTCTATTTCAAGATGTATTGTTATATTTTCAATATTATCTAAATTTTTTATATTATCTATATACTCTTCAGGACTATTCATCATTAAATGAATATCTAACTTTTTTGTAGATATACTAGATAGTTCTTTTAATTCTGGATACGGTAATGTTTTTTGAGAGACAAATTGTCCATCCATTACATCCATGTGAATATATGAAATATTAGTATTATTTAGCGTTTTTATTGTTTCTTTTTTGTCTTCTGAGTTTAGTATTGATACTGATATTTTCATGTTATTTTCCTCCGATGAAAGATTTATAGTTATCATATCTTGAAGGAAGTATCTTATTCTCTTCAAGTTCTTTTTTTATATAACAACCATCTTCTTTAATATGCATACAATCTCTATATTTACAATAGTGTAAGCCATCAAACATTTCTTTCATATTGTCTCTTATATCCAACTTAGTCATTCCTCTAAAGTCTACTGAAGAGAAACCCGGAGTATCGGCGATTAATGCACCATCTACTTCGTATAATGTTACACATCTTGTAGTATGTTTTCCTCTTCCTAGAGCTTTTGATATTTCATTTGTCTCAAGTGATAAGTTTTTATCTAATCTATTTAGAAGAGATGATTTACCTGCACCTGACTGTCCTGCGAGTACTACTTTTTTATTTTTTATTATTTTTTTTATTTCTTTAATACTATTATTATCAGTTACTATATAACCAATTCTTTGATAGTAAGAGATAATTTTATCTATTTCATTTCTCTCTTCTTCGGTTAATAAATCTAGTTTGGTTAGACATATTACTGGTTCGATATTATTAAATGATATGATAGTTAATAATTTATCTAATAAATTACTATCAAAGTTTGGTTCTTTTACTGATACTGCGATTAAAGCGATATCTATATTGGCAATGGGAGGTCTAATAAGAGAATTCTTTCTTGGTAATATTTCTAGTAGGTAATTATTTATATCGTCTATTATTACTGAGTCTCCTACTAGAGGGGTTATTTTATCATTTCTAAACTTTCCTCTTGGTTTACAAACATATACACCATTTGATGTTCTTACTGTGTAATCGTTACTTTGATTTTTAATTATTATTCCTTCCATTTATGCTCCTTATTAATTTGTCTTTTCATCACTAGGTAGTAGTGGATCTGTTGGATTTTTATCCTTGTCTTTATCATCTTTTTTTTCTGGTTTCTTTGATAGTGTTATTTTTAATGTGTATCCTTCATATATTGGATCTCCTACTGCTCTATTTTGTGATAAAACGATATCTTCTTCTACTTCGTCTGTTTCTTTGTATGATTTATCTAGTGTTAGATTGTATTCTTTGACAAAGTCTTCTACTTGTGATAATGTCCATTTTTCTGCGACCATATCTGGATAAACATCTACTTCTGGTATATATAATACAACACTATCATTAGCATATAATTTTGTCTCTTCATCTTTATTGAAGGCTGGTTCTTGACTTATTATGTTATCTTTCTTATCTTTATATTCTGAAGCATTTTCTACTGATTTGGTTTTCATTTCTACTTTGATGCCTTTAGCTTCTAATTTACCTTTTATTTCATAATAGTTTTGACCGGTATAGTCTTCAAGAACTACATATTCTTTACCTGATGATTCAACAATTGTTATTGTACTCTTCTTAGTTCTAGTAGAACCGGCTTTTGGTTCTGTTCTTATTACTTTTCCTTCTTCAACAGTAGTACTTTCTTCACTCTTTGTGGTATATTCTAAACCTTTTTCTTTTATTTTTTTGATAGCTTCTTCAGTGGTTAATCCTACTACATTTGGCACTTTTACTTCTTTTACATCTTTACTTGTTATTAGTAAGTATACACCTGCGAGTACAATTAATGTTCCTAAAAGAACTACTGCGAGAATGATTGGTAATTTATTTTTTTCATCCTTTTCTTTTAGTACTGAATCATCTTCGGTGTCTTCTTCTTTAGCTGTTGGTTTATCTATCACTTGTTTTACTTCTTTAGTAACTTGCGGTATAACCTTTGTCTCTTCAAGATCGTTTTCTGGATATTCATATACTAATCTCTTTTCATTATCTCTTTGAAGGGCTGTCTGCAAGTCTTTATACATATCTCTAACATTATCATATCTGTTCTTTGGATTTTTAGCAGTTGCTTTTAATACGATGTTTTCAACAGATTGTGGTATTGTTGGATTTTGTTTTCTAATACTTGGTATTTTTTCTTTCATATGTTTTAAGGCTATTTCTACAGCAGTATCTCCTTTAAATGGTACTGAACCTGTTAATAGTTCATACATTAATATTCCTAGAGAATAAATATCACTTTTTACTGTAGAACCTTTTCCATTAGCCTGCTCTGGAGGAAGATAATGAACTGAACCCATTACTGAATTTGTTTGGGTTAACTGAGTTGAATTTAGAGCCATAGCTATACCAAAGTCAGTTATTTTTACTAGTCCATTGTCCTCAATCATTATATTTTGTGGTTTAATATCTCTATGAATTATATAGGCTTCATGAGCATGAGCTAAACCATCTGTTAACTGTGTCATTATATCTATTACTTCATTTAGAGTAAGTGCTCCTCTTTTTTGAAGTAATTGTTTTAATGTTTTTCCTTCAATATATTCCATTACGATGTAGTAGTTTCCATCTTCTTCACCGACATCGTATACTTCAACAATATTTGGATGTGATAAATTTGATACTGATAGAGCTTCTCTTTTGAAACGACGAATGAACTTTTCATCATTTGAAAGATCTCCACGTAATACTTTTATTGCAACTTTTCTATCTAGAATTGTATCATTTGCTAAATAGACATTAGCCATACCACCTTCGCCAATTGTTTTAATAATTTCATATCTATCATTAATCTTTTGACCTTTTGATAGCATTATAAATCACCACTTTCCTTTTTTAGATAAGCAATTGATATATTATCTGTACCACCGCGCATATTACTCTTTTTAATTAGTTTTTCTACTTGTTCCTCTATTGAACTTTTATTATTTAATACTTTTTCTATTTGATCATCTGCGACCATATTTGTTAGGCCATCACTACATAGGAATAATCCTGATACGTTAGTGTCTACATCAAAAATATCTATTTCGATTGGATCATTTGCTCCAAGAGCTCTAGTTAATAGGTTTTTTCTTGGATGAAATTTAGCTTGTTCTGGAGTTAATTCTCCTGTTGATACAAGTAAATTTACCAAGGTATGATCCTTTGTTATTTTATGTAATAATCCATTTTTCATTACATATCCTGATGAATCACCAATATTTCCATATAGTATGTAATCATTTGTTTTGATAGCTATTACTAGGGTTGTTCCCATGCCTTTGCTCTCGGGATGATTTTTTGTATAAGAAAATATTTTTTCATTTATTTCTTTTACTATTCTTCTTAAGTAGTCGATAGCATCTTCTTTTTTTCCTAGTGTTTCTAGTTCTTCAAAACTATCTCTAACATGTTCTATTGCTATATTAGAGGCTACTTCTCCAGCTTTATGTCCACCCATTCCGTCCGCTACGGCAAGAATGAATTCATTGTTATTATTATTTAATATTATTACATTATCTTCATTATGTGTTCTTACTTTTCCTGCATCTGTCATATAAAATGTCTGCATAACTTCACTCCTCTTTTGCTTTGGCTCTTAGCTGTCCACAGGCAGCATCTACATTTCCGCCAAATTCTTTTCTTATTGTTACATTTATATTATTTGATTTAAGTATATCATAAAACTGTAAAATTTTCCACTTTTTTGTTCTTTTGAAGCCAATATTTTCTGTTTCATTATATGGTATTAAATTTACGTAGCAGTTTATTCCTTTAAGAAGTGAAACTAATTCTTTTGCTTCTTTTTCACTATCGTTTATGTCCTCTAACATAATATATTCAAAAGTTACTCTTCTATTAGTAAGTTTTATATATTCTTTTATGGTATCCATTAATTCTTTTATTGGATAGGCTTTGTTTATTTTCATTATCTTATTTCTTAGTTCATCATTTGGAGCATGCAAGCTTATGGCTAGATTTACCTGTCCTTCTTCTTTCATAAATTTTTTGATTCCTGGTACTACTCCACATGTTGATATAGTTATATGTCTTGAACCGATATCTATTCCTTTACCACAGTTAATTATTTTAACAAAACGCATAACATTATCATAATTATCAAATGGTTCACCAATACCCATAACTACTACATGAGATATTCTAGTTTTAATGTCTTCTTCAATAAGTAGAATCTGCTCTACTATTTCATAGGCAAGTAGGTCTCTTACTTTCTTTAATCTGCCACTTTCGCAAAAGGCACATGACATATTGCAGCCTACTTGTGATGATACACAAATACTTATTCCATAATCATGAAACATTAGTACTGACTCTATTCTATTCTTATCTTCTAGTTCAAATAAATATTTGTTTACTTCTTTACTTTCTTGTTTTATTAACAGTTTTATCTTATAGAAAGAGAAATCTTGTTTTAGTTTTTCTCTTAATTCTTTACTAATATTAGTCATTTCATCAAATGAAGTATATCTTTTTTTATATAATCCTTCATATACTTGAGCCGCTCTAAAGGGCTTTTCATTTATACTTATAAAATAATCTTCTAATTCTTGTAATGTTACATCATATATATTTCTCATTTTTTTCACTTCTAACTTTCCATTATTATTATAACAAAAAAAATATGTTATTAAAACACATTTTTATTATTTTTCTTCTTTATGTTCATGATGGGAATGTCCTTTTATACCATACTTATTGGTTATTGGGTCTTTGAATAAGAAATTTTTTATTGGTAATAGTGTTAATACCATGTAGAATCCAAATATTATGAATAATACTATTACTGATATATATGTTAGATAAAATGGTAGGGTTGTTATATTTATTAGGTATTTAAATGTTAATGTACTAGATATGATGGCTAAATAAAAGATGATGATATCTATCCATAATACTGATTTTTTAGTAAATATTTGATATGTATAAAATAATAGTGGTATTAATAATATTATTACTAATAAACTGGCTGTTTTGGCTATGAAATAATTTTGATTTAATCCATATACTGCTCCATCATATAATGTCCATATAAAGGTTGGTGTTAAGGCTATTTTGATATGTTCCCAAGTGCTTTCATTGACTGCTGCAAAAAGGGATACTACTTTATTATGACCTGACCATTCATACATAAAATGTAGTAGTGTTCCAATTAGTGATATAAATATTATTCCAATTACTATATCCATTTGTTCCTCCTATTTATAAGATAATTATATATTATTTTTTTATTTATTACAACTGGTTATTCTTTAATAGTCTTAATGTATTTAGAATACATAGTACTGTTACTCCAACATCTGCGAATACTGCTTCCCACATGGTGGATAATCCTAGTATGGTTAATATTAATACTAATAGTTTTATGGTAATGGCAAATATTAGATTTTCTTTGATTATTTTATTTGTTTTTTGTGATATTTTTATAGCGGTTATTATTTTTGATAAGTTATCATTCATTATTACTACATCTGAGGCTTCGATAGCGGAATCACTACCTAGACTACCCATTGATATTCCTATATCTGATAAGGCTAGTACTGGGGCATCATTTATGCCATCTCCTACAAATGATACTAATTCTTTTTCTTTCTTAGTATTTATTAATTCTTCTAGTTTTTGATATTTATCACTAGGAAGCATTTCATAAAAGACATTTTTTATTCCTATTTTTTTAGCTATTTCTATGGCTTTTTCTTTATTATCGCCAGTAAACATATAGGTTTCTATATTCATATCTTTAAGTACTTTGATTGTTTCTTTAGCGCTTTCTTTTATTTCGTCTTTTATTTCTAATTCAGCAACTAACTTATCATTAATCATTAGATAGATATTTTTGGTTTCTTTTTGATTACAGAACTTGGAATTTCCTATTTTGATATTTTGATCTTTATATTTATAGGTTATACCTCTACCTTGGTATTCTCTATGTTCTTTGATATCTTCGGTTGATACTTTTTTACCATACTCTTTAATTATTGATGCGGCGATAGGATGGTTAGATAGACTTTCTCCTTTAGCACATAATTCTAACACTTTATCTTTGGTATATTTTTTATCATAAATGTTTATTTTTGATACATAAAACTCTCCTGTTGTTATGGTTCCTGTTTTATCAAATACTACTTTTTGGATATTTTTTATACTATCTAAGTAATTACTTCCTTTTATTAGTATTCCTTCTTTAGAAGAAGCTCCTATTCCTGAGAAGTATGCTAGTGGTACGGATATGGCAACAGCACAGGGGCATGATACTACTATTATGGTTAAGGCTTTATAAATACTTTCGGTATATGTTAAGTTTGTTATTAGTGGTAAAAGGGCTCCTACTAGAATGGCTATGATTAATACACTTAGGGTATATACTGGGGCATACTTTGATACTACTGTTTCGGTTTTGGTTTTTCTTTCAGTTGCGGTTTCTACTAGTGATAATATTTTACTTACTGTTGAGTTTTTGTATATGGAAGTTACTTTTACTTCTATTAAACCACTTTTGTTGATACTTCCGGATAATACTTCACTACCTATGGTAGTATTTAATAATTCTGATTCTCCTGTTAGGGCACTAGTATCTAGCATGGCATTTCCTTCTATTATTATTCCATCTAGTGGTACTTTTTCGCCTTCTTTTACGACAATTATATCGCCTACTTTTATGGTTTCTGTTGGTACTACTTTTATGGTATCTTCTTCTTTTAAATTAGAGTTTTCTTCTTTTATATTCATTAGTTCTGATACTGATTTTCTACTTCTATTAATGGCTAATTTTTCTAGGGCTTTTCCTAGTTCATATAGAAATATTACCATTAGTCCTTCATGTAACTCTCCTAATACGAAGGCTCCTATTGTTGATATTACTATTAATAGGTTTTCATTAATTACTTTTTTTGATAACTGTTTAATAGCGGTTATAAAGGTACTATATACTAATACTATATAGCTTATTATAATTAGAATTAGATTTAAATGATATGGTAATTTTGTTATACAGCCTATTAATCCTAATATACCTCCTACTAGGATTTGATAAAATATTTTATAGTTATTTTCTTTTAATTTTTCTTCACTTAGTATGACATCTGGTTCTACTTCACTAATTATTTGTTTAACATATTCAAATGGTTTTTCTAAGTCTGTTTCCACAGATACTGTTGATGTACTAAAATTTACTATAGCTTTTTTGATGTTTTTGTCTTTATTTAGTTTTTCTTCTATTTTCTTTGCACAGTTGGCACAATCTAGATTTTTGATATTATATTTATATTTCATTGATATGTTCCTTTCCTACACTAAATAGTTTTTTTACATGGTCATCACTTAATTCGTAATATACTGTTTTACCTATTTTGGTATATTTTACTAGTTTAGCGGACTTTAGTATTCTAAGCTGGTGAGAAATTGCTGACTGTGTACCTCCGACAAGAGTGACTATATCTCCTACACAAAGTTTATTTTCTAATAAGACATTTATTATTTTTACTCTAGTTGAATCTGCGAATACTTTGAATAGTTCTGCTATATCTATAATAGTATCTTCTTCAAGTAGTTTGTTTTTTATACTATTTATTTCTTTTATATCTAACATATTTCCTCCTTATATATGAATATATATTCATATATTTAAATAATATCACTATTAGTATATTATGTCAATATATTTTTATATTCTTTTTATCACTTCAAGTCTAGGTCTTGAAGTGTTGTTGTTAGCCTATAGTCTAACAACAATATACCAGTGGTATCTATTATATATAAGTCAGTAATTATATACTTTTATTTTGGCAATTATTTTATAAATTATTATTTTTGAGACTATAGGCTCAAAAATATTTTCTAATGACCTTAGGCATTAGAAAACGGCGAACTACTTTAGTGTGAGACGAAACTGAAAGAGAATCTATTTTTTAGACTCTCTTTCTTTATATTCCTCTAGTGTTAAATTATTATTATAAATATAACTAGCTATATTTCCTACATATCTTATATGCCATGGTTCATAACTATATTTTGTTATATCTTCTTTTCCTTCAGGATATCTTAATATAAATCCATATCTATAACAATTTTGATGAACCCATTTAGTTTCTAATAATTCTTCTATTTCATGTTCTATGTAACACTTTTCATCTTTATATATACAAAAATCTATGGCTAATCCTGTTTGATGTTCTGATTTACCTGGTTCTGCTATTCTTGTGATAGCATAAGTAAATCCTTTTTCTTCAAGTAATTTATTATATATTTTTTCTTGATAATCATAATCACGATATCCACTTTCTATATCTATGTGGTATCCATATCTTAAAGCATCTTGTTTCATTCTATCAAAAGCATTCTTTGTTTCTCTATCTATTAATATGCCATCTTTATAACTACTACTAGCTTCTACTAAAGTACTTGGTATATGTGCTCTTGGCAGGGGATTATCTTTATTTACTAAAATATTATAATCCATAAGTACCTCCACTATAATATATGCTATAAAAAGAGAAGAGAGACTACTTTAGTTTATCTATCTTCTTATTTAAATTACTTATCTTATTATTTAACTGGTTTAATTCTGACTCTAATTCTTCTTTTTGACTATTTAGATTTTCGTTATTTAGTTTGGCTATATCATAACTTTCTTTTAAATTATTTAGGTTATCTATTTCTTTTTTTAATTCTTTGTACTCTGTTAGATATTTATCTAACTCTTTATTTTTATTATTTAGAGTTATGTTATTATATAGTGTAATTATTAGGATAGTGAATACTCCTATAAAAGAGATAGTTCCTACTATTTTGAATATTTTATTAGTTTTATTTTTCTTTTTCATTAGTAATATAAGGCCTTCTTTCCAAAGTAATTATATCTTTCTCTAAATAGTGATAATGACTGATATTTTATTTTTCCGCCAATTGGGTCAGATATTATTATTTTATCAGTAGTATAGCCAATTATGACTACGGCATGCTCTCCTGATTTCCAATAGATGGTTTCTCCGGTTGGTTCATATATCCAAGATGTTGATATATATGGAGTTGATAATCCTATAGAGGTCCAAGCTAGTACTGGTCTACCTGATTTTACTATTTTTAGTATTTCATCAAAAGAACTACCTGTAGCATTTATTATTCCTGGTTTATAGGTACCCGCTACTTTGGCAATTGGTTTATCAAAGACACCATAAGAGTTCTGTGTTCTTGGGTCTCCGATAAATTCTAGATCAGGATTACCTCCATAAGTAACGCCATTTTTGGTATATGGTGCTTTTCCTTTTTCTAACTTATTTATAATATCATTAGGAGTTACTGATACACCATAATATTTTAATAGAATAGTTAGAGCAACGGATTCACAGCCTGTTGGATAGTCAGGATACTGATTGATTGTGGGCACTCCTGTTATATAGGCAGAATTTTTTTCTTCGTACTCTTTGGTTAATCTATTATATTCTGCTTCAAGAGTGGTAATGTTACCTTCAAGACCTACGATTTGTTCTTCAAGAGAAGATATGCTATTTTGAAGTTCTTTACTTTTATCTTCTTCTTTTGTAATTAGTTCTTCGATATCTTCGACTTTGAAGGCAGTAGTGGAAAATAGTTCTTCAACTTTTTCTCTTGCTTCTTTCTCTTCTTTATATACTGAATTTAATGATACTTTACCATCTTCGATTAGATTATTTTGTTTTAGTTCTTCTTCTATAGCATTATTGGAAATGATTAGGTTTTTGTTATCTTGATGTAATACTACTATCTCAATAATTATAGTAATTGAAAATATGATAAGTAATATTTTTTTCATAGTAACTCCTTTTTATATTTTCTTGATATTTGGATGACCTTTCATAAGCTTTCTTATACCTGTTGGATGTGGAAAGGCTACGGTTAGGATTGATTTATCTACTCCTATTACGACACCTTCGCCAAACTCAGTATGAACAATATGTTCTCCTACGGTGTATTCAGCATTTTTATCAATCTTTTTCTTGATATTTGATACCATCTTAGTAAGGGGTTTTATTCCTTCTACTTCAATATATTCTTTATCTATTTCATTTATAAATCTACTTGGCATATTTCTACTGGTATTTCCAAATAACATACGAGTATCAGCAGATGTTATATAGAGTTTTTTCTTGGCTCTGGTAATGGCTACATAGCATAGTCTACGTTCTTCTTCAATAGCGGAATTGCTTCCATCATTGATAGCGTTGTAATGTGGGAATATTCCTTCTTCCATGCCAACGATAAAGACATAATCAAATTCTAGTCCTTTTACAGAGTGAACGGTCATTAAACTTACTCTTCCATCACTATCTTGATGTTCGGTTATATCACTAACTAGGGATATTTCTTCAAGAAAGTCCTCTAGGCTTGCTGAACCATATTCTTCTTCATAACTCTTGGTAACTCCTTTAAATTCGTTTAAGTTTTCTAGTCTTATTTCATCTTCGAGTAATTTAGAACTTTCTAATTCTTTTCTTATACCGCTTTTATCTAGAATGTCATCAACTAATTCAGTAAGTGACATTTTCTCACTATCTTTAGTTAGTTCTTCGATTAGTTCTTTAAAAGTTAATTCTTTACCTGTAGTAATGGCTTCATAGATAGAAATACCGGCATCTTCTGCTAACGAGGTTAGGTTATCAATTGTTTTTTCACCAATTCCTCTTTTTGGAGTATTGATTATTCTAAGCAAACTTACATCATCTTTATGATTATTTATTAATCTTAGATAACATAATAAATCTTTTATTTCTTTTCTATTATAGAAATAGAAACTTCCTACTACTCTATATTTGATATTCTTTTTTAGTAATTCCTCTTCAATAGTTCTTGACTGAGCATTGGTTCGATATAGGACCGCTATAGCTTCTTCTTTAATACCTTTTGATATTAAATCTTTTATTTCTCCTACGACAAAGGAAGCTTCTTCTTTTTCGGTTGATACTTTTTTATATTTTATTTTATCTCCTTCTTCGTTATTACTCCATAGATTTTTATCTTTTCTTTCTCTATTATTTTTTATAACGCTATTAGCGGCATTTAAGATGTTTTTAGTAGAACGATAGTTTTCTTCAAGTAATATTGTTTTTGCTTCGGGATAGTCTTTTTCAAAGTTTAAGATGTTTTTATAATTGGCTCCACGGAAGGCATATATGGCTTGGTCATTATCTCCTACTACAAAGATATTACGATATTTAGATGATAGTAGTCTACTGAAGGTATATTGAGCTTCATTTGTATCTTGATATTCATCTATTAATATATATTTATATCTTTCTTGATAGTCATTTAAGACATTTGGATAGTTCTTAAATAGTTTTATTGGTAATATTAATAAATCGTCGAAGTCTACAGAATTTCCTTGTTTTAATTTTTTTTGATATGTTTTATATACTTCTACTACCTTATGATCAAATTCTATTTTAGAGAATTTTTCTACATCCATCATTTCGTTTTTAGCAGAACTTATTTTATTCTTTATTTCTCTAGGATTATAGTATTCTTTACTCATATTTAGATCTTTCATTATTTTTTTAATAATAGTTAAGACATCATCACTATCTATGATAGTAAAGTTTCTTTCATAGCCTAATAGGCTATAGTTTTCTTTTAGTATTCTAAGTCCTAAAGAGTGAAATGTTGATATTTGTATATTATTGGCAGTACTTCCTATTAGAGATACTACTCTATCTTTCATTTCTTTAGCGGCTTTATTAGTAAAGGTTATTGCTAATATGTTATATGGACTTATTCCATTTTCTATTAAATTTGCTATTCTACTAGTTAGTACTTTGGTCTTTCCTGAACCTGCTCCTGCGAGTACTAACATTGGTCCATTTATATGATTAACAGCTTCTTGCTGATTCTTATTTAATTCTAAAACTTTCATCTTGTCTACCTCATCTTTCTTTACTTCATTTTATCATATTTTGATAATATAGTGAAGTAAAGATAAGAATATTTTTTTATTTTATTCACACTATAGCCTGGGTCTATAGTGTGTCATTTATAGCCTGTAGTCTATAAATGATATATCTACATATCTATTATATATAAGCCAGATATGATAACTTAGATATTGGTGTTGAACAAAAAATTGAATGTATTTAAAATTAAAAAAGAAAAGTGCTAATTTTTTACTTGGCACTTTATCCCTTTAAACATCCAATAGGAATTACATATACTCCATCTTCTCTTTGGTAAGCATACTTACTTGTTGCTGTTAATACCATCAAGAATGATGGGTTTTTCATTTTGTTAGTATCTATTTTGTTTTTCATTTTTATTAAATTTTGTGCACCTTCATTAATTAGTTTGTCTCCTCCTAATTTAATTTCAATTAAACCGTAAGAGCCATTTCTTAGGTGTATTACAGCATCACATTCTAATTCTGAAGCATCTCTATAGTGGTAAATACTTCCATTAATACTTTCGGCATACACTCTTAGATCACGAATACATAATGTTTCAAATATTAATCCAAATGTATTTAGATCGTTTATTAGATCATTTGGTCCAAGACCTAGGGCCGCTACTGCAATTGAAGGATCAATAAAATATCTTGTTTCAGATGTTCTTATGGCTGTTTTACTTCTTAAGTTTGGATTCCATGCTAGTGATTCTTCGATAACAAATATTTTTTTTAGGGCATTGATGTACGATAATATGGTGTCAGTATCTAAAGATGTAGAATCATTATTTATCATATCGTTTCTTAATGTTTCATTTGATGCTTGACTACCAATATTTCTTGCATAACTTCTCATTAAGTTTTTAGCCCTCTCGGGATTTCTATCTACATTGTCAACTCTAGAAATATCAGAATTGACAATAGCATCATAATAATCAAACGCCTGATCTAAGGCTATATCTTTGTCCATAAAAATACTTCTAGGCCAACCTCCTCGACAGCATAGATAAGCAATATCTTCTAGAGACAATTCATTTATACCACTTATTTTTGAATTGCCGCTTAATAGTTCTGAAAGACTAACTGTTCCATTTGATTCTCCTGACTCATAAAGTGTCATTGGTCTCATTGTTAATCTTGCAATTCTTCCTGTTCCAGTATGTGTTACATCTTTCAGGTCTGCTGGTACTGCTGAACCTGTTAAAATAAACTGTCCCTCTTCACCACGATGGTCGACTTCAAACCTTATAGCATCCCATAATTTAGGTGCTATTTGCCATTCGTCAATTAGTCTTGGTGTTTCACCTTTTAATAGCAAACTTGGGTTTAACTCTGCTAGTGCAATATTTTGCTCTTTGTCTTCCGGAGTCGCCATATATAGTATACTGCCAGATACTTGTTCTGCAGTAGTTGTTTTACCACACCATTTAGGTCCCTCAATTAAAACAGCACCCTTTCCTTTTAACTTTCTCTCAAGTAATTCATCGGCAATTCTTTTCTTATATTCCTTCATAGAAATACCTCCTCTAATAAAATTATATCATTAAATAATAATTTAATCAATAACAATTCGGTTATTTGTAGATTTTTCATTCGATTATTTGTGGGATTTTCATTCGGTTATTTGTAGATTTTATAATAACTATAATATACTTAAAATCAGAGACTACTAATAGGCTCTGATTTTCTATAGAAAGACTTATTAAGGCTTTCTATAGCAGTCCCGAGACCTTAGGCTCGGACTGAACAAAAAGAAAGAAGGAATTATTTTTTCCTCCCTTTGAATAATTTAACTATGAATTTTATAATTTTATCTAATAACCATAATAAGGGATTTTCTCTATCTTGTACTGGTAATTCTATTTCATTATCTTTATCTTTGTTATCATCTTTAGTATTATCTTCTTCATTTTTAGTATTATCTTCTTTTGGCTCTTCTGGAACTTTTGGCTCCTCTGGTACTATAGGTTCTTCAGTAGTAAATTTACTATATTCATCTGTCCAAGCAGCATCATAATAAGAATTAGTGTCTCCTAAAGCCATGTATAAGCCTTTATTATAATGATATTTTTTAACTACTGACTTTGTATCTTTCTTTAAAAGCATTAGCCCCCCACCATAGCCCGCAGTCTCATGTAAATATAAATCTTCTTTATTGTATAATATTTCTCCTACTACAAAAGGTCTTGCTCTTGTTTCTGATAACTTTTCTTTTATCATATTAATAAATCTATCCCAGCCTAAATCTAATGTTCGATGTGGACAATATTTATTAGTATAATCTTGGTGCTTTGTTACTTTATCGATATCCCAATTATATCTATTTAATATATCTACGATTAAGTCTACTGCATTCTCTTCAGCCTTAATGAAGCGGTCTCCACCTGACTTAGAATAACATATTTCTATAGCTATTCCTTCTCTATTTCCTTTACCATTACCATCACTAGCATGCCAACCATTTCTATTTTCAGGAAGTCCCTGGACTATTTCTTTATCATCTACAGCATAATGAAATGATGTTTCATAGTCATTATTTGTCATATAGCTTATTTCATTTCTAGCAGTAGCATCATTAGCGGTATTATGTACTACTATTCTAGTAGGAGTCATCTCATAAGGGCATTTTAGATAATATCTACTTTCTGGTACTATTTTTTTTACAATATTAACCATTTTTACCCTCCTTTATCAGTTTTTCTATATTATGAATAAGATTGTATCCTGTTTCGGCGAATAGACCACTTAATGTTATTGCTAAATTAAAGTCTTTGGTTATTATGAAATAAAATATTGATACGCATAATCCTATGACGATATTTTGTATTATTATTAGGT
Organism: uncultured Bacilli bacterium; assembly: GCA_934096105.1. GTDB lineage: Bacteria > Bacillota_I > Bacilli_A > RF39 > UBA660 > CAG-302. The sequence goes on along the minus strand of CAKOLH010000003.1, from coordinate 42,413 downwards.
TATTATTTATATAAGGACATCTTTTTGATATAAATCCCAATATCCATGTTAAGGTCATGGTTAATAATGTTACCATTAATTCTGTATTTTCTGTTATGAATTTCATTTATCTCACCTCTATTCATAATCACTTTATTATATGAGGTGAATTTTTTTAGCATAATAAAGTTAGTCTAAAAGAAAAAAAGAAAGCGATAATTTTCTAACTTTCTTCCTTAACTTTTTTTAATATTTATATAGACTATCTGTGGCTACAGCATTTAGTGTCTGGTCTGCGAAGATATTTTTCTTATGGGCAAAATAGGCTGCTGCTGCTATCATAGTGGCATTATCTGTACAATATTGTATTCTTGGTATTGATAAGTTAATATTGTTTTCTTTGCAGTCTTTTTCTAGTCTTTCTCTTAGACCGGTATTAGCAGATACTCCTCCCGCTACTATAAGATTGTTTACATGATATTCTTTTAAGGCATGCATTGTTTTCTTAGCTATTACTTCAACAACATTATGTTGGAAAGTAGCACATAAGTCTTCTTTATTTATGGTATTTCCTCTTTGATTTTCATTATGTACTAGATTAATAACTGCTGACTTAATACCACTGAAACTAAAGTTATATGTTTTATCGTTTAATGGTAATGGTAGGTCATAGGTTACTTTACCTTGATGAGCTAGTTTGTCTACTTTGGGGCCGCCAGGATATTCTAATCCTATTACTTTGGCTACCTTATCATAGCACTCACCAACAGCATCATCTAAAGTACCTCCTATTCGTTCAAAGGAATAGTCTTCTTTCATATAGACTAGTTCGGTATGACCACCACTTACTACTAAAGCTATTATGGGGAACTGTAATCTTCCTTCTAAATTGTTAGCATAGATATGTCCCGCTATATGATGAACTGGTACTAATGGTTTTCCTGTTACTAAAGCCATTGTTTTAGCGGCCTGTACTCCTATTAATAGACTTCCTATTAGTCCTGGACCATATGTTACCGCTATGGCAGTTATATCATCCATAGTTAGATTAGTCTTACTTAATAATTCTTCAAGGACTATTGTTATATTTTCGATATGATTTCTACTTGCTATTTCTGGTACTACTCCACCATAGTTTTTATGAATATCTATTTGACTTAGTACTACAGTGGCTATTTCTTCAGAGCCATTTTTTACTATACTCATACTAGTTTCATCACAACTTGACTCTATTCCAAGTATATATACATCTTTCATTTACATCACCTGTTTTTCCATAAGTATTGCATCTTCATCTCCATAATAGTATTTTCTTAGGGCTACCTCACGAAAACCAAACTTCTTATAAAGATTTATTGCTCTACTATTGCTTACTCTTACTTCAAGAGTTATATTTATTACTTTATGATGGATGGCTTCGGATACTAGGTAACTCATTAATTTGGTTCCTATTCCTCTACCACGATACTCTTCTTTTACAAGAATATTATCTACTTCCATTCTTTCATATATTAGAGAGTATTTTAATTCTCCTAGTACATTGTTATCTTCTATATACTGAATTTCTTTTGAAAAGGGATTGTCATTATTAACTACTTCTTTTATCATTTTTTTCCATAGCCTCGGGTAATTTTAAATATACTGGATTTACTGCATGTGGATTAATACTAGGAAGATTCTTGGCATATTTAATTATCTCTTCAATATCATAATCATCTGTTTCGGTTACTAAGACTGGATTATATTTTTCTTTTAACTCATCTATTCTATCTATATTGTTAAACTCTTCAGTAATGGTATTATACTCTTTATCGTATAATCCTATGTAATAGTTACCATGTTTGGCATCTATGGTAGATAGAAAATAATCTCCAGTAAAGCCTAATACTCTTATTTTTAAGGATGTTATCTCTTTTATACTTATTTTTAGGAGATAAGCATACATCTTGGCTATTGTTACTCCTATTCTTATGCCTGTAAATGATCCTGGGCCGTTTACAACTACTATCTCATTTACATCATTTGGCTCTAAGTTATTTTCTTTTAAAATATCTTCAATGAATTTTGTAGTATATATAGAATGTTCTTTAGGACTGGTATTTTTGATATTAGATAAAAGTTTTCCTTCTTTTACTAAGGCAATAGATACATCGGATAATGATGTATCTATGAATAAGCTTATCATATTATAGCCTCACAAATATTAGTATATTTTTCTCCATGTGGAGTTAATATTAATACTCTTGTGTTTTCTCCTGTTATTTTTATCTTTATATCTAATCTTTCTGGAGGTAGGATATCTTTAATCATATCAGCCCACTCGATAATGGTTACTCCTCCCTTGTCAAAATACTCTTCTATTCCTATGTCTTCTTTTGAATCCTCTAGTCTATATACATCCATATGATATAGTGGTAATTCACCAACATATTCTTTTATAATTGTAAATGTAGGTGAAGTTATCTCATCTATTCCCATGGCATGAGCAAAGCCTTTAGTAAATAGTGTCTTACCACTGCCAAGGTCTCCATTTAAGCATATAACCATATTAGGAAATTTTTCTGATTCGATATTTTGTGCTACTGCAATTGTCTCATTTTCATCATGAGTAATTATTTTGTATTCTTCCATTTTAATCACCTTTCTTTGTCTATTTAATTATATCAAATACCTAGAGTAAATTACAATAGTTTTTTAGTAAATAATTAAAGATAGACAAAAATCTACCTTTAGTTATATTTATTTTATTTTCAGGATTTTTTTCATTCCTTCTTCTTTAAGTACACCTTTACTTAGCTTGGCTAATCTATTATAAAAGGTACTTAACTGAATATAGTTTTTGCAGGTGTATGGGTCTCCTAGTGTTATGTTTATGAAATCTTTATTATCTTTATCACTAACTATATCTTTTGATATATTTATGTCAGCGTAGTCTTCGGTAACATTTATGTGTATGCTACTATTTTCTTTACTATACTCTGCTGATGGAACTGTATCATATGGTAGTGATGAAGATAGTAATTTAACTATCTGATACAAATCTTCATTATTTTTTTTGAATACTAATAGGTCTATATTTTTATTTAATTTTGTAGAATAGTTTGCACTTTCTCTTTCATAAGCAAATAATTTGAATTCAGGAAAAGTTTTACTACCTGCGATAAACATTTTTATAAGTATAACTGGTTCTTTATTATATTCCGTAACTATAAAATAACCTGGTCCAAAATAGTTTTCATCATATAATACATAAATATTGGTTAATTTTTCCATGTAATTATGCTGACTACAGCAATAGTTTTCGCCAGGATCAATTCCAAGAGAACAATCTCCAGTAAGTGGTCTATTTAGATCCTCTTCATCATAATTTTTTTCTTTTATTTGAGCAAGTTCTTCTTCTTCAGTAATACACCATTCACAATTTCCACAGCATTTCATAAATATTAACACCTCGGCATATATAATAACAGATTTTTCTATTAAACGCAAGAAAAAAGTACTATGACAAGTACTTATTCATTTTATTTAATATTTCTTCTTTATCTGATGATTTTATTATGTAATCAGTAAATCCTTCCTGTAAATAACTATCATCATAATCATATTTATTATCTTTTGTTAATAATATTACTTTGGTATTAAAGTTTCTTATTTCTAATAATTTTCGCATAATTATATGTCCATTTTGTGGTTCTAACTCTTCATCTAATAATATTAAGTCATATTTTTCTTTACTTCTTATTCTTTCTAATCCTTCTTTTCCTAATTTTACACTAGTTAGTTCTATATTTGTTCCACTTAATATTTTATTAAATAGTTTTTCACTTGATGGACTATCATCTATTAATAATACTTTCTTCTTATCATAAATATTATCATATTTATTTATATCTGTATCTATGGTATCATACTTTTGGTCTAATATTATTTTCATGATTGTTCCACTTCCATAACTACTACTTGGTACGATTGTTCCATTCATTAGTGTTATTAGTCTTTTAGCATTATATAAGTTATTATTTAGATTATGATTATCTTCTCTTTCTTGTTTCTTTGTGAATATCTTATTTATGTCTTCGGCTTTCATTCCAATTCCAGAGTCTTCAACTGATATTATTAATCTAGCTATATTTCCTTTTATAATGGTATTTACATTAAACTCTATATAGCCATTATTGGTGTATTTAACACTATTATCTAATATAATAGTTAAGGCTTTCTTTAGATTTATTCCATCACCATATAAATATTCGGGTATATCACTAGCTATGCTTACTCTAAAGTCTAGATTTTTATTTTGAATTTTTGACTTATACATTCCTACAAGTTCTTTTAACAATCTTTTTATATTATATTTTTCATTATATATTCTAACACTAGCACTATCAATACTTGATATATCTAATATTTCATTTGTCATAGTAGTAAACTTTGCAGTACTTCCCTTAATATTTCTAGCAGAATTATTTATTTCTTCAACATCAATTTTTTTATTATCTGTTTCATCTAAGATATTATCTGTTTCTCTATCAATATCTTTAGTTATACCTCTTATTTCATTTGTCATATTATATAAAAATAGTGTTTTTTCTTCATTAGCATTATCACTTATTACTTTAGCTTTATGAACTTCATCTAACATTTTCATATCAGGGTTTTCAATGGTATGATACATTATAAAAACTATTAGAAATTCCACTATTGTTATTAAAGTAGCTTGAGGATAAATCTTTTGTATTATAGCAACAATGATTATAAGGAAAATAAATATATAAAGTGGTATAAACTTTTTATGTTCTATTATTTTTCTATTTTTTATCATTGGAATAAACCATATATTTATACATATTGTAGAACATAAATATACAAAATTGACTGCCGGCCCTATTGCATACCCTTTTGCTGTCTGCAATGGTAATGCCATACACACGACAACGCATACAGCATAAATAGTGTATGATATGTTTCTTAATTTTTTATAATGTTCTAATTTTTTTTGCTTTTCTGTTGTATAGCATAAAACATAATTATATAGTGTCATAAACAATAAATACGTTATTAAATATATTAAATATGCTCTTGTAAAGATTATTGCGGGCAATGATGTTGGAGAAAATTTATTGCTCATATATATACACATCAATTCTAACATTAATCCAAGTAAATTGGAAAAAAGAATTTTTGAAAATATTTTTGCCTCGTTAGAGTTAATGTGTTTCCTGATGAAGTACATTATATTTAATGTTATTGATAATATAAGTGCATATAAAATTAAAAATTCAACATTCATAATAATTCTCCTATCGTCTTATACTACGATTATAACATTTATTTGTATTATTGTCCACATTAGAAAAGAGAGTAATTATTGTTTTACTCTCTTCTTTACATTTCTTGAAATTTTTAGATATTCAGCACAATTAATACTATCTTCTGGTACTCTTTCAGCTAATAAAGGATTTGTATCTCTTTTACCACTTGGAGCTACAGGAAATGATGGTACTATTCTTAAGTATAGTTTTTTTAATACTTCTGATGGGACACTATTAGCTAATCTATTCATAGCATTATTGATGATTTTCTCTTGTGATAATTTGCTTTGTCTTTGTAATTCGATATGGCAAACATAAGAATCATCACTTATTTTTAGAAGAACTGCTACCATAATATTTTTTATATCTTTTTCAATTATATCTTCAATTATGTAGTATGGTAATTCGGTTTTATCGGATAAAGTAATAAAACTATTTGGTCTTCCTTTCATTTTTATTCTTCCTTGATTATCTGTTTTATAGGAATAAGCGCCTTGATTTAACCAAGTTTTTCCCTTACTATCTTTTACATATATTGACTCATTTAATTTTGGGTCAGTATATCCTAACATATTACAAGGGCCATTTATTACTAATGTTCCTGGTTTTCCTATTGGGCAATAATTTCCATCTTTATCTAAGACTTCTAAATCAACAAAACTATGAGGAGTAAGCCCTAATCCATATTTTTTTACAATATTGCTAATCCTTTTTTCTTGTAATGATTTAAGTATTGTAACAAATACGCCACTACTTTCAGATGTTCCACCACCTATTGAAAATGTTACTGGTGATAGTGGATAAGGTAATTTATCGGTACCAAATTTATGTTTTTTTGATGTTGCATTATAATAATATTCTTCTCCAGGTGAACACTCTTCTCCTGTTACTGTTGGTAACATTAAAAATGGCATATTAATATTTTTAAACTTTTCATCATAATTTAATTGATCACACAATTTTGTCCAAAATCCAGTTGATGCTGGTACAAAGTTAGGCTTGTTAATTAAAAGTGAATAAATAAAGAAGTCTCTTTCATAATATGGTTCTAATGCTAAAGTACATTTTTCATATAATGTATCCGATATTGCACATGATAGTTCCATATGAGTATATGTTGGAATATGTCCTAAAATAGTCATATTTCTCATACTTGGTAATCCTGATACATCTGATTCTTTCCACCTAGATAATGTTATATAGCTTCTAGTAGAATGAATTACTCCTTTTGGACGGCCAGGGTCAGTTGTTCCGCTAGTATATGTTTGTATAAATGGGGCATCAATTGAAACACTTTCTATTACTTTCTCTGTATAATCTTTCCCTATATTTGCAAATTCTTTAATACTCAATATTCTCTTTTGGCTTTGCTTTTTTAATTCACTAATATTGTTTGTAAAATTATGGCAAAATTTTTCTTCTATTTCCTGATATGGATTATATCTAATGCCATTCTTGTCTATTGGTAGTGAATCATTAAGTGCAGGCATTATTATTTCCTCTATATTTGATTCATTTATTGCCTCATTTATTTGCACATAGTTTTTATTTGAAACAAATATATATTTGCTCTTTGTTTCATTTAATATTTCTTTTAAATACTCTTTATTAAACCAATCACCCACTACAACAAAATTGCAGCCTATAAAGCTAGCTCCAATCATTAAATAAACAAATTCTGGTATATTATCAACACAAATTGGAATTGTATCACCTTTTGTATATCCAATACTCTTTAATGATTTTGCATAATCATACGCTTCTGTAAACATCTTTTCATAAGAAATCTTGTTTCCTCTGTATAATAGTGATATAAGGTCTAAGTTTTCTTGATTTCTTCTAAAAATTTCTACAGCCCAAGATGTATTGTGATTTTTTTCAATATCTGACAAAGCTTTTTGTGTCTTGGTATTTAATTTTTTATCACTTATATATTTTTTCGCAGGTGTCATTGAAGACACTACTTCATTTACCTCTTCAACTATTTTAGGAATTTTTCTATTTTCCATATTAATCTAACTCCCCTCAAAATCAGCATTAGTGTAACATAAAAATGCATATTTTTCAAGTGTTTTTACCAAAGATGCTCTTGATAGAGACTTAGGCTCTATCAAGCCTCTTGAGACCTTAGGCTCAGGAGGATACAAAAAAAGAAGTAACTATTTACTTTCTTCAAGTGTTACTTCTGTCTTTAATTCTTTACCATTTCTATTATATGTAACTGTTATTTTATCTCCAGGGGAGTGTTTATATAGTTCATATCTTAATTTAGCTACTGATGATATATCATCATTTTCAATCTTAGTGATTATATCACCTTTCTTAATACCCGCTTTATCTGCTGGTGAGTTAGATTCAACATCCACTACTGCTACACCTGTTTTAACATTGTCTGGTACAGTTATCTTAGCCTGCCATAAGTAATAACTATTAGTTATATCTAGCATACTAACACCAATGTATGGTCTCTTTATACTTCCACCTTTTTCTATTGTTTCAGCATAGTATACAGCATCTTCAATTGGTATTGCAAATCCCATTCCTTCAACACTATAACTTGATGTACCACTAGTTTCTTGAGTTAATTTTAATGAATTAACACCAATTACTTCACCATTAACATTACATAATGGTCCACCACTGTTACCAGGGTTTAAGGCTGTATCGGTTTGTAATACTTTCATATAGTAATCACTAGTAGTTCCATTTATACTTACTTCTACTAATCTATCTTTTCCTGATAATATTCCCTTAGTTACTGTACCACTATAGGTATCTCCTAGAGGAGCACCTACTGCAAATACTGTGTCTCCTAATTTCATATTTTCTGTGTTTCCTAGTGTTGCTACTTGTTTTATACTTGAAGTAGATACTGTTAATACTGCTATGTCAGCATATGTATCTCCTCCTAGTATTTTGGTATCTGCTGAAGTACCATCACTAAAGATTACTTTAGCAGAATCACCACCAGATACGACATGATTATTAGTCATTATGTAAGAGGTTGATCCATCTGTTTTATATACAAAACCTGTACCTGTTGATACTAATGTTTCTCCTTTATAACTTGCTACTACTACGGTAGCATCATATACTTTATCAACTGCTGCTGATATACTATTTTCATTTATTGTATAATTTCCTCCACTACCAGAAGTTAATATTGTTTCATGACCTAATTGTTTTATAACTAAATATGACCATACGGCTCCTCCTATAAAAGCTACAAATACTAGTAATGGTATTAATATTTTATTTTTTTTCATTTATTATCACCTTCCTATTATTTCCATGTAATCTTTTGGGAATCCCATTCTATCTAATATTTTATTTATTGGTATAATATCTATTCTGCCATCTAGTAATTCTATCTCATATTCTACTTCTTTCATCATCAGTCTAAAATTACTTTCATTAAGTAGTATTTTAAAGATAATTATTACTGCGAATAAGTCATTCTTACCATAAATGTATTCGCCATCCATCTTTGGTATGTTCATATATTCATGATATTCAGTATCCGGTATTACTCTTTCAGTGCGATGCTCAAAGACAATATCTTCGTGAGCACATAGATTACGATAGTTAGATAATATTACTAGAATATCCTCAAGGACTGATGGCGTAGTATTAAATACTTCCGCTATTTCTATTTTATCTTCTTCTTTTAATATTGTATATAGTTCACAAACAATACCAAATGACAATACTTTTACTAATACCCACATTGGTATATATCCATAATTATTCATATAGTGCATAGTGGCAGCATGAGTACCAACATTTATTCTTATTTGTCTTTTCATTTTATCTATTAAATCGTGCACTCTTCGCGATTTGCTATGGTCATTTGTAAAATTTTTAGGATTTAAGTAGTCTTTCTCTTTATAACCATATTTTTTAGATAGTTGATACGATAGAACGGATTTCAATTGGTTTTCGATAACTAAAACATTTTTAAATATTATATTTCTAAAATTCCTATCAAATGTGAATAATGAGTAAACTTCTGTAAATGTTGTACCCGGGATAAATTTTCTTTCTTTAGAAGAAATCATAAATACATGGCGATATCCCATTAAAAAGAAGTAATTTTCTCTCAGCAATATTTCTTTAGCTGTTTCTTCATCTTCAATTATGAGATTTTTTTCTTTCAGTATTTCAATTTGTTCATCTATTGTTTTAAAATTTTTTTCCATTTGTACTCATCCCCATTATTCTGTAATAAAGTATATCATAGATTTGGAAAAATTGGTATATATTTTTGAGAAAAAATGATATAATTATTTAGGAGGCGATAAAATGCCAAGTTCAGTAACACATAGTTATTTTGCTAGTGATGTTTATAATGAATTTAAAAATAAAAGTAAGATTAATTTGAATTATTTAAAGGTCTTTGGACAAGGACCAGACCCTTATTTCTTTTATGATTTTCATCTTTCTAAGAAGGCTAAAGAAGTACATAAAATCAACACTTCTATGCAGCATAGTCTAGTTAATAAACATTTTGTTACACTAATTAATTATATTAACAAAATGAATTATAATGATAATGTTATGGTTATGTCTTATTTATATGGTCAAATATGTCATTTTGTTCTTGATAGTACTATTCATCCTTTTACTATATATATGTCTGGTAGATATGATGAAAAAGATAAGAATACTTATAAATATAATGGTATGCATGAAAAGATCGAATACTATACAGATATATATCTTATTTATCAAAGAGAAAATATTATACCAAGAAAATATAAAGTCTTCGATGAGATATTTAAATTTGGCGAATTTAATGATGAACTAAAGGATACTATTGATAAGGTTGTTAAAGAGGTCTATGACTATGATAATGTTAATACTATTTATTATAAGAGTTTAAAGGATATGAAGAAGTTTTACCATGTATTTAATTATGATAGATTTGGGGTAAAAAAGAGCGTTTATTCCATTATGGATGCAGTATGTGGTAATAAGGTTGTTAAAAAAAAAGAATTATCTTTTCATGTTAATCCAAATAGTCATTTAGAATATTTGAACCTTGATAATAATACCTGGAGGCACCCATGTACTGGTGAAAAGTTTAGCTATTCATTTTTTGACTTATACGATATAGCTTTGGTTAAGACTGTAAAAATTATCAATGAAATTGATAAGATGTTAAATGATAAAAAAATAGATAATAAAAGAATAGAAAAATTATTTGGTAATCTCGATTATGGTACTGGCATGGACTGTGATTTGAAGATGGAATATAAATATTTTAAATATTAAAAAAGAATATACTCTATACAATTTAATTATTATTGTAGTTTAAAGTATATTCCTTTTTTTATTAATATATTAGATGATGTATAATCTAATGGTACATATCCTTTTTTTAGTAAATCTTCAATTACTATCATATTATAGTTTGCTGCGAATAAAAGATTTATCAAAAATAACATGGCAATTGTTAATAATATACCTAATTTGAATGGTATAAATGTCATTATTAATGCTGATACCGCTACTTCTGTTAGGAGCATAATATAATACATTTTATAGTTTTTCTTTTTTAGTGGATATAAAAAACCCAAATACAACATTTCTTTTATAAAGCCATAATCACATTCTACTGGAGGTGTATACTCGTCATATTTTAGATATATCTTTTGCATACTATCACCTATTATGAGTATATACTATTTTTGATATTTTTGAAAGTGTTTTTTAATTTTTTTGAAAATAAATTTCTATGGAATCTGAGATTAATGATATTAATTTATCTTGATACTCTTTGTTACGCAATAAATAACTATCATTTGGATTAGATATAAAGCCTGCTTCAATAAGAACTCCTGGTGATGTTATGTGTTTATACATATAGTAGGTATTATCTTTTTTTATTTCTCTTACATTAGATATACTTTCTTTTAAATGGTTGGTTATTGTTTCGGCGATTAGTTTGTTTTTTTCATTTTTTGTAGTATAAAATACTTGAAGACCTCTCCATGATGAATTTGTTACAGAGTTTAAATGAACTGAGATATACATATCTGGAGATATTTTATTTATGTATCTGGCCCTGTTATAAAGGTCACTTCTTTTTCTATTAACAGTAGTTGTTGATAAGTCTTTATCATCCTCTCTTGTTAGATAGACAGTGGCTCCACGAGAGACTAACTCTTTTTCTAGTTTTTTTGTTAATATTAGATTTAAATCTTTTTCTATTATCTGATTACCAGTAGCTCCAGCATCAACACCGCCATGACCAGAATCCAAAACTATTACTTTACCTAACAAATTCATACCATTTACACTAGCAGTTACTTTGGGAAGAGTTATTGTTATAAGAAAAAAGCATATTAATATTAATAGTTTATATTTATTCATATTACACCTATTAATATATATGCTTTTTATTATTCAAAATAACTATCTCCAATAAATTCTCTTAATATTGATGTTTTTGGTACTGTTTCACTTGGAATTGGTAAAACAAATTTTAACAGTTCTATTAATCTTTGAGCTGTTTGATATTCTGGATCATCTTCTTTTATGGAAAATAATAATGGCTCTGCATATGTTTTTAGGACTGATAGTTCATAGGCTAGACTGGTATTAAATAAAGCATCTGCATTATCTTGATATGGGAAAACATGTTTCTCTTCACCACTTCTAACTTTCATCCAAGTACCAAGTGTTACTGATGGAGAGTATCCTCTTGTTCTATTATCTCTTACCATTCTTCTTAATAATCTTATATCTGTCATACTTATTCTATTATCGTTATCTATATTTAAATAAGTTAATGGACTTACATATATTTTAAATTTCTTTTTCTTTGGAATATTGGTTAATAATTCTTCATTTAAAGCATGTAATCCTTCGATTATTAAGATGTCATTTTCTTTTAGCTGAACAGTTCTTTTATACTCTTTTTTGCCATCAATAAAATTAAATGTTGGAACTACAACCTTTGTACCTTTTAGTAATTTACTTATTTGACTATCAAATAACTTTATATCTACCGCTGTTATTGATTCAAAGTCTGGTTTACCATCCTCTCCTAGTGGAGTTTCTGCTCTTTCATGGAAGTAATCATCTAATGATAAATGAGTTGGATTTAGTCCTAGACTTTTTAAATATAATGATAATTTCATAGCACTAGTAGTTTTTCCTGAACTTGAAGGCCCTGATAATAATATTATTTTATAATTTTCTTTATTTAGAACTATCTGCTCTGCTATACTAAGTAATTTATAGTCTTGCATTATTTCTGATAACTGAATGATATCTGCTGGTTTATTACTTGTTATATAGTCATTTAACTCTCCAATATTATTTATATTTAAGTTATTACCCCATGTGGAATATTCTTCAAGGGTATTGAAATAGTTGGCATGATGTGTATATCTTTTTACTTTTTTATTATCATATATTGATGGAAAGCGTACTACTATTCCTTTATCTTTTATTAATGATAAATCAAAATATTTAAATACTCCTGTTGATGATGGAAGATCTCCTATTATATAATTATAATTTTCATCTAGTTTATATAATGATACATATTTTGATGGATCATAAAATAGTGTTTTGGCTTTGTCTTCTCTTTTGATACTCTTAAAGTATTCTATTGCTTCATACTTGGTTGTATCCATTCTGGTAAATGGAATGTTTTTAGCTGCTAGTTCTTTCATTTGTTTTTTTATTTCTAATACATCTTTATCTTCTATTTTTTTATCTATCTTGCAGAATATTCCTTTATCAATAGAATGCTTTACTATTACTTTAGTATCTTTTCCTAGAACATTATTAGTAACATAGATAAAAATATATAATAGCCCTCTTTCATAAATTCTATTTCCTTCAAGAGTATTTATATCATATATTTGTAATGTGCCGTTTTTTTTAAGTTCTGTTTCTAAATCTACCTTTTTATTGTTATACTTTATTAATATGGCATCTTCTCTTTCTTCTCTAGACATTTTATTTAATATTTCTTTTACTTTTATACCCTTTACATATTCTTCTTTTTTCCCGTTATTTAATGTTATTATTATTGTTTGCATGTACTTCCTCCTTCTATCTTATAATTTAATTATACCATATAAGTGCATTTTTTGTCATACTTTTTTTGGTATATTAACCTACATTATATATTATACTATTTGTAGGTGATAAATATGAACTTAGTTCCAACTATTATTGAAAAGAATGAAATGGGAGAAAGGGCTTATGATATCTATTCTAGATTACTTAAAGATAGAATTATTATATTAAATGGTGAAATTACTGATAATAGCTCTAATGTAGTGGTGGCACAACTACTATATTTGGATAGTTTGAATAATGATGATATTAGTCTATATATTAATTCTCCTGGTGGGGTTATTACAGCAGGTATGGCTATATATGATACAATGAACTTTATTAAAAGTGATGTATCCACAATATGTGTGGGAATGGCAGCTTCAATGGCGGCATTTCTATTATCTTCGGGAGAAAAAGGTAAGAGATATATTCTTCCTAATGCAGAAGTTATGATTCATCAGCCTCTGGGAGGAGCGCAAGGACAGGCAACTGAAATTAAAATAGCTGCTGAAAGAATATTAAAATTAAAGAAAAAACTTAATAAGATTCTTTCTGATAACACTGGTAAAGATATCGATATTATTGACAATGATACAGAAAGAGATTATTTTATGGATAGCGATGAAGCACTAAATTATGGTATTGTTGACAAGATATTAAAAAAAGCTAGCTAATGCTAACTTTTTTATTGTACTTTAGTATTTCCTGTTTTAGTATACCCTTCAACATAATTATCTGCTGACCAAATTACATCTCTGTTTTTTTGAATATATCTATAATAAGCAATTGTATCGTAACTTCCTTCAGGCTTAGTTGTTACTATGTCTCCTGAATTAAACTTTACATTAACTTTAATTGGAACTAAGTACTTATCTTTAATAGTTTTAATGCCCTCTAGTGATTTTATATTTATTTTTACATTTACGTAGAAGTTTCCTTTATAGTAATATGGTGTTAACTTATAAGTAAAGTTATTTTCTTTTAATGAATATTCTCCAATATTATCTATAGTTAAATTACTTTCTTTTACCATTGATACATTCTTATCAGTAGTAAATTCTTTTTCATCATTATAATAAGACGATTCTTTAATAGTAGTGAAATAATATTTACTATTTGGTACATTATTTAATTTTAATCTATATTCAATGGTATTATCTTTGATATCTTTTTTATTTATTATTCCTAATGAGTAATATGTTTTTTCATCAGTACCATAGTATTCATATTTATTTTCAATATTATCTCCTGTCTTATTACCTTTCATCCACTTAGTATATGTTGTCCATTCTTTTACATATTCATAGTAGGTAACTCCAGTACTTGTATTACTATTACTATTATTACTATTTGTATTATTATTTTTTGTATCATTATTCTTAGTATCATTGTTTTTAGTATCAGTAGTGCAATTTTTGCAATCTTTAAAGCTGAACTTTCTGGTAATAGTATTTTTCTCTTTACCACACTCTAATCGTGTTTCTACTTCATAGTTGTCTTTCTTTCTAGTGATTTTCGAATAACTATTTTGGGTATCGCATTTTCCACCTTCACTTGTTTTAACAGATACGATTAATTCTTTTTCTATCATTTCACCAAGTGTTATTTTAATACTCTCTCCTTGTTTAATAGGTAAATCTACATCTTTAAAATATTTAACTGCTACTGTTTCCATATTATTGATATTGTTTTTAAATGTATCAGATAACTTATTTCTATTTATTAGCTTTGATACTAACCAAACAATTATTAATATAAAAGCAAATGCTATTACAATTTTAATAAATAGACTTAACCAATTTATTTTCTTTTCATCTTCCATAACTAAAACCTCCCTTTGGAATTATATTGCTTCAATGAATAATATAATTAAAAATATTATTATGAGAATGATTATCAGTACTATTTGCCGTGCTAGCGTGCTTATTTCTTTTACTAGTTTAATAATCTTATTGTCAAGCATACAATACCTTCCCTAAAATTGCTTCCTATTATAGCATACGACTAGCTAGTTGTCAATATTTAGATGTACTATTGTGCAGCCATCATTTAGTCCATCAGTATAATACCTTGATACTTCTTTTCTTTTAGAGAGTGTCTCATGTACTGAGGACTTAACTAGTCCTTTTCCCTTTCCATGTATTATTAGTATTTTTTTATTTCTTAGTATTATATTATCATTAATAAAATCATTTGTTGCTACTCTAGCTGACTCTATATCATAACCATGTAAATCAATAAATGGTAAATTTTTTATAAATATATCTTCCATAGTTCATTCTCCTCTAGATATATATTATACCAAATATTAGCTATTAATTAAAGTAAAAAGATTACTATTTTGGTAATCTTATTGTTACTTTTGTTCCTACTCCCTCTTTTGATGTATATATTAACTCGCCATTATGAGCTTTTACTATTTCATTAGATAAGCATACTCCAAGACCACTGCCATTTGATTTTGTGGTGAAAAACATTGATTTTATTTGCTTTAGAGTTTCTTCGCTCATTCCTACGCCATCATCTTCAACAATAATGTCAATGTGTTTTTTATAAATATTACTTGATATTTCTACTTTTCCTTTACCCTCTATTGCTTCAACACTATTTTTTAATACATTTATTAATACTTGTTTTAATCTTTCATAATCTCCTTCAAAATATATTTCTTCATCTTCTCTATCATTATAAATTAATTTAATATTTTTCTTGTTTAAAATTATTTTGAATGAATCATAAACATCTTCAAGAAGAAGATTTAAATCTATTTCAGTTTTAACTATTTTGATTTTATTAAATTCCAGGAAGTCTGTTATTATATTTAAACTACGATTGGCTTCTTCACGTATAATATTTAAATATTTTAATGACTTTTCTTTATTATCTATATTGAACATATCTAGGTAGCCTTTGATAACTGCAAGGGGATTTTTTATTTCATGCGTTAATTTAAATAGTGATTCTTTTATTATTTTATCCTTTTCTAATAGTTCTATCGATTTGTTTAACTCTCTTACTTTTTCTATTATTTTGAATATATATAGAATTGCAAACGAAATAAAATAATATATAAATACTAATGTTATTAATTCTACAAAACTATTTAGTGTTAAATTTAAATCTTTAAAAAAGTATTCAAAAGACAAAAAGAAACCTTGAAGAACCGCAATTGAAAGAATAAAACTTTCTGTACTTAGTTTTCTTTTCTGTGCGCACATATATAATATAAAATAAGTTATGTACTTTATAGTTACTATTAAATAAATGTTTTTATATAAAAAGAAACAATATAAAATATTTGCTAATGCCAAAAGAATCGCTAGTAATGGTTTCTTTTTCATTAATGCTATTACTATTGGTATGTTGCAAAACAATAGTACCTTACTATTTCCATCTATTATTCCAAATCTAAGACACAAGTAGAGTGAACTAATTAGTGCTATGCTTAGTAATAAATTATTATAATTTTTATTAATATCATTTTTATAACAGACTAAAACTAGGTACACTAATATTGGAAAAACAATTAATACTGTATTTAAAATTATATCTTCAAAAATTTCTATGTTCATAATATCCTTCTCTCTAAAAAGATTATACATTTTATTTTTGTCGAATTTTGTCGAATAATGTCAAAAAAAAGAGCTTTTTGTAAAAATTTGCTCTTTATTTTAATTCATCAATATATTTTTTTATCTTTTTGGCATCAGTTCCTAAAATTATTTTTAGCTGATCATCTATTTCCACAACGCCTTTTGCTCCTAGTTTAATGATACCCTCTTTATTAGCTTTTGTTATATCTTTTAGAGTTACTTTAAATCTTGACATATCAACTTCAGTATCTAAGATATTGTCTTTTCCTCCAAGTAAATCTACTAATTTATTAAACTCTAATTTAACATCTTTCTTATTCATTTTAACTATAGCTAGTGCAATTATTAATAGAATTGCCACTATTACTATATATTGCCATGTGTCCATTTTATCTTTTCACCTCTATTACATTATACTATTTTTTTTTATTTATAACAAGTATTATGCTAGATTTTTATTTTCATAAGTTTTGTCTTTCTGACATCAAAATTTGATTAACTGGTTGTTAACCAAATTATATGTTTCGTTATCCTTTAAAAGTGTAAACTATTTATTAAAAGATTAATAATAATAGAATGATATAATTAAAGCGTGATAAGGTATGAGAAAGAAATTTTTAGAAAATACCATAAAGTCTATCAAAATTAAATATCCTAATTATGATGATGATAGACTTGAAATTATAGAATATGGTCTGGAATCTCTATATATTATGATTACTAAAACTATTGTTATTTCTTTGATTGCTTTGCTTCTGAAAGTATTTAAAGAAATGATAATCATTATGATACTATATAATGTTATCAGAACCACTGCATTTGGCATGCATGCTAAAGAAAGTTGGCAATGCTACATAATATCAATTACTCTCTTCATTGGTGGAGCACTGCTATTTAAATATGTAAATATTAGTTTTTATGTTAAAGCATTTATTGGAGCTATATCTTATATATTTCTAGTTATTTATGCTCCTGCTGATACATATAAAAGACCTTTAGTTAATGTAAAAAAAAGAAAAATTTATAAGATTATAACAGTTATTAATAGTTCAATATTCTTAATAATGATTATTGTATTAAAAGATAGTAATATTAGTACTGCTTTAAGTTTGGGGCTTTTGGATTCAATGTTAATGATACATCCATTAACTTATAGGATGTTTCATTTACCATATAACAACTATAAAACATATAATGAGTCTTATAGTTAATATGGAAAAATATAAATAAGGAGGTATGTAGTATTATGTTTGCATCATTTTTATCTTGGATTGGTTCTTTAGCTGCTTCAACTGGTTCTAAAGCTTGTTGGATATGGCTTGCTGATGAGCCTAAAATGCCAAAGTCTTTAATCAAATAGCATTTACAACTTATGAAAAGAACTATGACTATTCATCATAATTCTTTTTATTATTATTTATTTTTAAAGTTTGAATATAAATATTACCTCTTACTTCATTTTTAGCTTCAAATATATCATTTTCGCTTAATATTTTCTTTACTAATAATAATCCATGTCCTCTATTTTTGCCTTTAGTACTAAATGATTCTTTACCTAATTTATCTAGATTAATTTCATTATTAAAAGTATTTGTAATAATTATTTCTATCTTTTCTTTAATTAAATACATTTCTATTCCAAGTTTTTTATCTTTTGATGAAGAACTAGCTTCAATAGCATTATCTAAGTAAACACCAATAATTCTGACTAAATCTTTAAAATCTTTGGTATCAATATCTTTTAGAAACGAATTTTCAATTTGCTTAGATATGTTTACTGATACATTTATTTCCTTCTTTTCAGCTTCGATAAATTTATAATAGAAGAAGCCTTTTAAACCATTTGATGGCAAATACTTAAATTTAGAATATTTTGTACTACTGGCTTTGCATTTATCACCAATGACACTATCTATATATTCAATTATAGACTTATCATCTTCTTTATCTTGTATCTTACATTTAATTGTTGCAAACTCATTTTTAGTTTCATGTCTTAATGTTCTTTGTTCTTCAATATCATTTTCATAATTTTTCATTACATCAAGTAGTTCATCATACTTTTTAGATACATTTTCATTATCCATCCTTTGTTTAAATAATGTAAATAGTATAATTATAAAAGCAAACATAGCAATCAAATATAATAATACATTTTGATTTAATTTATAACCCGTTGCAAACTTATAAAAGAATGTGGCAGTAAAAATAATTGCTAATATTGATATAACAACAATTTTTTTGCTCTCAGATAATTTGTAATTTATCAGTTTTCTTAGTAATTTCTTCAAAATAACTGTTATAACTATAATTAATACACAAACTAATATATTACTTAACATGCTACCAGCAAGTTTTTCATAAAAATATTCTTTTCCAACAATTAATATTACTCCAAGTGTTACTATTAAATCTGGTATAACAGACATAATTATATAAACTATTGAAGTGAAGATTGATTTGCTTAATTTGATCTTAAATAGTGAAAACAATAGTAATGCATATAGAAAACATGTAGTTATGGTTTTTATTGTACCTTTTGTGTATTTAAATACAAGAATATTTAACAATATAAAGCCTAATAATATTAATATGTCTATTATTATTTTTTTATGTCTACGATTTACTATAATTATTCTTCCAAAAATGTAAATGGTTAATATTAATAATGTACTACTTAATAATAGTTTAAAACTCTCCAACATATTTCTTCAATCCCTTTCTTGATGCTGGTGAAATTAGATTTGTTGTCTCTCCATTTTTAAAATATATTGTGGATGTTGAATAGTCTACTTCTCTAACATTATCTAAGTTAACAAGGCATGACTTATGAGTTTGATAGAACATTGGCTTTAATTTACTTTTTAGTTTTATTATAGATGTGGTTATATATTTTTGCTCTCCACTTACTTCGTGTATTATACATTTATTCTGAGATGTTGCTTTCTCTATAAAGTTTATTTCTTTATATCTAAGTTTTGTTTGAACTTGATTATATGTAAAGCTTAATACTTTTTTCTTATACATATTGTCTATTACATAAATTATTGTTTCAGCAAGTCTTTCTTCATATCTATTATATTTTGATATAAAATCTATTGCACCAAGTCGTGAATAGAATATATCATTTTTACATTCTGAATGGGCAGTAACAAATATTATTGTACTTTCATCATCTATCTCTCTTATTTCAGATGCTATTTCTAACCCACTTATTGTTGGTAATTCTATATCTAGAATATATATCTTTATATCAGTATCATCATTCATTACCTTTTTAAACTTATTATTATACTCATTAAATTTTAATATTTTATATTCAATATCATAATTCATTAATGCTTTTACTACATATTTGCTAGCAGTTTCTAATGCTTCATCACTATCTTCACAAATTACAAACTTAATCATTTCTTCCACTTCTTTCTAGTTATTTTTTTCCTCTTTTAATTCTTTTATTAAGTCATAAGAAATTATATCATTTGATATATCTATTAAATCTGATGAATGTTTTATTCCATTTTGTATGTATTTTTCTGTTATAGGTTCATTACTTATTGGATATATTTCTCCTTTTGGAGCACTATAATATATATTCGATGTTAGATATGAACCATCTATAAATGTTACTATGTTGTCTTTTAGATTAAAAATATCATTACCAAGTTGATAATCACTATGTATTCCAAGCATATTTCCTAATGTAGGAAGTACATCTATCATTCCCATAGGGGTATTAACTGTGTTATTAAATTCTTTATCTTTTGTCCAAATTATAAATGGTACTTTTCTATTTAATTCATAATTATAGTCACTAAAGGATATATATCCTTCATCTGTTTCTTTTTTTACTCTATCATTAATTGGATCGTAATTATAAAGTAAATTGAACTCTTCTTTATCCATTCTAGCATCATGGTCACCATATATTACTAAAACTGTATTATCAAGTAATCCTTCACTATCAAGTTTATTTATAAATTCTCCTATAGCTTCATCTGCATAGTGTACCGATCTTATATAATTACCCAACTTAGTACCATTTAAATATTCTCTTGTTATTGTTTGATTATCTAGCTCTACATCAATCGTTGTTGGATACTCTGGCATTAATTCTAAATCACTAAATGGGGTATGATTAGACAGCATTATTAATGTTGCATAAGATGGGGTTCCTTCATTTGTCTTTATTTCTTTCATAATGCCCACTGATTGACTAAAGAATGACTTATCTGATAAGCCAAGACCTATTGTCTCATCTATAACATATGAATCTTTGCTATAAAATTTATCATACCCTAAACTTTGATGCATGATGTTTCTATTCCAGAACTCTCCAGTATTGGCGTGCATACTATATGTGTAATAGCCTTTCTCTTTTAATAACTTTGGTATTGAGATATACTCTCTATCAAAGAAGTTTACAAATACTGTTCCCTTGGTTGATGGCATAAGAGAAGTATTAAACGTGAATTCTGAATCCGAACTTGTGCCAACACCGACTTGTGAATAAAAGTTACTAAAGAATATACCTTCTTTACTTAATCTATTTAAATTTGGAGTTACTTCTTTATTGTTAAATGATAATTCCATAGTAAACTCTTGCATACTTTCAGCATGTATTACTATAACATTTTTACCTTCAAAAATGTTTGTATATTCATTTTCTACTTTTTTATATTTGTTTTCTTCATAATAATCTTTTGTTTGTTTTAATGCTTTATCATGGCCGAATGCCGAATTTATTCGTGGAGATATACTCTGTATTATATCATCTATTTGATATATATATATTCCATAATTTATTACAACGGATTCTCTATTCCACAACTTATAGAAACTGCCCCATGCACTAAGTGGCATAATTATTGTGGCTAAAGCCCAAAATGATAATGTTGCAATAACAGATGATGTTACTAGCTTTTTATTTGCTTTTATTTCTTTACTAAAATACTTCTTTTTGTTTAAGAAATAGTAAGAAAGGTAAAATGCTACTGGGCACCAAATATATATTAGGTCCACTGGTTTTAATACATTTTCAAATATTGCATTTCCAACATCTTTGGCATATACGAGATTAGATAGTAATGCTACCGAAGCAAATGAACTATAGTAATGATAATATATGCTATTTATTAAGCATACCAGTGTTAATATTACGGACATTGTCATAAAATATTTTATTCTGTTTCTTCTTTTAAATGCTAATGACACTAAAGAGATAAGTATTAATAATCCTAAATCTATAAATAATGGTGGTAAACTAAATACGTTTTTTACTGTTACTCCCCTTAATATAAGGCCATTTATTAAGTTGGTTATGATAAAAGAAACCACTAATAAATAGTCGCTTTTCACTTTCATAAATTTATCTTTAATTTTTTTCTTGTTTAATTTTGACATTTTCATCACTTCAAGGGTATTATAACACATAAAATCAGTTTGTTGCAACTATTATTTTAAATTAAATTTTTTGCCATTTTTATTTTTTAAAAATAATTACTTCTATTTTTGTATTAAAAATCTTTTTTACTAAATCAAATGTTCTTTGTTAACAAAAAGTTAATTTTTTGGCAAATAAAAAAATGTGAGTTTATCACATTATTTTTCTGTACTAAAACCAAATTTCTTGTTGAATTTTTCAACTTGTCCTTTTTTAGATGCTGTACTTTGCTTTCCTGTATAGAATGGATGGCATTTAGAACATACTTCAACTTGAATATTTTCTTTTGTTGATTCTGTTTCAAAAGTATTTCCACAAGCACAAGTAACAGTAGCTTTTACATAATTTGGATGAATATTCTTTTTCATTATTATCTCTCCTTCCGCCATGACAAAAAGTCATAGTAATAAAATTACATGGTATATTATATCAGTTATTTTTTAAATTTTCAACTATTATTTGTGAAATTTTTTGATAACCTTTAATATTTGGTAAATAATTATTATTATTTTGACTAATATATGTGGGGTTATTATCTAATATTTTAGATAAATCTATGTATATATAGTTATATTTCTTAACTAAAGCACTTAATTTATAATTGGCATAGTTTATAATATCACTATTATTGTTTGATATACTGTAATATCCTAATATATATACTTTATCATGATGAAATTTATTAATATAATTTAATATTTTATTATAATTGTTTATCATATTATCAATATATGTATATATATTTTGATTGTTTTTATCTATTTTATAATAGATTTCTTGTATTCCTATAGACATTGTAATTATGTCTGCTTCTTTAATTAGTCTATTTAGTGTAACACCATTTTTACTTTTGTTATATTCCAAAATATTTACTATATCTGATACACTATAATCAACATTCGTAAATGTATTATTATAATTTTTTAATAAATGTTTTTCTTCTAAGAAATCTTTTGTAAAATCACTATAACCATAAGATGTAATGCCATACTCATTTATCCCTTTGGATATTGAATCTCCAATTACTAAATAATTTTTTTTGTTTCCCTCTGTTTTAGAATATACAAAATAGCACGATAGAAAAAGAGTTAATATTAAAAATACTTTTTTCATAGTTCACCTACTTTAGTATATTTATATCAACTCTATTTTAGCACCTACTTTTGATAGTTTACCGCAGATATCATCATATCCTCTTAAAATATACTTTATGTTATCTATTGTTGTTACACCATCTGCGATTAATCCACATATTAACATTGAGGCTCCTCCGCGAAGATCGGTTGCAGTTACATTTTTACCAGTTAATTTTGTAACTCCTTTTATTTTAGCTATTCTATTGTCTTTAACAATTATATTTGCTCCCATACGATTGGTATCATAAACATTTTGGAACCTATTTTCCCATATAGTTTCTTCTACCGTACTTATTCCATGACATTGTGTTAGAAATGGTATTAATGGTTGCTGAAGATCTGTTGGAAAACCGGGATATGGTAATGTTTTTATACCTACTGCTTTATATTTGTTTATATTTGCCTTTTCTATTGTTATTGAATCTTCACTTATGCTCATTTCCACACCAGCTTCAATTAATTTTGATGTTAGTGATTCGATGTGTGAAGGTATTAGATTTTTAATTGTTAGATTTTCTCCAAGAAGTGCGCCAATTATTACGTATGTTCCTGCTTCAATACGATCTGGTATTACTTCATGAAACGACTTATGTAGATAGTCTACACCAGTTATGGTGATTACATTTGTTCCGGCTCCTTTTATTTTTGCTCCCATATTATTTAAAAATGTTGCTACATTTACTATTTCTGGCTCTTTAGCTACATTTTCTATTACTGTTTTTCCTTTGGCTTTTACTGCCGCAAGCATAGTATTTACTGTTGCTCCTACACTTGGCATATCTAGGTATATTTTGGCTCCTCTTAACTCTTCGGCGTCTACTATATATCTATTTCCTTCTTCAATTACTACTGCTCCTAGAGCGCGATATGCTTTTAAAGTTTGATCTATAGGTCTCTCACCTATTGTACATCCACCTGGAAAATACATTTCAACATGTTTATACTTTCCTAATAATGATGACATGAAGTAATATGATGCTCTTAATTTTTGAGACATTTCTTCTGGTATTTCTTTATTGATAATATTTGATGAATCAATTGTTAATACTCCATCTTTTCTTGTTATTTTGGCATTTAAATAATTTAATATTTCTTCAAGTGAATCAATATCGGAAATATTTGGAACATTACTAATTGTCACTTCTTCATCGCAAAGAATGGCTGCTGGTACTAAGGCTACAGCGCTATTTTTAGCTCCACTAACTTCTATTTCTCCGGTTAATTTATAGCCACCTTCTATTTTTATTTTACTCATAGGATACTCCTTCCTAATTTCATTTTAATATCTATTTTGATTTTAGTCAATTATTTATTATTTTATTTACATATTTTTACACTATTTAAATATATATAATATGCCAATTATCAAAAGAATCATTCCTCCTATTATAGTGGATATTTTACCATATTTTTTATTTAATATATTTCCTAAATTTAATCCTAAAAATGTAAATAATAAACTTGTTATGGAAAATATTAAAGCAGATATTACATATTTATCTGTTATTGCTGGGAAACCTATTCCTGTAGTTAAACTATCAATACTTACCGATAATCCAAACAATAAATATCCCGGAATACTTAGAAGAAATTTTTCTTCTTTTTCTTTAAAACTTGATATTATCATCTCGATGGCTATTAATGACAAGATTATACCCACTAGGACGTTGGTATTTATTATTATTTTATTTGTAACAAACAGACCTATGCTTAATCCTATTAGGGGCATTATAAAATGGTATAGTCCTACAATTATAGATAGTAATATTTTTCCTCTTTTGGTTATGGGCTGTGTACCATATATTAAGGCCAAAGAAAAAGCATCCATTGATAGGCTTATTGCAATTAAAATTATTGTTATTATTTTCAAGTATCATCACCTATTTAAATGTATGCTTTTGATATTAAAATATTTTATTTATCTTTTCTACTATCCAAGATTTATATTCTACATTGTCTTTTGTCTCCAAATCAACTAAACATAAGTTAGGAAACAATACACACCACCAATTGTCTCCTTCTGCCTTGCCTATACTTACTACTACTGATTCGTAATATCCTTCCTTATATTTTAATCCACGATATTCTTTTTTAGGAAAATAATTTAATCCATAGTTTATGTTAAAGTCCATATCATAGTTGTTTTCACTAAATATTTGCTTTACATTCTCCTCTATAATAGGAATATTCTTTTTAATTTTTTCTTTTGCTATTTCTTTGCTATCTTCATCTTTTATTAAATTATAGGTATTATTTTCTAAATATTTTTTTACTTTATTTTTCATATTTTGATCCAAAATGCTATTACTATTTGGTATTACTCTTAATCTTATGGCAGTATCTGGTATTATTACTTCATTACTTTTTATCTCTTTATATATAAATATTGCTACTATTAAAGTTAATATAAGTATTATTTTTTTCATATAAAAATATCACCCTTTCATTTTAATTATGGGTGATATTTGTTTTTTTTATTCTTATTTTTGTACTTTTATTATTATTTGATAATCTGTTAAACCATCTGCTTCCTCTATAGTAGCATTATAGCCCGCTGCTGTAATATTATCTAATGCATCTTTTGCTATTCTGATTGCAGTAGCTAATTTTACTTTGTTTAAATTATCGTTTTTCTTTTCTGGAACATTAGTGTTAGGTACTTCAATCATTTTTTCTTCCTTCTTATCTTCTACTTTTATTGTATTGCCTTCAAAAATATTTGATTTGTTTTCAACAACATTTAAACCTTCAAGAGCAGATGTAACAGGAGTTTTTACCTCATTTAATTTATTTATGTCAATAAAATCATTTTTATTTTGAGCATAAACATTAGGATTATTATCCTTCTGTTCTGATTTAGGAGGCATTGAAATATCTAAAATTTCAGGCATTTTGCTTTCTACTACTGGTTGCTCTTTTGGAACAATTAATTGCTCTACTTGAGTTGGAGGAACAATTGTTGATGGCTCTTCTTTTGGCGCATCATTTTTTATTCCAAGCATGTTTTTTATATATTCATCAGTATCTCTGACATTCATTCTTTCGGTAATTATCTTATTTAATACTTCTTTTTGCTTATCTTCATCCTTTATTTGTAGCAAGCATCTTGCATGACGTTCGGATATTAAGTTATTCATTAGAGCCACTTGAACTTCATTGGTTAAAGCAAGTAATCTCATTTTATTAGCTATTGTTGACTGACTTTTTCCCATTCTCTTAGCAAGTTCATCTTGAGTAAAATTACCCATATCTAATATTTTTTTATATGATTTAGCTTCTTCAATGGCTGATAAATCTTTCCTTTGAATATTTTCGATTAGGGCAAGTTCTGCACTAGTTTGATCATCCATTGAACCTACAATTGCCGGTACCTCAGTAAGGCCCGCAAGTGTTGCAGCTTTGTATCTACGCTCTCCAGCAATTATTTCGTATTTACTACCTAAATCTCTTAATATTAGAGGCTGTATTATTCCATGTTCTTTTATTGAATTTGCAAGCTCATTTAAAGCTTCCTCATCAAAAGTAAGCCTTGGTTGAAATCTATTAGGAATGATATCTGATAAACGTACCATTACTACTTCTTTATTCATTCTCATACTATTACCCTCTTTTCACTTCTTCTACACTAATATAATAATACAATAAAAATTACTTTTTTACAAGTAATTTTTGATATTTATCTCATGTATTTGTTTATTTTATTTGATTTTTAGTGTTCTTTTTTTGCATTTACTTTGATTTTAAACTTTATAGCAATACAATTATATATCCTTTTTTATAATTTCAGAGTATCTTCTTGGATACTTTGAACTAGTCTCTTTTAGTTTTAAATATTTAATTATAGTTCTAATGCTATTTTCTTTAGGTAAGTTAAATATAACTCTAGTTTCTTCTTTAATATCTAGCTTACTATAGTAGTTAACTATATTTATTTCTTCACTTTCTGTATTAGCCTTCATTACTATAAAATAACCATTTACATTTACTAAAGGAATTCCATATTCTAATAAGTGTTTTAATGGAGCTACTGCTCTTGCCGTTACTATATCAAATACTTCTCTATTTTTCTTAGAGTAATCTTCTACCCTAGTATTTATTATAGTTACATTATCTAGATTTAAAGATTCTTTTACTATGTTCAAAAAATGACACTTCTTACCATTTGCTTCTATTAGTGTTAACTTAGCATTAGGAAAACATATTGCTAATACTAAGCCTGGAAAACCTGCTCCTGAACCCAAATCACAAATACTCTGATTATCTATATTTACAACTTTTGTTATTGTTAGACTATCGTAAAAATGTTTTAAGTATACGTCTTCTTCTTCAATTATTCTAGTCAAGTTATACTTACTATTTTCTTCTTTTAATATTTGATAGTATCTATCTAAATTATTTAATTCTTCTTTAGTAAGAACTAAGCCAAGTTCTTTTACTTTAATTATAAATTCTTCTTTAGACATTATAAAACTTCCTTAAATATACTAGTAATATTGATATATCTGCTGGGTTAACACCGCTGATACGAATAGCCTGAGCTATGTTTAATGGTCTTACTTCTTTTAGTTTTTGTCTTGCTTCACTGGCTAGATTAGGTACTTTATCATAATCTATATCTAATGGTATTTGTTTTTCTTCATTTTTGAGCATCTTCTCGGCTTCACGTTCTACTTTTTTGATATATCCTTCATATTTTATTTGTATTTCTGCTTCTTCAAGTACTTCTTTGGAATAATTTAGATTTAGATTAAATACTTTGTTTAGTTCTTCTAACTTGGCTGTTGGATTCTTTAGATAATCATATACAGTAGTTGTTACTCTTCTCTTTTCATTATCCACAGTTATTTTTATTTCTTTTAATTTTTCTATTAATTCTAAAATATTTTGTTTCTTTTCTTTAAACTTTTCGTATTTTGCTCCTGTTACTAATCCAACATCATGGCCATACTCAGTTAATCTTAAGTCACTGTTGTCATGTCTTAGTAAAAGACGATATTCTGCTCGTGAAGTTAACATACGATATGGTTCTTTAGTTCCTTTAGTTACTAAATCATCGATTAGTACTCCTATATAGGCTTCATTTCTTTTTAGTATTAATGGTTCTTTTCCTTCTAGTTTTAGACCGGCATTAATACCGGCAATTAGTCCTTGACAAGCAGCCTCTTCATAACCGCTGGTGCCATTTATTTGGCCGGCAGTAAAGAGATTATTTAATACTTTAGTCTCTAAACTTGGTTTTATTTGTGTTGGATAGATAGCATCATACTCTATAGCATAGGCATATCTTAATATCTTGGCTTTCTCTAGGCCAGGAAGACTATGTACCATTTCTTCTTGGATATTTCTTGGCATACTTGTTGAAAATCCTTGAAGATAGATATCATCATAATATTTACTTTCTGGTTCTAAGAATAACTGATGTCTTTCTTTATCACTAAATCTTACTATTTTATCTTCAATTGAAGGGCAGTATCTTGGGCCTACTCCTGTTATGTCATTCAATCCACCATACATGCTTGATTTATTTAGATTATCTAGAATTATTTTTTTAGTTTCTTCTGTTGTGTATATTAAATGACAGGGTTCCTGGTTATTTACATCATAAACTGGAGGATTAGTATGCGAAAATGTATAAGCCTCTTTGTCGCCATCCTCTCTTTGTGTTTTGGTAAAATCAATAGTACTTCTATCAATTCTTGGTGGTGTTCCTGTTTTTAACCTTAGAATGTTAAAACCATATTTTTTTAAGTTGTCAGATAAATGCATAGATGGTCTTTCGTTATGTGGACCGCTTCTAGTACGGGTGTCTCCTACTAGAATATCGGATTTTAAGTATGTTCCTGTCGTTAAGATAACAATATTTGATATTATGTTTTCTCCTGTATCTAGTACTACACCGTGGACTGTATTATCTTTGACAATTAGGTCTTCAACCATTCCTTCTTTGATAGAAAGATTCTTTTCATTTCTTAATACTTTTAACATTTCTCTAGGATATGTTATTTTATCTGCTTGGGCTCTTAATGATTTTACTGCGGGGCCTTTAGCATAATTTAACATCTTCATCTGAATAAGAGTTGCATCTGCTACCTCACCCATGGATCCTCCTAGAGCATCTATTTCTCTTACGATTATTCCTTTTGCGGATCCGCCAATTGATGGATTACATGGCATTGTAGCTATGTTATTTATATTTCCTGTTACTAAAAGGGTTTTATGTCCTTTTCTAGATGAAGCAAGGGCAGCTTCACATCCAGCGTGTCCTCCTCCTACTACTATTACTTCATAATTCATGTTATCACTCTACTTTCCTAAGCAAAATCTAGAAAATAATTCATCTAATAATTCATCTTTATATGTTGCTCCAATTACCTCACCAAGAGTATTCCAAGCATCTCTTAGTCCTAGTTCTACTATATCTATTGGACTATTATCATTTATTTCTTTAATAGTGTTGTCTATTATAGTTAGTAATTTTTTTAATAATGATATAGTTCTAGCATTTGATAAATATGTTAAGTCATTAGATGTAATTTCTCCTATATTGAATAACTCTCTTATTCTGTCTTTTATTTTATCTATTCCAATATTTTCTTTTACTGATATTTCTATGTAATCATTTAATAATGATTTATCTAATTTACTTTCTAGATCAATTTTATTTACCACTGTTATTTTCTTTTTGTCTTTCAATTTATTTAATAATTCTTTTTCTTCATCTGATAATTCTTCATTATTATTTAGTATAAATATTACTAAATCTGAGGAATCTATTATCTTTAGACTTTTTGAGACTCCTAGCATCTCCACTAGGTCATCGCTTTCCCTAATACCAGCGGTATCTGTTATATTTAAGGTTATTCCACCAAGGACAATAGTTCCTTCCACTATGTCTCTTGTAGTTCCAGGAATATTTGTAACTATTGCTTTTTCTTCTTCAATAAGTGCATTTAGGAGACTACTTTTACCAACATTTGGTTTACCTATTATTCCTACTTTTATACCTTCTTTAATTACTTTACTGTCTTCAGATTTCTTGATAATATTCTCTAGTCTTTCTCTAAATTTTTTGATATTTGGAAGTACTTTATCATTAGTCATATCTTCAACATCTTCATATTCTGGATAGTCAATATTTACTTCAATATTACTGATAATTTGAACTAAATCACTACGAAGACTTTTGATTAGATTAGATGTCTCACCAGTTAGCGTATTTATTGATATTTTTCGGGCAGTTTCTGATTTTGATGATATTAAATCCATTGTAGCTTCTGCTTCAAGAAGATCTATTCTTCCATTTAAGAAGGCTCTTTTAGTAAATTCTCCTGGCTCTGCTAGTCTGGCCCCATTATCTAGTAATAATTCTAAGACTTTATTAGTCGTTGCTATTCCACCGTGACAATTTATTTCTACGACATCTTCTCTTGTGAATGTTTTTGGTGCTAGCATTACACTTACTAGAACTTCGTCTATTTTTTCATTACCATCTTTAATATATCCATAATGAATAGTATGTGATGCTACATTTGTTAGGTCTTTAGTAAACACTTTATTTGTTATTTTTACTG
Organism: uncultured Bacilli bacterium; assembly: GCA_934096105.1. Taxonomy (GTDB): domain Bacteria; phylum Bacillota_I; class Bacilli_A; order RF39; family UBA660; genus CAG-302. The sequence goes on along the minus strand of CAKOLH010000003.1, from coordinate 11,300 downwards.
CATCTTCGCCACTTAACCTTATTATTGATATTGCTCCTACTCCTGTAGTTGTTGATATGGCTGCGATTGTATCTTCCATAATACTCCTTCTTTCTCTGGTAGTATTTTATCACATTCTGTCTTAATTGTCATTTAATTTTTACAATATAAATTAAAAAAGAAAGTATTTTACACTTATTCACTCTCTTTTAGTTTGATTATATATTTTATATTATCTTTATTATTTGATATTAGAAGACCACTTTGGGCTTCGATTATATTTTTCATTGGTATATTTTCTTTTGATATAGTTAATATTATATCTTTGTAATTTTTTTCTTTTAGTTTTTCTATAAGTAGTTTAAATAATATTTCTCCATAACCATTACTACGATATTCTTCTAATATTGATAATTCTATTTTGTTTGGCTTTGTTTCATTTATTATTCCATATCCTAGTATTTTGCTGTCCTTTTTTAGTGCGTATACTTCATCTGTATCTGCTAATGCTAATTCTTTTAAATTACTACTATCTATATTTACTAGTTCAAACATTATATACTCCTCCCTTTGTTTGCTTCAAGGATATCACTTAAGTTATCTTGGATAAACTTTTGAAAACTCGGATATTTTTGACAGTTATTTTTTAGTATCGCTTCATTTATGTCACTTAAGTATTGAGTAGGTAAATTAGTTAAACTTTCTCTTACGAATCTTATTAATTCATTATCATCCATTAATATAGTTTTTTTATCTATATGTATAGTTGATTTTCCTGTATATCTATAATTTTCATCTACTTCTAGTGATAAACTAATATCAAAAAAATAATCTAATAAGTAATTACAATATGTTTTTACATAATCAATGGTTTTTCTTTCTACTGGTATTGTATATTTTGCTTTTACTTGTTGTTTTTCTTCTTCGGTACTTGCTTTTGATAGTTCATTTAAATAATGTAATCTTAGTATTGTGTATCTATGTAAGCCATTATTATCTATGATAAACTTACCTTCATCGGCCTCTCTTACTGTTATTGGTTCTTTACTAAAACTTTTCCATAATTGTTTTATCACTTCATCGCTGCTATAATCAAGCATTCCTATGCTTCTGTTTTGGTAATTTGTTCCTTCTTTATTAAAATAATTTTCAAACCCCGATAATATATTTACATCTGTAGTGCCTATTCGCCATTCGTAATCATAACCTATAATATCTCCAATTGACATATCGGTTTTATCTGATGCTTTACTAATACCATAAGAAAATATTATTCTGTTTATATTTTTGGAAGAGTATAACTTACTTTCTGGCATTACCCCAATCTTACTTAAATCAAAACCATTTTTAGCCGCTAATGTATATAATTCTTTATTAATAGTAACCATCTCCACTTCAATAGTATCATATTTTTTTAATATATAAAAGGAAAAAGAAAGTATTTTACACTTATTTACTTTCTTTTAATTTAATTACTACTTTTCTATTTGGCTCTTCACCAATTGATTCTGTATAAACATATTTGTCATTAGCTAAAGCTTCATGTACTATTCTTCTTTCATAAGAATTCATACTATCCATAGTTACTTCTGTTTTTGTTTTGTATGCCTCTCTTGCTAATTTTTTAGCTAAGTACTCGATACTTCTTGCTCTTTTTTCTTTATAATTTCCAACATCAATAATGATTGATAATGGTTCTTTTAACTTTGAGTTTACCATTTGTCTTATTAGTAACTGAAGAGCAGCGACATTCTTACCATTCTTACCAATAAGAATGGCATTGTTTTCAGAGAATATTGTAACTGAAATACTATTTTCTCTTCTTTTTACTTCAAGATTTGATTTAGCTCCCATTAATTCAGTCATTTTATTTAATGTATCTTTGATGAATGAAATTATTTCTTTTATTTTTAATACTTCTATTTTAACATTCTTTTTTAATAAACTACTTTTATCCTCAACATTATTTACTATTAAATCTTCTTCGGATATATTTAATTCATATAATGCAAGATTAATTGCTTGTTCCTCTGTTTTTCCTTCAAAATAATATTTATTCATTACTTCTTTGCCTTCTTTCTTTCTACAATTAAGTTTTGAGCTACTGTAAATAATGATGATGTTATCCAGTATAAACCAAGAGCAACCGGCAAGCTAAATGAAGCTATTACTATCATAGCAAGCATAACATATATTGTACCTTTCATTTGTTTAGCCATTCCAGTTTGATCTTTTAATGTTTTTCTAAATGATAGATATGATGTTGCAAGAATAATAACAAATAGTAGTACATATAGATACCATGTCTTTGACATTATTCCATGTGATATTGTAGTTCCCATATCTAACTTAAAAAATTTATTTTCAAATATTACTGGTGTTCTATTTATTGCTTCAAGGAATGAAAATAATAATGGTATTTGAATGAATGATAGTAAGCAACTTGATAATGGATTTATTTTATTTTTTTGATAAATTACCATCATTTCTTGTGCCTTCATCTTTTGATCTTCTTCACTCGTTTTATCTTTATATTTCTTTTCTAATTTTTCTAATTGCGGCTGAACTTCTTTCATTTTTTCTGATTGCATTGCGGTTTTTCTAGTGAATGGATATAATATTAATCTTATTGCTAAGCAAGATAAAATAATTGCAAATCCATTTGCTAACCCTTTACTTAAACCAGTTTTACCTAAAAGCACACCAATATTTATAATTACCCAAGCTAATGGTTTTACAAATACTGTAGTCCATAACCCTTCGTATTCAGAAAAAGGTTTGAAGCTTTCACAATTTGGCAATTTATCTACATCTACTTTATTTTCTTTGTATATTTCTATTACATCTTTATTTGTTGGCTTACAAAGAATATTTTCAGTTAAAGTCTTACCAGTTTCTTCATATTTTACAGCTTTTTTATCTTCTCCTGTTAATGTTTTAGTACATCCTGTTAGCATAACTAAACTTAGGATAATTAGTACTATTTTAAATGCTTTTTTTTCTTGTTTCAAATTAATCACCCTTACTTAGTAGTTTTAACAATTCTTTTTCCATGTCTTGGTATGTTAAATCCACTATGCCTTTCTTAACAATTATAACATAGTCATAGCCTTTTTGCACTATATTTTTATTATTATCAATAATGTTTTTTACCCTTCTCTTTATTTTATTTCTTATTACTGCTGTTCCTGTCTTTTTAGGAATAGTAATACCATATTTATTTTCATCATCATTTTTACGATAATATATACTAAAATATTTGCTTCTTCTGCAAATATTAGTATTGATTATTTCAGTATATTCTCTTGATGATTTAATTATTTCTATCTTTTTCATATTAAATTAGATATAAAAAAATAAAAAAGAAAACAAAATTATGCACATAATTTTTTTCTTTTTTTATTTCTTCTACTTTTTAAAACATTACCTTTAATTCTAGCAAAGAAACCATGCTTTTTAGCTTTTTTTCTGTTATTAGGTTGATAAGTTCTTTTCATTATATAATACACCTCCAAGTCAAATGCTACTTTATTATATAGTTTTATTTCGTTTATGTCAAGAATTTTCCTAACAAAAATTATTTTTCTGAAGACCTTAGGCTTCAGAAAACACTGAGTAACGAAGTACGAAGTGAAATAAATACAAAAAACTACTTCCTTTTTTCGATATTTTTTGATACAATTATATTTGAGGAAAATAAGGTGACATTATATGGGAAAAATTATAGCAATCGTAAACCAAAAAGGTGGAGTAGGGAAGACCACTACTAGTATTAATTTGGCTGCTTCACTTGGTGTTTTAAATAAAAAAGTATTACTTGTAGATTTAGATCCGCAGGGAAATGCTACTACTGGAGTTGGAATAAATAAAGGTGATATATCTAGTAGTATATATGAAGTACTTACTATGAAAAAATCTATTTTTGATTCAATAATAAAAACTAAAAGTAAAAATTTATCTTTGCTTCCTGCTTATCTTAATTTAGCAGGAGTAGATATGGAACTTATTGAATTAGAAAGAAAGGCTAAAGAAACTGGGGCTAAATTCAATAGGGTAACAAGATTAAAGGATGAACTATCTAAGGTAAAAGATAATTATGATTTTATATTTATTGATTGTCCACCATCTCTTGGTATTCTTACTACTAATGCACTAGCTGCTGCTGACTCTGTTTTAATACCAGTTCAGTGTGAGTATTTTGCTCTTGAAGGTATTATGCAACTTATTAATACAATTATGTTAGCACAGAGAAAAGTTAATCCTAACTTAGATATTGAGGGAGTTCTTCTTACAATGTTTTCTAACACTAATTTGGGTGTTGAAGTCATTGAAAGTATTAAAGGATTCTTTAAGGAGAGAGTATATGATACAATTATTCCAAGACTAGTAAGACTTGCTGAGGCTCCTAGTCATGGTAAACCAATACTCGAATATGAACCTAGAAATAAAGGTACTATAGCATATCTAAATTTAGCTAAGGAGGTTATAGATAGAAATGGAACAAAAGAAGAAAGCGTTGGGTAGGGGACTTGAGGAACTATTTTCAACAGAGGTTCTTGATTTTGATACTTTTGAAAGTAATATAATGGAAAATGCTACTACTAATGAAATTCAAGATATTCCTGTTAATGAAATTAGACCAAATCCTTATCAACCCAGAAAGAGTTTTAATGAGGAGGCTCTAAGAGAATTATCTGAATCAATTAAAAACCATGGTGTATTTCAACCTATTATTGTTAAAAAGGGGATTCGTGGTTATGATTTAATAGCTGGTGAAAGAAGACTTAGGGCTAGTAAAATGGCAGGATTAGACAAAATACCTGCGATTGTAAAAGATTTTTCTGATGACGAAATGAGAGAAATTGCACTACTAGAAAATATTCAAAGGGAAAATCTTACCGCTATTGAACTTGCTTGGGCCTATAAGGAAATTATTGATAACTTGGATATTAGGCAAGAGGATCTTGCTCTTAGAATAGGAAAAAGCAGAAGTCATATTACCAATACTTTGGGGCTACTTAATCTACCTGAAGAAGTTCAAAAAATGATTTTAAATGGAGAACTTTCTATGGGACATGCTAGAGTTTTGTCTAAAATGGAAGATGATAGTAAAATTACTGATTTAGCTAAAAAAATTATTAACGAAGGTCTTAGTGTCCATGAAATTGAAGAAATTAGTAAAAACGAGGAAATTAAGAAGAGAGTTCCTATAACCAGAAGAGAAAGAAATACCGATTATACTAACGTAGAAAATGAACTTAGAGACATACTTGGTACCAAAGTTAAAGTGGATAATAAAAAAATTAATATTTATTTTGAAAACGTTAATGATTTGAATAGAATATTAGAAATTATGAATATTGAAATTAAGTAGAGAAATCTACTTTTTTATTTTTATTTTGGGTATTTACTTGTAGTTAACTATATAGTTGGTAGGAACATCTTTCTATTAAAATTCAATTTTTAAACCTTTATAGTCCTAAATGATGTTATGATTATCTTGCTTGCAGTAAAGTTCAACTTAGAAGAATTTTTTATCGATTTTTGTCTTACTAATTTGTTTGCAAAATCACCGGGCAGTATATTATAATATTCTTGTAAGAAAGAACAGAAAAGTGAGGTGGCAAGGATGCAAGGAAGAGTTAAGTGGTTCAATAACGACAAAGGCTATGGATTTATTGACAATCCAAATAGTGAAGATATTTTCGTTCATTATTCTGCAATTAAACAAGATGGTTACAAAACATTATCTGAAGGACAAATAGTTGAATTTGATCTTATCGAAACTGCTAAAGGATTACAAGCAATTAATGTTCTAGCAGTTACTAATGTAAAGGCTTAAATTATTATATAAGACAGCTTAGAAGTACTTAATGGCTATCTTATTTTTTATTATGAGGTGTTTATGAAATATTTAAAATTGCTTATTTTGTCTTTTAAAGAGATATTTATAATGTTTGTTTTGCAATATGCTGTACTTATTGCTTGTATTGTTTGCTTGGGCAAAGATAGGTCTATTGTAATTGGTACTATACTTGTTTGCATTGTTGAAATTTTGTATGTTATTTTTAAATTTAGGAAAAGTAACCCTCCTATAGGGAAGCATAATCTTTTCCCTTATGTATTAATGGGTATTGGTATTACTACTAGTTACAATATGGTTTTGTTTGCAATGGGACTGGGCAATAATGTTACAGTGGATATAAATATTTTTCTTAATATTATAGTATCTGGAATTGTGGGGCCTGTATTTGAGGAAACTTTGTTTAGGTATAGTTTTATTAATAGTTTGAAAAAATTTAATAGTCAAAAAATGATAATTTTTATTTCCTCTTTGGTATTTGCTATCTGTCATACAGGAATTACTACTTGTATATATGCTTTTATTATTGGTATGGTTAATGCATATTTATATTTAAAAAAGAAAGATATTTTGATACCTATTGTTATTCATATGTCTGCGAACATCTTTGTAAATATTTTGAATAGTTATAATTTATATATCTTGATAATAGGTATTTTCCTGGTTATTCTTAGCACTATTATTATTAGAAATTGTAAAGATTAGTTCAAGATATATTCTTTATGATAGATTCTGCTATCACTGGAGTATTCTATATAGTAGCCATTATCTTTTTTACAAATTATTACTCCAATAGTTTTATCTTGATTTATAGTTTTAATATTTTTATCTACATAGTTCATATAGACCTCAATTTGGCCAATATGTTCTTTTTTTAATTCTGTTACTTTTAGTTCTATTACTACAAAGCAATTATAAATATAATTAAATAATAATAAATCTATATAATTATAGGTATTTCCTATTTTAATTTTGTATTCACTTTTAATGAAGGAAAATCCATCTCCTAACTCTAATAAGAAGTTTTCTATATCTTCGAGTATTAATCTTTGTAATATTTTTTCTGTCATATGTTCTTTATCTACATTATATTTATTTCTTATAATTATAGGATTTTTTATAAAATCACTTACTACTATTTCTTCTTTATTTATTAACTTTAATTTAGTATTATCATCTAATCTTTGATATTCTTTAGATTTTATTTTTTCCCTAAGTTGTCTTTTACTTAGATTTTGCTTTTCAGAAATATTTATATAGTAATTGATTTCATTTATATCTTTAATGGATAATAATTCACAATAATGAGACCATGTCAATTGTGTCGCCAGTGGCGACACTTTTTGTTTTTCAATTAAATTATAAAATTGTTTAATTCTAAAAAGTGTTCTTTTATTGTATTTTTTGCCAACATCAATAACTAAATTTTTTGAATAGTTTTCAATTATTCCTTCACCATAATGTTTTCCTGCCTCACTTAGTAACTTACCAACATTGTAATAGGTACTAAGTTCATTTCTATTCTTTGAATAATCTTTTACTCTTTTATATACTTCATTATTTATTAGTTCGTTTTTTATTTCATTATAATAATCACAGTTTAACATATTAATTGCCTCCTGATGAGTACATTATCATATAAATGTTACTAGGTCAAATGGCTTAAAATAAGGTTTTGTTGCCGCTTTCTGTATTAAAAATTTGTTTTGGAAAACTTATTATATTCAAAATCTTCTTTTGAGGCTTTTTTTGTCTTTAATTTATTATTAAATTTTTTTAAAATTTTACACTTAAGTATGTAAATATATTTATTTTGATGATATTTTTTAGTAAAAAATGGCCTGTAAAACATATTTATTTTTCCTTTACTTTTAGCTCTTTTTATTATACAATAATGTTGAGGAAGGATTGGTTTTATGGAAAAGTATAATTTGGTACCTGCGGATACTTATGTTGTAGTAAATAAAACTATTCTTCATAATGAGGATAGGAAAATTATAACTAGTTTATATCTTCCTATTATTGGTACTGATGCTGTGATGTTATACTTTACTTTATGGGCTGATTTGGATAATTCAGAAATATTAAGTAGTGAGTTTTCGCATCAAAAATTAGTGTCTTCACTTAGAATAACTATTAATGAATTACAAACTTCTTTTGATAAACTTGAGGCTATAGGACTTATTAAAGCATTTATTAAAGAAGGAAATGTTAATAATTATATATATGAAATTTTTAGTCCTGTCAGTGCTAGTGAATTTTTATCTCATCCAATACTTAATATTGTCTTATATAGTAATGTTGGTAAGAGAGAATATGATAATTTAGTTAAAGCATTTAAAGTACCAAGATTAAATACCTCTAATTATAAAGATATTACTAAAAGTTTTAATGATGTCTTTGAAAGTACTAGTATGACATCTTATGACTTGTCACTTGAGGATATTAGAAAGTATAATAAACTTAAACTTAATATTAATAGTAATTTTGACTTTAATTTTCTTATTAGTTCAATGCCAAAGAATCTAGATACTAGTAAGATGTTCTCTAAAGATATTAAGGAACTTATTATTAATCTTTCATTTATATATGATATTGATGCTATTAAGATGGCTAATATTGTTAAAGTTTCACTTAATGACAATGGTACTATTAATCGTGAAAGTTTAAGAAAAAATTCAAGAAACTTCTATCAGTTTAACAATGGTGGTTTACTTCCTACAATTATAGATAATAATCAACCTGAATACTTAAGAAAACCGATTGGTGATACTTCAAGAAGGGCTAAAATGATATATACATTTGAAACTATTTCTCCAAGAGAACTTTTAATAAATAAAAATAATGGTAATGAACCCACTCGTAGAGATTTAAAATTAATTGAAGATTTACTTGTCGATTATAAATTAAAACCAGGAGTAGTTAATGTTCTACTTGACTATGCAATTAATGTAAATAATAAGAAGTTAACAAGAGGATTCGTTGAAACAATTGCTGGTGAATGGCAAAGAAAAGGTATAGAAACAGTAGAGGATGCAATGAATAACTGCGAAAAAGTACATAAAAAATCCTCAAAAAGAAATTATAAAGAAGATAATGTTAATATGAAAACTCCTGATTGGTTTGATAAAGAAATAAATAAATCTAATGTTTCTGATGGCGAAGAAAATCAATTAGAAGAACTATTAAAGGAGTATAAATAATGAAAGAAATAAAAGATGTTATTCAAAATAATTATAGATTTAATAATATAGATTTAGAGAGAAATTTTGATGAAGAAATGGAAGATGATACATTTAAAAAGATTGTAAGTAAAATTAAACTTCCTAAAGATGAAATAATGAAATATACCTCTTTAATTAAAGATTCTTCTTTGGAACTTAAAAACTGTGCTAATTGTAAAAATATTATGGAATGTAAAAATTCTGTTGTTGGTCATGTCTACTATCCTGAAGTACAAGAAGAAAACATAGTATTTTCTTATGTACCTTGTAAATATAAGAAGAAACTTGATAAAGACACAGAATATCAAAATAATATTAGTTTGTTTGATATGCCAAAGGCTATTCTTGAGGCTTCAATGAAGAATATTTATACTGATGATACGAAGAGACTCGATGCTATTAAATGGCTTACAACTTTTATTAAAAAATATGAAAATAACGAAAAATGTAAGGGCTTATATTTAGCAGGCAATTTTGGATGCGGTAAAACTTATTTGGTTAGTGCTATGTTTAATGAGCTAGCAAAAAAAGATGTTAAATCAGTTACTGTTTATTATCCAGAGTTTTTAAGAGAATTAAAGGGAAGATTCGGAGATGATTATAATGAGGTATTTAATAAAGTTAGAAAGGCTCCTTTACTACTTTTAGATGATATTGGGGCAGAAACAGTTACTAATTGGAATAGAGATGAAATACTTGGTAGCCTTTTGCAATATAGAATGCAAGAGGGACTGCCAACATTCTTTACTTCAAATAATACAATTAAAGAACTTGAAGAACATCTTATTGGGAATGATAGTGAAGGTAAAGTAAAATCTAGAAGAATAATTGAAAGAATAAAATATTTAACTGATGAAATAATAATGGTAGCAGAAAATAGAAGAAAGTGAGGATAATGTATGGAAGGTAATAATTATGGATTTAAATTTGATCCAAATAAAATTGAAAAAAGTTTTGATAATGGAAGCAAACTAAGTATTGAAAATGATGGTGGAGAATTAAATATGTCTCCAGATAGAAGATATGTTACTGCAAATAATCCAAATAAAAAGGAAAGTAATAAAAAATTAGTTAGAGTACTAAATAAAAATGTTACTACTGATGATAGACTTGGACCTGAAGTAGTTAGTCCTGGTAATAAAGGATTTGCTAGTGTTATTGGACTTGCTGCTTTAATCGCTGTTGCTGGTGTTATAATTGCATTTATTACACTAAGATACTAAATTATAAATAGGAGGGATAGTCATGTTATATGCTTTAGATGTTAAGACTAGTTATTCTATGTTAAGTAGTTTAATTAAAATAGATGATTTAACAGAAAAGGCTAAAGAACTTGGCTATTTTTCTTTAGCCATAACTGATACTAACAATATGTTTGGAGCTTATGAATTTTATTTATCCTGTATAAAGAAAGACATTAAACCTATTATTGGTATTAAATTAGAATACAATGAAAATAAATTTATTTTACTGGCTAAAAATAATGACGGATATAGGAATCTAATTAAAATCTCTACACTCATCTCAGAGGCTAATATCGATAATGATACTTTAATTAAGTATGCTGATAATTTAATATTAATTATGCCTTATAGTAGTTATAATAGTGAGATTGTTTCTATATATAAAGAATATTTTATAGGTTACTCTAATATAGAAGAGAGAAATAATATTAAAGATAAGGCTGTATTTATTAATGATATTAGTTATTTAGAGAAAGGTGATTATAAATACTTAGACTATCTTATAATGATTAAAGAGGATAAAAAGTTAGGTGAATTTGAACTTAATACATTTAAAAATAAATATCTATTTGATAAGGATGAATTTAATCTCATTACTGATGATGAAGTTAGAAATAATATGAAGTATATTAGCGACTCTTGTAATGTTACTTTAGAATATACTCCTGATTTACTTCCTATATATGACAAAAATATAAATCCTAATGAGTTTCTTAGAAACCTAGCATATAAGGGTATTAAAAGAAGACTTAATGATGATGTTAGTGATAAATATATAGAAAGATTAGACTATGAACTATCTGTTATTGAAAAGATGGGATTTAGTGATTATTTCTTAGTTGTATGGGATTATGTTAAATATGCTAAATTTAATAATATTTTAGTAGGACCCGGAAGAGGTAGTGCTGCGGGCAGCCTAGTATCTTATGCTATTGGTATTACTGATGTTGATCCTATTAAATATGATTTATTATTTGAAAGATTCTTAAA
>CAKOLH010000002.1 GCA_934096105.1 uncultured Bacilli bacterium | reverse complement strand
AACAAATTAAAGCCTCCCTTGGATGAGTTAAATATTTAATTATTTTTTTCATTTTTATACACTTCCTTCATAAATTCAAACCATCTACTAACTATCTTATCACAAGAATAATTATTCATATTTTTTTTAGCATTCACTGCCATTTTTTTACACATTTCATTATTTTCAATAATCTTATACATTGCAGATACAAGTTCTTCTTTATCTTCATTTTTAACTAGTAATCCATTTTTATTATTTTTTATTAATTCACGTGGGCCACCACAAGGACAATCGGTCGAAATGCATGGCATTCCAATTGCCATTGCCTCCATCAAAGCATTAGGCATTCCTTCATATTTAGAAGACAAAATAAAACATTTTTTTTCTTTTAATATATTTTCAATATTATCTGCATTTCCACACAGCTTAACATTATTATTAAGTTTATTATTTTTTATATACGTATTAAGTTCATTTTTTAAATCTCCATCACCATAAACAAGTAACTTATAGTTGGGATATTTCTCGATAACATCTTTAAAACTTTCTATTAAAAATATTTGATTCTTTTGCCCGTTTAATCTGCCGACATTAATAAATTCTTTGCTTTCATTGCCGACATATTTAGTTTTTAAAAATCTATCATCAACAGGATTGGCAATAACCACAGATTTATTTTGAATTTTTTTAGAAAAGTAATTACGTGCCTCTTCAGTTTGAAAAACAAATCCATTCGCTCTTTTATATAAAGCATTCATCAAAATTCTATTTTTCAAAGATGCATACTCAACTTTTGGATCATTTCTATCAGAAATAATTACAGGAGTTTTAATAAATGGTTTCAATAAAAGTAATCTATAACTTGGTTCTGGTAAAAAGCCTAAAATAATATCAGGATCAATTTCTTTTATATACCTTTTTAATTTCTTTAAATATATAGCATTCTTTACCAGTGGATTCTTATTACCATCAAAATTTTTCAAACTAAAAAGTTTAATATTTTTATTAAGACCATATTCTACTTTTTCATCAGTAGTAGTAATAATAATAACTTCATTTTTTTCTACTAGTTTATTAGATAATGTAGCAACAACTCTCTCTGCTCCACCTTTTCTCAAATTACCTATATAAAATAATATTTTCATACTGCCTCCTAAAATAATGTATAATTAACATAAACCGAATTTGTAAATATCTGATATATATAAAATAAAAATAATGAAATATAAAATATTGGATACACGAATTTACGGTATTTTAAATCTAAGACTTCCAAATTATTTGGAATCAAAATTATAAATGAATAAGTAAAGTATAAAACCACTCTTGCAACCAACCCTTGAGTAGTTGAAAGAATTTGAAATGGTAAAGCTAATAATAACATACCGACAAAGTATTTATTACTATTTTTGTTTATATCAAATTTTTTGTTTATAAAACATACCACAACTATCATTAAAAATATTAATAAAAGCATTGTATAGCCACTACCACTAGTATCACGATAGTCAAGATACTGACTATAAATTAATTCAGTTATAATATTAAGAATAGGATTTTTAATTATAAATAAAACTATACATAAACACATAAAGCGAAATACTTTATTAGCTGTAAATTTAATATATTTAAATATTGGTAAGGCTAAAAATACTAGTGCTGTTTTATGAAATAAACTAGCAGTCATAACCATAGCAATATACCAAAGCAAAGATTTTCTATCTTTACTTAGTAATAATGGAAAAGAACATAACAAAACTGATATAGCCAAACATTGTCTCAATGTACAAGTATAATAAATAAAATAATTGAAAGTTATAAATAAGAAAATACTTGCAAAATAATTTTTAGAGTAATTTTTAATAAAACTATATATTCCAATCATAGAAAGAATTGAAACAATAAATATGTAGAATCTGAAATCAAAAATAATAAAACTTAAAAATTTAGTAAGCATTTTAAAGCCTAACTCAAAATCATAATGAAAATACAAATACTCTATAGTATTATTTTTAGCAGCCACAAAAAATTTATAATAATTAATCATGTCAAGTCCAACTTTAGGACCACGTAATCCCAAAAATAGAGTTAAAATAATAACTATTATTAGAAGATATTGTTTATTGTTTTTGATATTAACTCCAAATATTTTAAATATTAAGGATAATAAAGTTAAAGAAAGCAATAATATTATATATCCCAATACAATCACCTCCATGTTGTAATATTATTTATAATATAAGTTTAATTCTTTTTTATATTTTACTATATCGTTAATTTTTGTCGAATCATTATCTGCATTTTTTGACATTTTCAGTAATTTTTTATCATTAGTAATTAATTCTATAATATTATTAATAAGTTCATCATCTTTGTCACTCAAAAAGCCGTTAAATCCTTGTTTAATAAGATCTTTCATTCCATCGGTCGGAGTAGATACAATTGGCTTACCCAAACATAGAGCCTCTAAGGCACACATTGGGGTTCCTTCATATATTGAAGTTAAAAGCATGATTTTAGAGTTTTTAATATATACGTATGGATTAGTTTGGAAACCCAAAAGAAAAACATTATTATTTAAGTTATTATTATTGATATATTCTTTCAGTTCATCATACATTGGTCCATTTCCAACTATTGCTAATTTTGCAGTAGGAACTTTATTAACAACAGACAAAAATATATTTAAAAGCCTTTTTGGATTTTTTAATTCCACTAATCTTCCAACAAAAACAGCATCATATTTTTCATCTATATTAAATTTCTTGCTATTATAAATGATTTCTTTTTTATCAACAACATTAACGAGAACACTGCTTTTATTGCAAATTTGTTTATAAAATTTATATTGGCTTAAACTGCTATCAGAAACCCAAAAAATATGTTCTACCTTTTTAGATGTAATAAGGAAAAGCAACGATTTTAAAGATGTTTTTCTCATATCTATACTGTTACCATGAACATGTGAAATAATCTTACACTTCTTAGAAAATAAACTAGCATAAATAGTAGCTTTTATATCATGTGCATGTATAATATCAGGTTCAATATCCATAATAGCCTTTTTTATACTAGAATAATTTAATTTATTTAATGGATAAAATTTAATATTTTTTTCTACCAATTTATTTTTTATTTTACCATTTGGAGAACAATAAACCATATCCAAGTCTTTATCATTTTTGTACATGTCAATAATTTGACACACAACATTCTCAGCTCCTGAAAAAGAATTGGTGGCTAATAAATGCATAATCTTCATATATATTTACCTCTCATATATTTTAATAATTTCTGTCAAAACAGAATCAAGCATATACTTATTTACTTCTTCTTTATTAGTTTGAATAAATTTTTCTGCTTTTTTCTTATTTTTATATATTTTCTCTATTTTTTGTGCAAATTCATCAGCTTTATAGCTATCAACCAAGTATCCATTTTTACCATCTTTTATCAAGTCTCTATTGCCTCTACAATTAGTGGCAACTATTGGAAGTCCAACATACATTGATTCAATTATATTTATAGGAAGTCCTTCTCTTTTACTAGATGATACTGCCATATTTGAAATTCTTAGAAGTTGTGGAATATCTTTTCTGTATCCCAAAAATCTTACATTATCATAAAGTCCATTTTGTTTAGCATATTTTTGAAGTTTTCCCTGCAGTAAATCATAACCGGGTAATAGTAATACAATATTCGGTATTTTTTCTTTTAATATTTTAATAGTGTCTAATAATAAAACTTGATTTTTGTTATTATTAATTTCACCTGGAAAAATCAAAACAAAGTTATCATTGACGATATTTAACTCTTTACGCAACTTCTTTTTCTCGCTTGCAGATACTTCAATATCAAATTTTTCCCTACTTATACCAATTCCATGTACTTTATAAATTTTTGATTTCATCTTCTTCCTTGCAGTATTATAATCCTCATCATTTATAGTAATAATTGAATCAGTGTACCTAGACAAATACTTTTCCATTGGATAATAAAGCATCCAATTAATTAGAGGTGCGCCTTTATAGAAGTGAAATCCGTGTGCTGTATAAACTATTTTAGAGTTAAAGTTTTTAATTCTACTAGCTGCGAGCCTTGGAATTGCAGCTCCAAAAGGAGTATGACAACTAATAAGTTCATAATCGTTTTCAATCAATATTTTTTTTATTGTTCTATAAGATTTAGTAATATCTTTTATATTTAAGCTTCTTGTAAAACAAACATCAAATTTTTTATCACAGTATGGAATTTCAATTCCTTGACCTTTAGATGCAATATGAACTTCATAACCACTTTCTTTAAAATGTTTTAGTTGCGGTATTAAAAATTTTATAAAAAATGAATCTAAATTTGCTGTAAATAAAACTTTTTTCATAGTACTACTCCTTACATTCCGTTATTTATTTAAATACCCTTTTATTTTTTCTTTCGCAGCATCTACAGAGTTTTTATCTTGTTTCATTACATATAACTCTAAGTTTGGATATGTATAAGTGTTTTTTGTATATAAATCCGTACCAACAAGATTTTGACTTTCTATATTCCAGCCTCGCATATCATTAAGTTGCATCTTAATGAATCTATTGATATTTTTAGTTTCCATGTTTGTTGAAAAACTATTTCCAACACTATCTAATATTTGTGAGAAATTAGTAACTAATGTTGTTGATGATGTAACTTTTTTAATAATTGCTGTAAGTACTTTTTGCTGATTTTTAACTCTTTGTACATCACCATCTTTAAAAGCATATCTCTCTCTTGCAAACATAAGGGCATGAAAACCATCTAGATGATTATATCCTTTTTTATAGCAAATGTCAGGCCTTCCATTAGCACAAAAACTATAATCCGAATCAACATCTACACCTTCTATTGCATCAATAACTCCTTCTATCGTAGAAAAATTAACCTTAACATAATAGTTAATATCAATATTAAGTAAATTCTCTATAGCCTTAACAGACTCTTCTATACCATAATATCCAGCATGAGTAAGTTTATCATAAGCATCATCACCAAACGAAGGTAAATTAACATAATAATCTCTTGGTATTGAAGTAAGTAATACCTTTCTGTTAATAGGATCAACAGTAATAATCATATTAACATCAGTATTAGTAACATTATCTATACTACCATAAGCATCTCCACCTGCTACATATATATTAAATGGCTTCTTAGTAATATCAACTACTTTTACTATATCAGTCTTTTCTATTGAAACATATACTTTATATATTTCCTTTAAATTAAGTTTCATATCAGCTAAATCAGTATCAAGTAAATTCTTCGTAGATTCATTAATTAATACAGCATCTATCTTATTATCTTGTAAATCTTCAAATAATTCCACAACATTCTTATACTCTTTAGAAATATTCTTTATCTTTTTATTTAATTCATTACTAGCTTTAGTACTATTCTTAGAACTATATATACCTATAGACTTACCATCTAAATCTTTAATATCTTTATATTTAGAATCTTCTAAAGTCATAACATAATATACTTCTTTTTGAAGTAAATCCCTACTTATAATTCCAACAAAGTCCATAGTATCATTTAAATATTTAATACCAACACCAAATATAGTACCAAAAAGTATTAAAAATACACATGAACTAATCTTAAACTTATTCTTTACTTTTCTAGGAAATGAAGTAAAAAATAAATATAAATACAATAGTCCGAATACTATATAAAATATAATTAAATATTTAAAAGGTATCATATCAAGTACATATAGCATTATTCCAAATACTATAAATACAATTATTGATATTATAGCTATTGTTCTAAAAAACCAAATACCCTTATTCTTACTTCTTTTTCTTCTATTTTTTTTCACAATATCACTGTCCTACCAATAAAAAGTATAACATATTTCAATATTATAGTCTAGGTTAAAAAGACTTTTTTGGTCAAATATCTACATAAAAAGAACATTTTCATGCTCTTTTCTTACTATTTCAAGTAACTAAGTATCTTTGTTTTCGTAGGCATATCAGAAGAATATATACTAGATAACAAACTATTCTTATTAAATGGTACATATACTTTTTCAATATCATACCCACCCATTTTCTTCTCTTTTAATATTATATAATATGCCATACTCTTCTTATTCTCCTCAAGTTCTCCCATACCTGCTCCTCTTAAAGTATGAATATTAGTATTATTAAGTCTATCATCTAATTCAAAATGAACATGTCCCTGAAAAACATCATCATATGAAGTTATAAGTTTACCATCAAACATAGGAGTATTCTTGCTAGATAAATATCCTTGTACCTTAGGATTATCAATACCATACTTATTTATCATATATTCTACTTCTTTATTATATTCATCACTATTAGTAAACATAAACTGTTCAGCAGACTTTCCATTACCAATATTATCTTGATATATCCAAGTATTATGTTTAACAAAATCCCATCTAATATCATTACCAAAATGACATAATACTATCTTTTTACCACCAAGTAATAAATCTAAAGAAGGCTTATATAATTTTAAATTGTTAATATATCCCTGTACTCTATCATTAGTCCAATCTAAACTTCTTTCCCTTTCTTCACTCCAGTAATTAAAAGGACTACCTCCTAAAGTTAAATAATATTCACTGTTACCCATAATTTGGTTAACATTATATTTATCCATCAAATCAAGTACTTCTCTAGGACTAGGTCCAAGTGAAGTATTATCACCAAGTGAATAAATCTCACTTATACCTCTAAATCTAATATCTTCGAGTATTGCAATAGTAGGTTCATACATAGCATGAGTATCAGTAAATATAGCTATCTCTCTTCCTGTATATATATCATTTTCTTTTTTAATTGTTAGTTTGCTATCAATATATTTCTTTATACTATCAAGCTCTTTTACCCTATTGTCACTGACATATTTACCATTTCTAGAACTAAACACTCTCTTTGGATTATCAATTGCTGTTTCTCTTTTTTGTGTAATAATAAAAGGTAAATTATATCTTTTATGATACATAATTTCATCACTATTAGGTCTTTTTCCATTGGCAAGTATAATACCACATGGTTTTAATCCTTCCCTATATAATAATGTTTCTGCATTTTGTTTCTTCGCAGAACTAGTTTCTAATATTCCTCTCTGATTTCTATATTTATCAGCCACTACTGCACTATTCTTTTCTATCATACAATGATTACTTCCCATATTAGATAAAGAACTACATATAAAGCTATTATCATATATAGTATCATATGCCAATATACAATCACAATAATCATAATAATATTTCTGTCCTCTATAACTAATTGGACTAAAAGAAATAAAATTACTATTACCGCTACTATAACCATTAACCAAATCTTCAATATTCTCTCTACTACTTACCACATGTGCATATAATACATAATTTTTATCACTAAAATCAAATACTTCTCCGCCATAAAGTTCCATATATTCCTTATTATATATACCAGGTACCTTTCTCGCCGATTCTAAAGTAGTTAAATTATACATACTATCAAGTTCATATAATCTTCTAATTTTACTCTTAATATCTACAATATCATTAATCATCCTATTAACAGGAGTATCTTCCCCATCAATATAAGAAATAATAATTCTAACTAGTTCATCTCTATCATTAGTAGTAACTAACTTATTAATAATATCCATACTAGTAATAATTTCTTCAGTTAAATAAAAAATTTCCTTATTATTAATATTATCTTTTTGTAGTATCTTCAGTAATGAAATATTACCAATACTATCAAAATAATCACTGTTATAAGTAATAATATTATTAAAAAATATATCTTTAATCCTATTAATATAAGTATTTTTATCAAGTATTTCCTCTCTATATTTATTAAATTCTTTTTTTCTAATTTCATTTAGATCATATAAAGTTAAAGGAGTACCACTAATCTTTCCACCAAAAAGCAAACTCAAATTACTTTTATCAATATCACTAAGTATAACACCATTATTACACATACTAAGTAACAAATCTTTATATAAATTATAATTCTTAATCACTAAATTTAAATTAATAATCACAGAGGCATTATTTAAAGTATTATCAAAATAATTATTAAACATATAATTTTTAATTCTAACAAAATTATTTATTTCACCATCATTAACAATACTTATAATATTACTAATTAGTCCATTACCAAAGTCATAACTACCATATTGAAAAAATGAATTAATGTCTACCTCTACACTATCAAAAAACACTTCCATACTCTTAAGTAGTTCTAAAATATTTCCTTTTTTGCAATACTTTATAATAGTTTTACAATAATTTATTTTTTCACTACTTACATTAAATATTTTTAATATAGTATTCTGCATATTCATAACAAAAGTATTCTTATTATTATCATCACTATTTAAAAAATCCTTAAGTACACTCTTATCATATTTACTTAAAACTTCTCTAATATATATACTATTTCTTTTATATATTTTATTTTGTACATTTTTAGGTAAAGAATTAATAATATCAAAATATTCATCTATTCCATTTTTATTATATATAAGATTATCAAAATTAATATTTATTAAAATATTTTTAATATATTCACTTTTATATTTCAATATAAAATTAATAATATCGTTATTTCTAGAATTGTTATTTAAAAGATCAATTATACCATCATCAAAAACCTTATTATCAATAGTATTAATAATAAGTTCATCAGTATAATAATAACAACTAATATATTCAAAATACTTATTAATACTATAACTATTTAATTTATTAATTAAATCATTTATTCTATTTTTAATAATTAACTCTTTGAATTCAAGACAGACATCACTATAATTATGTAATTTTTCTATAACCTTATCAATACTAAGCTTATTAATATATTCATCTAAATACTTAATATTATTATCTATTATAATCTGAACATATTCTTTAGGTAAATTTTTCACTTCAAGAAATCTAATACACTCTTCTTTTCTTACTCCATTAATAACTTTATTAATTTTTTGTCCATTTCCCTCTAACATAGTACTAATGAGTGTTTCATTTTTAAAAGTTCTATCATAAACATTTCTAATATACTTATTAGTAATACAACTAGAAACATTTTTTAACAAATTAGGCTTATATTTTTCAATAAATCTAACATTATCATAACTATAATAATCAAAACTAAGTGTATATATTAAGTCAGCATTTGAAGTACGATAAAGTTCCTTAACAAATCTTCTTTTTTCAGTAGTCAAAATATACTCTCTACACTTATCATCAATTTCATCATTTAATAGAACATTAATAATTTTATAGTTTTTTATGTCCTTTACACATAGTTTCCTTAAACTATCATCAATCGTATCATCTTTTAGTATTCTTACAATCTCATAACTTGCATTAAGTAAGTCTTTTACAATATATTTCTTTAAATCATAATCTATACTCTTCTTTAATAGTGTTCGTAACTCTTCACCATCAAAACCATATTCCAAAATATATTTTTTTACATATTTAGGCATATCTTTATCACACAAATAATTCTCAATGTTAACATCTTCTTTTAAATTTCTAAAATATTTTCTTAATGAATCCCAATTATTCGTACGATTGCTGTCATTATTTAATTTTCTATAAACCATACGATCTATTTTTAACTTATCTTTTTTTAAAATATTTTTATCAAGTAATAATGATATTAATTCTTCAATATTTTTATTTTTAATATCTTTTTTATTCATATAATTCCCCTCAAAACAGCCATTATTATATAAAAAAAGACACTAAATGTCAAATTTAATGTCTATTTTATTTGTCCCAAATATTCATCAATACCTTTTATTGTTGTATAAGTAACAATAACAAATCTTCTTAATCTGAACTTATCACTACCAACATGAACCAAATTATCACTTTTATCCCATTCACCAGCAAATGCCATAGTAAATCCTGCTTCTTTAAGCATCTTTATTGAATATTCATTATATTCATAGAAGGGATAAGCTATATATGTTGATCCTCCTAATTTTTCTCTACTTGTTTTTAAATCTGTTTGTATTTCTTCCTCACTAAGACATTTTATTCCACCACCTTGTCCACCTGGACAAACACCAGTATTATGCATATTATTAGTATGTGAATGAAGTTCAATATAATCAGTTTTATAATAAGTACTAGGATCATACCAAGAAGTAATCAAAAATATAGTAGCATACATCTTATATTCTGTAAGCATATCTACTGCTATTTTATCTCTACCACCATCATCTATTGTCAAAAGAATACTCTTAGGTAATTGTAATTTACCATCAATATACATCTCTAATTCTTTCATTTTCAAAGTAAGAATATCATTTTCTTTCAAATAATCAAGTTGTTCTTTAAATTGTTTTTTAGAGTGACATATAACAGTAGGACATGAATCACTAGGATCATTCTCATCATAAAAGGCATGATAATTAAATACTCCTACTCCGCTTGCATTATGTTTATCTGTATTAGTATTATTAATTACCTCTCCTTCATCACTCTTTATATATAGAAGTCTATTATTAAATTCCACACCATACCTATCAGTATCTTTAATTATTATAGGTAAAGAATATCCTTCATTAAAAGAATAAACTAAATTACCATTTTCATCATAAAATTCTGTTTTATCTTTAGTAACAATATTATTATTAAATACTATATATACCTTATATCTATCATCTATACTAGATAATTCATCTATTTTCTTTATATCTTTATAATATACATAATATTTACCATCAAAGTCACTTACATTAAAATATCCATCATTACTATTATCACTATTAAGAGTTAGCTCTACATTACTACCTACAACTCCACATTCTTTATACCCATCATTTTCTTTAGTATATAATTTAACTTCTCCAATAGTAGTAACATACTTACTATAATAATCATTATAATTAATTTTTATTGGTTCCTTATCTTTATTATTTAACATAAAATATACCCCAGTACCCCCTATTAACAATAAAAGAAAAATTATAACAATTAACCAAACTATCTTCTTACTATTCTTATTTTTTCTCATAAACACTCCTTATAAATTTCTTATTCTATAGCCACAAATCCACTTGCTATAGGTCTCGTTTCTTCCCTATTAGACCAATTAAACGGATGGTTAATAATCTTATCATTTACTACCATAACACTAGAATTACCACCATCTAGATTAGCGGCATTATATGCATGATATCTAAGTAATATTTTTACCAAATCATTCATATCAGCACCTTTACTTTTAAGACTTCTACCATCTATAACTAGAAATAATACTATACCATCTTTTCTCTGTGCAATAGCAGTTCTCGGATGAACACCATAACCACCATTACCATTTATAAATGAACTCTTACCATTTACTATTAAAAATGGTCCAAATTCTACTGCATCTCTAATACCTATTTCTATTGCCCTACTAGTACTAATTTTACCAAGATATAATTTATTATCATTAGTAAAACCTATAATACCACCGCCATAAGCACCTCCTGTTCCATTAGAAGAGTTAAGTACTTTACCTCCAGATATAATAGCCCCAACAGGACTACCTCCATTACCATATCCTCCGGCATCAGCAAAACCTCCACCATTAATAGCAAGTACTGCTCCTTCTCTCTTAGCCATATCAACTAGATACTCTCCAGTAACACCAAGATTCTTACTATAAGTAACCTTTATTTTTGATGGATCATACACTGCAGCTAAATATCCCGAATACCCATCCTCATCTATCTCAATAATCTTATACACATCATTCTTATTTCTATCTAGTATCTCTCTATCATAATCATCAATATATTCATTCTCATCAGCAGTAATTAAACTAGTATCTGTATTAAAGTCAGGTTCCACCGTACTATGATGTGATAATATTTCTTCTATTCTATCCATATTATAAAAGGTAGTAGCCAAATACTGATGATTCATTGTCCCCATCGCCGTAGTAACTAACCAGTCTCTAAAACCATTATAAGGTCCATATAAAAGAAATAAAACAGTAACCGCTATAACATCACAAAAAGATAAAATAATCATAAATATATTATCTCTCTTCTTAGTATTCTTTTCCTTCTTATCCTTATTTTCCATATTATACTTCCTAACTACTATTATATTGCTATTTATTATCTTTAATATACCTGCAAACTCTTTCTATTTCAACATCTTCTATCATAGGAGTGCTCATTCTAATTAAATTCTTATCATTATCTAAATACATTCCATCATTACCCAAACTACCCCTAATAGCCTTACCTAAAAACATATTATATTCTCCTCTTGAAGTAAGATAAAAACTAATTTTAGATACATTATCTTTATTAAATAAATCATAAGTATCATCTTCAAGTACACTATCCGTAGATACTACTAAATATATCCCCATAGTACTACCAACTTCCAATAGGTAATTAATATCATCTTTAACACTATTATCAAGTTTTAATATTTCATATATCTCATCAATAAATACTACCATCTTATCTCTAGTGTTATTCTTTACTCTATCTTCAAATTCTCTTCTAAGTAAATTAATCTTTAGAATAATATCTTCTTCTTTATTAACAACTTCACATACATCATTATATAAATTATAATTAATACCTTGTGAATCAAGTATAACTACTTTAACATCACTATAATTAATTAAAATATTCATAATAATATCATTAAATAAATTAGTTTTACCAGTACCACTAACACCAGTAACCAATAGACTCTTTTCCTTATCAAAATCAAAAGTAACTAATTTATCATACTCATCAAGACCTAATACTACTTTAAAATCATTATCTACTTTATAATCCTCTAATACTTCTTTTAGACATAAAATATCTTTCTTCATATTATCAACTTTAATAAATATCTCATTATCTTTTACTTTATTCATAACTAGTTCAGATACATTAATTCCTAAAGATAAAGCAATTTCTTTCTTTAATTCTAAAATATCATCATAAGTCTTATCATCATTCCAAGTAACATGATAAACAGTAATACTTCTATAAACTTCATAAGTAACTTTTGGATTAAAACCAAAAGCCTTCAAAGTATTATGTAAATTACTAACAAATAAATCAGCATTTAATATATTTCTAGTATTATCTGACTTAGGATTATTAAGTAACTTTAACATTATTTAACCTTCTTTCTATTTTTAATAAGTATGTTACCAGTCATCTCCTTAGGTATATCAAGTCCCATTAAAAATAATACACTAGGAGCAATATCACATAAACTACCATCTAATAATTTTAATCTTTTATCTGTAATAATAAATGGTACTCTATTAGTGGTATGACTAGTATTAACACTACCATCTTTATTTCTCATAACTTCACAGTTACCATGATCTGCTGTAATAATCATCGTATATTCATCCAATGATATATTATCAAGTATCTTACCAATACAAGAATCTACTGTTTCCACCGCTTTTACTGCAGCATTATAGTCCCCAGTATGACCTACCATATCACCATTAGCAAAATTAAGTATTATTAAATCTTCTTTATTTTCTGTAATTTCTTTTACTAAAGAAGCTGTAATCATATTCGCAGACATTTCAGGCTCTAAATCATAAGTAGCCACTTTAGGACTAGGTACTAATATTCTTTTTTCACCTTCAAATATCACATCACTACCACCATTTATAAAGTAAGTAACGTGTGCATACTTCTCAGTTTCTGCTATTCTAAGTTGTGTAAGACCTTTATTAGATATATATTCGCCAATAGTATTATTAAGTACAGGATGTTCAAAAGCCATAGGACAAAGTACTGTATCAGTAACTTTCATCATTGTAACAACCTTTAAATTATTAATTTTATCTCTCTTAAAGCATTCATAATCATCATTAGTAAATATACTACCAAGTTCTCTTAATCTATCAGGTCTAAAGTTAAAGAATATAATACCATCATTATCTCTTATTAAACCATTTCTATCAGTAGTCGTAGGTACAATAAACTCATCAGTAATATCATTCTTTTGACTATCATACCAAACCTTCTTAACTTCTCTTACTTCAGTACCAATAACCATCGCATTATATGCCTTTTCTACTCTATCAAATCTATTATCTCTATCCATACCATAATATCTACCACCAATTGAGGCAATACTACCTATACCAATAGTTTTAAGTTTCTTTTCCAAAGCTTCAATATATTTAATTCCACTAGTGGGACTAACATCTCTACCATCAGTAAATATATGAATATAAACATTCTTAACACCATTATTTTTAATCATATCAAGTAAAGCAAATAAATGATTAATATGTGAATGAACTCCCCCATCAGAAAGAAGTCCTATTAAATGAATATTAGAATTATTATCTTTAACATGATTAATTACTTTTAATATTTCACTATTATTATAAAAACTCTTATCTTTTATCTTACTATTTATAAGTTCTAAAGACTGATATACTACTCTTCCTGACCCTATATTAGTATGACCTACTTCACTATTACCCATTTGACCTCTAGGAAGTCCTACATATGTTCCTGAAGCTTCAAGTTCACTATGTGGATATATCTTCCATAATTTATCTAGATTAGGAGTTTTAGCATTATATAAAGCATTATATTTTTTTTCTTTAGTAAGACCTACTCCATCCATAATACAAAGTAATATTTTCTTCATTTATCATCACCTATTTTCCTATCTAATTATATCTAATTATTAATAGTTTTTCAATATATTAGATATAAATTTACATTATTTTATTCTAGTGAAGCCTAAGGTCTTCACTAGCAATTTAGAGCCTATGGTCTCTAAATTGAATTTTTTTTTGGATTATTAAAAAGTTAGTTCGTTTGGGCGAACTAACTTTCTACAATTACTATAAAAGAAAAAAAGCAAGTTTTTTACTTGCTTACTGGTAATACTGATATACTTCTAGCTATATCAAGTAATTCACTTTTAGATAGTTTATCACTAACTACATAGTATTCTATATTATTATCAATCCAATTTACTGAATTATCATTAACTATAGCTACAGTTGAAGCCATTAATTCAAGTTCACCATATGTAGGAACTATTAAATGTTCTTTTTCATAAGTAACTGTCTCTTCAATTAACATAAATGGATTATCACCATCAAATGTAAGAATTAATCTTTCTCCATTATCTTTACTTACCTTCTCTTTATTAGAAAGATAAGTATTAACAGGTAAATACATTGGATAAATAACATCCTCTATTGTACTAGTTTGTTTAGTTTCAGTAGTCTTATCTTTATCAGTATTTGTATTAGTATTATTTTCTGTAGTCTTATTGTCATTAGGAGTTTCTTCCTTAACATCTATAATTTCTTTTAAGTCAAAATAATTATCATTAAATTTACTACTTAAATCTATCTTATCAAAATTCATAGTAATTTGCGCAGTTCCATTAGTATCCATAACAGTAACTTTCTTTATATTAGCAGCCTTATCCAGTAGTATTTCTTGTTTAACTAATTTTTCATTATTTGGATAATTCGCCGCCACTACTATCTTATAATTATCACCATCTTTAGTAAATGTTCTATTTTCATCACTCAAAATATCATCAAGTAATGGTTTAAGTAAATAAACTTGTGAATTATTATAAGGCCAATCACTTTGGAATTTAAAACTCTTATTAATTCTCGGAGTAACAACATATACTCCATCAGAATTACGAAGAATTACTTGTTCATGATTATTAACCTTATTAGTTAAATTAACCTTATAATTATCTCCCTTAGCATAAGATACTTTAACATCATAAGTATATAAGTCTTCATTATTAACTATTTCTAAAGTACCTTCAATATAGTAAGATTTAGAATTATTAATCTTTTTCTCTAAATCTTTTATAATACTACTTTCACTAGTCTTACCACATCCTGATAATAGAAACACTCCCACTAGTAGTATAAACAAAATTTTCTTTTTCATTAGTCCTCCTTCTTTCTAATCAATTATATTAATTAAAATTTCTAATATGATGAATAAATTAACAATTTTTGTACAAAATAAAAGTAAAAAGGAGGATAATTATATGAATACATTATACAAAATAGCCTTAGCTTTAGGTATTATAGGTTGTATAAACTGGGGATTAGTAGGAATATTTAATTTCAATCTAGTAGAATACCTATTTGGTGATGGAACTCTTCTTACAAGAATAGTCTATATACTAGTATTAATAGCAGGTCTTATTAGTATTGGTATATTTACTAAAGATTTAGATTAAAATTTAAAATTAATATTCACAAGTTATTTTGCATAAAGCAAAATAACTTTTTCTTTATATAAATGTCAATTTTAAATTATTTATTCAAGTTATATAGATTTTTTCCATAATATATAGTATAATT
Organism: uncultured Bacilli bacterium; assembly: GCA_934096105.1. GTDB lineage: Bacteria > Bacillota_I > Bacilli_A > RF39 > UBA660 > CAG-302. Next base: position 97,376 of record CAKOLH010000002.1, on the reverse strand, counting down.
AAATAGGTGATATTTTTGAATATTAGGACAAACTTTAATAGTACATTTGCTAATCGTGGTATGTCATTAGAAAATGATATAAATGAATCAAATAAATACTATGTAGACTATGATATCGCTTTAATATATAAAAAGCCTACACCTATTAGAATAACAAAAACCAATTATAAAAATATGCGAATAACTGATGGCTTCTTTGAAAGTCCATCTACTCTCGATTATAATGGCGTATATAAGGGATATTATATTGAGTTTGATGCTAAGGAAACAAGAAGTAAAACTAGTTTCCCAATAGATAATATTCATAAACATCAAATAGAATATATAAGGAAAGTAATAAAACATAATGGTATTGTCTTTTTAATAGTAAGATTTTCTACTTTAAATAGAGATTTTGTTATAAATGGAAAAGACATAATTGACTACATAAATAATAATGAAAGAAAATCAATACCACTATCCTACTTTGAAAATAATACTTATGAAATAGGAATTAAATATGCTCCAAGATTAGATTATATTAAAATTGTTGATAAACTAATAAATGAACATAATAATTAGCATACTATTCATAATAATAACTATTTTAAGTATTATAATTTTCAAAGTAAAAGGATTACTTATATTAATTATTACTTTACCATTATATATTATATACCTTAATTCAAATAAAATAATAGATATCATAAAAAAGAAAAAAGAAGGTAATAATAAAGATAATTTATTAGAAAGAAAGGAAGTTGAATTTGTGAGTTCAAGTAGTAGAAGAGGAAAAGTAAACGACGATAAAAACAAAAAGAAAAAAGTAAAGCCTCAAAATAAAAAACAAGCAAACAAGTCAAGAGACAAAAAAGAAAAAAATAGTAGTAAAAAGAAAGGTATTGTTAGAAAGATATTAACTGTCTTATTAGGATTTGCTATCTTTTGTGTATTTACAGCAACGGCATTTATGATTTACATTGTAATTAGTACATCAAACTTTGATCCAAATGCTTTAGTAAATCAAGATCAAACTGTATTATACGATAAAGATGGTAATGAATTTGCTACGTTAGGTGTTCAAAAAAGAGAATCAGTAACTTATGACCAGTTACCACAAGTTCTCGTAGATGCCATCGTAGCTACCGAAGATTCTAGATACTATCAGCATAATGGTGTTGATATGGCAAGATTCTTAAAAGCAACCGCATTAAACTTAATTGGTAGAGATGATGCTGGTGGTGCATCTACCCTAACAATGCAAACAGTAAAAAATAATCTTACTAAAAAAGATAGTCTAGAAACAAATAAAATCAAAAAAATAATAAGAAAATTCCAAGATGTATACTTATCCGTATTCTTTATGGAAAAGAAATATTCTAAAGAAGAAATATTAGAATTCTATGTAAATGATAGTTGTCTTGGTGGAAGTATATACGGAGTTGAAGAAGCTAGTAAATATTATTTTGGTAAAGATGTATCAGAATTAAGTCTTCCAGAAGCATCTCTACTTGCAGGAATGTATCAAGCACCAAATAAATATAATCCATATAAGAATCCAGATAAAGCTGAAGAAAGAAGAAATACCGTTTTAAAATTAATGGTTAGACATGGCTATATAACTGAAGAAGAGATGAAAATGGCTCAGGACGTTTCAGTAGAGAGTATGCTAGTGGGTGCTAAAGCTGATACTAATTATCAAGGCTATGTTGATACAGTAATTGATGAAGTAGAAAAATTAACTGGAGATAACCCAGCAGTAGTACCAATGAAAATATATACAGCCCTTGATAGAAGCATTCAAGATGGCATTAATGATGTGTTAAATGGAACATCTTATACTCGTTGGGTAAATGATTCAGTTCAAGCAGGTATTGCTGTAACTAATGTTAACGATGGTACAATTGTAGCAGTAGGAGCAGGAAGAAATCGTGAAGGAGAAAGAACATTTAACTTTGCTACTCAAGCCTATAGACAACCAGGAAGTACAGCTAAACCATTATTTGATTATGGTCCAGGATTTGAATATAATGATTTTTCAACATATACCCTATTCAATGATGAACCTTGGACATATACCAATGGTCCATCAGTAGGAAACTGGGATAATAAATATCAAGGATTAATAACTTTAAAACAAGCTGTTAGTGTATCAAGAAATGTCCCTGCTTTAAAAGCCTTTCAGCAAGTAGATAAAAAGAATATTGCAAAATTTGTTAGTTCTTTAGGAATAGATATTGCTTATAGTACTAAAGATGAAAATTATAAGGAATACGATAATGGCGGAGACAATATATTAAATGAAGCTTATTCAATTGGTGGTATGTCATATGGTGTAACTCCTCTAGAAATGGCTGAAGCTTATGCAAGTTTTGCTAATGGTGGTTACCACATCGAATCTCATGCTGTAATTAAAATAGAATATCGTAATTCAGATGAAACTATAGTAACAAGTGAACTTAAAGAATATCAAAAAGAAAAAGTAATGTCAGACTCAACAGCATACCTTATGAATAATGTCCTTCAGTATGCTGTAGAATATGGTTTCAGTGGTGGTGCTAGAATTTATGGCTCTACTGTTGCGGCTAAAACAGGTACTTCTAATCTAGATGCCGCTACATGTAAGGCTAAAGGTATTCCAATTGGATCAGTTGGTGATCTTTGGACAGTAGCCTATACTCCAGAATATTCCGTAGCACTATGGTATGGTTATAAAGAAAATGATAGTACTCACTACTTAGGTACTGCAAGTTATCCAAAAGATGATTTAATGAGTGCTGTGTTTAAAAACATTCCAAAAACTACTAAAAAATGGGAAATGCCTTCTTCTGTAGTAGCAGTTACTGTTGAAAAAGAGACATGGCCTGCACAATTAGCAAGTGAATATACACCAGATAGTATGAAACTAACAGAGTATTTCAAAAAGGGAACTCAACCTACTGAAGTATCACAAAGATATGCTAAGTTACCAGCAGTAACAAATCTAAAGAGTACAAAAGAAGGAAATAATTATAAATTAACTTGGAACTTTAAAACTCCCGATGTATTAGATAGTGCATACTTAAGTAAATACTTTAGTAATTCTGTTTATGGTAATCAATCAGCAAATTATCTTCAAGCAAGATTAGATTATAATAATAATACCCTTGGAGGATTTGGATTTGGTATATACAAAAAAACAAGTACTGGTAATCTAGAACTAATAGACTTCATAGATAGCAAGAGTACTGAATATACTTACAAACCAACTTCAAATGGTAGTGCAGATATCATTGTTCGCGCAGAATATAAAAACTTTAAAGATAATGCTAGTGACGAAACAAAAATAACTATTAATGCCAATAATGTTAAAGAACTAGAGATTTCATTATCAGGTAATGAATCAATATCAGTAACCAAAGGTAACTATAATGAAAAAGGAATAATAGTAAAATATAATGATAAAAATGTAACTCTATTAAGTGATATAACATATACACTAAATAATACCACATACAAATCAAAATCTGAATTAGAAGATGAAATAAATAGACTTGAAGCTGACAAGGAAGTTGAAATAACCTACTCTGCTACATATAATAAAATAACTAAAAAGATAACAAGAAAAGTAAAAATAATCGAAGGATAAAAAATCCTTCGATTTTTATTAAAAAAAAATAGTTATACAACTACATATAACTATTTTTCATTATCCACTAAATATTTAATAATATTAGATAGATGCATACCATGTGATCCCTTAAATAATACCAAATCTCCATCTTTAAGAAGACTATCTATATATTCATAAGATTCATTTTCATTATTAAAATGTTTTAAATTATCATAATTATTATTTTTTAAATATTCATCAGTATACTTAGTTTCATTACCAATAGTAATAATATAATCTAAATTACTATTAAGTAGTACCTTACCTATTTCTTCATGAAGACTCTTGCTAAAAGTACCAAGTTCTAAAACATCACCAATTATAGCAATCTTTCTCTTACCTTCTCTTTTAATCAAAATCTCTAGTGAAGATTTAATAGAATCTAATGAAGCATTATAAGTATCATCTATCAAAGTAGCTCCATTATTTAATTTTTTAAACTCTAATCTATTACTAGTAAGTTTAAAAGTCTCAATACCTTTTTTAATATTTTCTATATCAACATTACATAATACACCCATTACATAAGCTACTAAAGAGTTATATATAAAAGCAGTATTACCAATATTACATTTAATATTGTTATCATCTATTTTAAACTCAGTTAAATCACTATTAATATCTTTAGCCATATAATCACTATCATTATCTATACCAATAGTAATAACCTTATTTAAAGATTTAATATACTCAATATTATTATGTAATATATCATTATCATTATTAATAACCAAAGGTCCATTAAGTCCTTCAATTATTTCTAATTTAGCCTTCATTATATTTTCTCTGGAACCTAAGTTACCAATATGCGCAGTACCTACATTAGTAATTACAGCTATTGTAGGTTTAGCTATATTAGTAAGAAAAGATATCTCACCAAAATTATTCATACCCATTTCAATTACCATAATATCTTCATCTTTTAATCTAAGTATTGTAAAAGGAAGACCAATATGATTATTGTTATTACCTTCAGTTTTAAGTACCTTATACTTAGTACTAAGTACTGCATATATCATATCCTTCGTAGAGGTCTTACCTACACTACCAGTAACACCCACTACTGGAATATCATATAAACTTCTTTTATATCTAGCAAGGTCTTGTATACATTTCAATGAATCCTCTACTAAAACAATAGTTCTATCCTTATATTCCAAAGGAATATCATTAACATCAATATTATCTAGTATACAAGCCTTAGCCCCCTTTTCAAGAGCATCTTTATAAAACTTATTACCATCAAAAGATTCTCCCTTAATACCAACATAGATATCCCCTTTTTGAATAGTTCTAGTATCGTGAGAAAAATTATCAAGTACTAAATTAATATCACCACATAATAATTTACCATTAAATTTATCAATTATATCTTTTACATAAATCATATATAACACCTACTCATAAGAATCATTAATAATACTATCAATATTAGATAATTTATCATCTATCTCTTTCAAAGATACTGCACTCTTCTCTACCTTAACCGAAGACTTATCTTCCTTTTCTTTATCATTATATGTTTCCATACCTTTAATATTATAAGAAGATAATATTCTATCTTTAATTACATAAGAACCATTACTATATCTATCCATAATAGGAATCTCTGTAATCTTAACATCTTTAGTATAATTATCAGATACAATACCAATTAAACTCTTAGAGTCTTCAATATAAACACTAATAACCCTACTAGGATTACTCTTAATTACCTTCATAAGAAGTATTCCTCTCTTAGCCCTTGAAGTCTTTTCAAATTCTAATAATTTAACTCTCTTACCAGTACCCTTATCAGTAAGTATTGTAATATATTCACTATCAGCAGCAAATAGTATTCCACTAACTACATAATCATCTTTTAAATTAATAGACTTAACACCAGCAGCCCTAATTCCTACTACTGGAACCTCACTAACATCATACCATAGTCCATAACCACATGAAGTAGCAACAAATACTTCACTATCACTAGAGTCAGTAACACTAACTATTTCATCACCATCTTTAAGATTCATCATCTTAATAGGTTTACTATATCTTTGGGCCTTAAATTCATTAAGTAAAGTTCTCTTAATCATACCATTCTTAGAGAAGCTTGTAATATATTTTTCTTCATCAAAATCACTGACAAACATAGAATATACTATTTTTTCATTATCCATTAAAGGTATAATATTACTAATATGTTTACCTAAATCTTTCCATTTACATTCTGGTATATCATATACCGGTAAATATAAATAGTTACCTAAATTAGTAAATAATAACATTACATCAGTAGTATTAATATTATACATACCAATAGTATAATCATTTTCTTTAAGTAGTGTATCCTCTCCATTAGAAGAACTATAACTTCTATAAGGAACTCTCTTAATATATCCTTCATTAGTAACTACTACTACTACTTGTTCTTTCGGTATCATTCTTGTAGTATCAACCTTAACATCAGCAGCCTCATCCCTAATCTCTGTTCTTCTAGGAATAGCATACTCCTTCTTAATCTTTCTAAGATCATCCTTAATAACTGAATTAAGTTTCTCAGGACTAGTTAATATTTCCTCATATAACTTAATCTTTTCTGCTAATTTCTTCATTTCTTCCTCTAAAGTAACAATATCAGTATTAGTAAGTCTATATAGTTGTAAATTAACTATAGCCTCAGCCTGTTTATCAGTAAATTCATACTCTTTAACCAAATTAACAATAGCATCAGCCTTATTCTTACTTCTTCTAATTAATGCGATAACTTCATCTAATATAGATATAGCTTTAATTAAACCTTCCATAATATGATAACTTGCACTAGCGGTCTTTAAATCATATTCTGTACCCTTATATACAATCTCTTTTTGATGAGCAATATAAGCGTCTAATATTCCAAGTAAACCAAGTTGCATAGGTCTACGATTAACAATAACAACATTATTAAAGTTATAAGATATCTGTAAATCAGTATTCTTATATAAATAATTAAGAATATTATTAGCATCAGCATCTTTCTTTAAATCAATAGCAATTTGTAATCCTTCTTTATCTGATTCATCTCTTACTTCTACTATACCATCAAGTTTTTTATCTAATCTTACTTCATCTATTTTACGAACAAGTAAAGATTTGTTAACATCATAAGGAATCTCATTAATAATAATTTTATTCTTATCAATAACAGCCTTAGCCCTTATATATATCTTTCCTCTACCAGTTTCATAAGCCTGTTTAATACCATCTAAACCAAGTACTATACCACCAGTAGGAAAATCAGGTCCTTTAACATAATTCATTATTGTATCAAGTCTACTATTAGGATTATCTATTCTAAATACGGTAGCATCAATAACTTCACCCAAATTATGAGGAGGCATATTAGTAGCATAACCAGCACTAATACCCGTAGTACCATTTACAAGTAAATTAGGAAATCTACTTGGAAGTACTGTAGGTTCTAATAATCTATCATCGTAGTTAGGAGCCATAGGTACAATACCAGTTTTATCAATATCTCTTAGAAGTTCTCCTGCTATTTTAGAAAGTCTTGCTTCAGTATAACGACTAGCGGCAGGACTATCTCCATCAATAGAACCATTATTACCTTGCATTTCTATTAAAGGGGCCTCATTCTTCCATGGCTGACTCATTCTAACTATTGCCTCATATATAGAACTATCACCATGTGGATGATAATTACCCATTACCATACCAACAGCATTAGCACTCTTTTTCGTAGGTTTATCATAAGTATTATGTTCTTTATACATTGAATATAATATTCTTCTTTGTACTGGTTTTAATCCATCTCTAACATCAGGAATAGCTCTATCTTGAATAATATATTTAGAATATCTTCCAAAACTTTCACCCATTATATCTTCTAAAGAATAATCATATATTCTCTTAATAATTTCTTCCATATATTTACCACCATACCAATTATATAATATTTTTCCTTTATTTTCAAGGAATTATACATCTTATTTACATTTATATTCACTATAAGCCTTAATAAATTAAGTCTTATTAGTGTTTATTTGAGCCAATAATATTGTCTCAAATAAATATATCAGCCATATCTATTATATATAAGCAAGATATATATACCAAGATAAAGAAAAAAAGATAAAATTTTTCATAAATGTTTTTATCTTTTTATTTAACTAATATTCAACTCTACAAGTAGTATTAGCAGTAACAGAATCTATAGTAGCCATATAATAAACACCAGAACTATGACTAATAGAACAAGTTTGTCCGTTTGTACAACTACATGATATAGTTGAAGTTGGAGCAGAAAAACTTCTTTCATACTTACCACCACCAGATACTGATTTTGTTTCAATTAATTCATCATCTACATATAATGTAACAGTAAATGGTCCACTAGATGCAGTAGCAGATAAGCTTTTAGTTACTGCACTTGTTCCCATCGTACCAGAACAAGGATTTGCTACTGTACAAGAATTCATTGTATAACCTGTTGAAGCAGTTCCATAATAATAATATGTTGTTCCATATGTTACATCAAGTGACACTTCAAAACGATTTTTTGACATTGCAGTATAGCTACTTGCTCCATTAACTTTGTAAAATATATTGCTTACACCCGTACCTTTAATTAATGTTAAATTATATGTACTAGGTGCACTAATGGTAACAGGTCTCATATAACTAGGAAGAACTATATCATCTCTACTTGTAGTAACACCAATAGTAATTGTAATAGTATTAGATGTATTATTTGTAATCTTTAATCCTACGGTGCCACCACCACTTATATCATTACCACTAGGAGTAGTATTACCATCTTGAGTTTCTTCAAAAGTTAAGTCACTAGCAGAACCTTCATAAATATACCATGTAGTATACTTAATACCATCAAGTTGTTCTTCATTGTATATGGAAATGTTAGAAAGCGTATATGAATTAGGTCCTATAGTTACTTCAGTGGTATCAAATATATCACCATTATAAGTTAAATTAGATGAAAAAGATATAGGATTAGTAATCTCTGCACTTGCAGTAAAAACAGCAAAAGTAGATCCAACACCAAGGCCAACTAAGCCTATTGTTATAACTAAAATTAAATAAATTGTTTTCATTGGAATTTTAGTTTTCATAATATCCATTCCTCCTTATTTACTAAAGAAATTAAGTATCTCAGATATATCAACTTTAGATATATGTATTAATATTGCAGCCATTGCTAGAAATGGCCCAAAAGGTATTAAATTATCTTTTCTACTAAATAGCATATAAACTGCTACTGGAAAAGCAATAAAAGTGGCTAAGAATATATCACATATACATAGAGGATATCCAATTACTATTCCAAATAGAAACATTAATTTAATATCTCCTCCACCCATAGATTCTCTCTTAAATAGCCTATCCCCTATTAATTTTATCACATACATTGTAACAAATGCAAGTATTCCTGCAATAATTTTATCAGCGGTATACTCAAGTCCAAAGAAGATAAGTTCAAGTAATATAATCATAATTGCAGCTATCGCTATAACTTCATCTAATATAATCATATATTCAATATCACTTACAATAATAGTAACTAAGCTAGATATGAATATTAAACTAATAACAAAGTTATAGCTAAAACCAAATGAATGATAAGAAGTACAAAATAATACTCCAGTAATAACTTCGACTAATAAGTAACTTATTGGTATTTTATTATGACAGCATCTACTTTTACCACCTTGTATAATATAAGATACCACTGGTATTAATTCATACCATCTAAGTTTATGTTGACAACAGTGACAGTGGCTTCTAGGATATAAGATAGACTCATTATTAGATAGTCTCACAGCTAAATTATTAAGAAAACTTCCCATTACTGTTCCAAAGATAAATATTACTATATATATATATATTTCTATCATAAGATCACCTATAAAATATCATTATACATACTAAACATTGGAACAAATATTGCCATTAATACAACGCCAACTATTCCTGCAAGTAATATTATCATAACGGGTTCTATTAAGCTTTTTAATCTTTGAATTAAAGCTTTTTGTTCTTCTTCATAGTAGGATGCAACATTTTCCATCATTACTCCAAGTCTACCAGTTTTTTCACCAGTAACTAACATTTCGTAAGCTATTCTAGGGAAAGCCCATTTATTTTCAAAAGCTTTAGATAATCCTGCACCAGTACTAAGATTAGTAACAGCCTCTCTTATTATATCTTTATATATTTCATTATTAGTAACTTTACCTAACATTTCAATACTATCAGTAATAAATACATCATGTCTAATAAGTGAAGAAAAAGTCTTAGTAAACATAACTATTTGATTATCAATTATTACATCTTTAATTATAGGAATATGCATAAGTATATATTGAACAGCATATCTAAATTTCTTAATATTTTTATACATAGCAACAAGTATAATAATGACACCTGCTATTGCAATAATAATCTTAATAATATTATTTTTAACAAAATTACTAGCATTAATCAAAAATACTGTAATACCAGGAAGATCAGCTCCTAATTGACTAAATATATCTTCAAATTTAGGAATAATAAATATAAGTAAAAACGTTAATACAGCTACTGCCACAACAAGAACAACGCTTGGATAAGTAAGTGCGGATATTATTTGTTTTCTATTTGTATCAGCAGTCTTATAATATGCTGCCATATCATCTAGTGCCTCAGTTAAATTGCCAGTAAGTTCTGAAGTTTTAAGCATATTAATAAGTAATTTAGGAAATATATTTCCTTGTCTAGCCAGTGCTTCACTAAAAGGAGCACCAGTATTTAATTCATATAATATTTTTTTATATAAGTTCTTTCTATTCTTATTCTTCGTTTGTTCATCTAACATAACAATAGAATCAGTAAGTGGAATGCCACTCTTAATATAGGTAGATAACTGTGTTAAAAAGAACACTAAATCTTTATATTTCATAGGTCTTTCTAATGTTAAAAAATCACCAAATTTACTAATCTTTGTTTCTTTAATTTCTAGTATTTTATATCCTTGACTATTTAAAAAAGACTCTACATCTAATCTTCTAAAAGCATCAAAATAACCTTTAACAGTCTTACCTTCTTTGTCGTAGCAGGTATATTTATATCTTGTTTTAACTCTACTCGCAGCAGTATTACCACTAACAGTTTGATTAGAAGAAAAAACAGCATTATTGTTACTAGTATTATTAACATTTTTACCATTCATAATATAATCACCTATTCTATAAATAATTATAACATAGAATAATCTATTTTTTAACATTTTTTTATAAATTTCATATATTATTTTAGAAAGGGAGTATTATATATGTATGGAAATAACTTTGGATATCCTTTTATGGGTGGGATGCCTAGTCAAATAGTACCTCCAATGACAGGAAATATGATGGGACCAATGATGGGAGCCCCTCTAAGGTCTGGAGGTGGTGGTCTTCGTTCATTATTAGGTCTAGGTAGAGCTTCTACCGGTACCAGCGGTTTTAACTTTGCCAGTCTTTTAAATGGCGCTTCAAAAACACTTGGAGTGGTAAAAGATGCCATTCCAGTAGTTAAAGAAGTCGGACCAATGATGAATAATATGCGTTCTATGTTGAAAATAGCCTCAGTATTTAAAGATGAAACAGATACCACTAAAAAAGAAGATACTACATCTTCAAATATAGCATCTTCTAATATAAATAGTAATAACACTACTACTACTCAAAAAGTAGAATATACAAATCAAATAAATAACCAGCCAAATTTCTTTTTATAAGAAATTTTTTTATTTTATATACTTAATATCAAACTTATTATACATAAATTTCATTGCAAAATAACTAATACTAGTATAAATAATAGTCATAAATATACTATGAATAATTATATTAAACAAAAGTATAATACTATAATCACTATATCCTGTAATCATTAGTATTATAAAAGATAACACATGATAAATAACAATACCAACATAACTAATAATATTAGTCATAAAAACATTTCCTGGTAATATATTATACAATATTTTAATAACTATCCCAATGATAATAAATATAAAAGTATTAACAAATATTGTTGAAGTATAAAGAATATCAAATAACACTCCAAATATAAATATAAGTATAAAAAATTTCTTATCATTATCAAAATAAGGATATATAATACCAAATGCAATAATCATATATATCGTAGTAAAATAACTAATATTAGATAAAGTACTAGGAAATATATTAGACATAATACCTTCGAGTAAAAAAGAAATAACTAAATATATAATACTAATAATCATTACTATCTTTCCTTTTTAATATACTAACATAATTAATATCCGTAAAATCACTCGAAGGTTTAACTTTAATAATCTTAGCTAAATCATAAGAATCAGTAGATATCTCACTAACAGTACCTACTAAAATACCTGAAGGAAATATACCACCAAGTCCAGAAGTATATACATAGTCTCCTACTCTAACATCCTTAGTATTACTAATACCCTCTACTTCCAAATAATTATCATTATAATCATAACTATTAATAAGACCATATAAATCATAATCGCCATTACTTATATGAACAGATATCTTATTATTAGTGTCACTCGTAGTAATAAGCCTAACATCAGAAGTAAAAGTACTAGTCTTAATTATTTTACCAATTAATCCTTTAGAATTAATAACAACCATATCCTTCTCTACCCCATTATAAGTACCCTTATCAATCGTAATAGTATTATACCAAAAACCAACATTTCTACTGACAACCGTAGCATTCAAATATTCATAATCAGATAAATTATGTTCAATATTAAGTTCTTCCTTTAACTTTTCAAGTTCTCTTCTAAGTTCAATATTCTCAGTCTCAATTGAAGTAACTCTGTCAAGAGAAGTCTCTAATATATCATTATCTTCTTCTACATTTTTAAGTTCATTATAATCATTAATTTTACCAGATACAAATCTAACCGGATATGATACAATCTTCTCAGTATACACTAAAGCATCTCTAATAAAAGATTCAACCTTATTAAGTTTTCTATCTTCCTTAAGAGTAAAAGAAAATATAACAAAAATAATAATAATTAAAACAATAATACCAATAACAATATATTTTTTAGGTATACTTCTTTTATTTTTCATAAACATTTATATCACATTCCCATCGTATCTTATTATATAATATTTTTAATTAAATTAAAAGTATTATAAATTATTATCTTGATAAAAACTATAATAATTACCCTTACCAATAATAATATGGTCGATTAAACTAATACCATGTAAAATACCAATATCTTTAATTCTTTTAGTAAGTTCAATATCATTACCCGAAGGACTACTATTACCTGAAGGATGATTATGAATACATATAATATAACTCGCAGACATTAAATAAGCCTCTTTAAATATCTCTCTAGGATGTACTAAAGAATAATTAACAGTACCTTTAAATAATAATTTCTTATCTATATATTTCTTTTGATTATCTAAATAAACAACATAAAAGAGTTCTTGTTTAATACCATCAAATAAATTATGAAAATAATTAATAATAGATTCAGGATTAGTTAAATATACTAATTCTTTATAATTATCTTCTAAATAAACTCTTCTTCCTAGTTCAATCGCCGCCATTAACTCTATTGCTTTAATATTACCTACTCCATTTATCTTAGATAAAGTATTAACTTCCATATTTTTAAGTTCATTAATATTATTAACTGAACTAAGTATATTATGAGATATTTCTTTTAAACCATACTTTCTAGTACCAGACTTAAGTATTATTTCAATAAGTTCTTCATTAGATATATTCTCTCTACCATATTTAATAAATCTTTCTCTAGGTCTTTCCTCACTAGGTAAACCTTTTAAGTTCACTTTACCTCACACCTTCCTTCTATATAAAGTAAAGCGTAATGTGTTGTTACTTTACTAGTACCTTCTCCTTTCATAAAGATTTTGCTCTTAATAAAATCTAATAATAACAAACTAAAATATCTCTTACGAGTTTGAGCCTTAATATGACTACATTATATTATTTAATACTATTAAAGTCAATAAGAACTGATAAGTTAATATCAGTTCTTATTTTAATTATTATATTCACTTTAATCCTAAGGTATTAAAGTGTTGTTATTAGCCTATAGTCTAATAACAATGTATCTACATACCTATCATATATAAGCCATATCTATATACCTAGTTATTATTCTTATATGTTAAATATCCTGTAGTATAGTTAGCCATAGTTACATCTGTTTTACTACCACCAAATGGTACTGCACCCACTAATGAAATACAATTATAAAACATACTCCAAGAATTAGTTACTTTACTAGTATTCCATAAATCAGATACATATATCATTTTTAAAGATTTATCAGAAAAAAACATACTTGACATATTAGTTACACTGCTTGTGTTAAATTTGGATAAATCTAAATTAATTAATGACTCGCAATGGTAAAACATATGTGTCATATTAGTTACTTTACTTGTATCAAAACTTGATAAATTAACATTTATTAGTGATGTGCATCCTTGAAACATACTAGCCATAATGGTTACACTACTTGTGTTAAAAGAACTCAGATCTAAACTTGTCAAACTAGAACAGCCATAAAACAAACTATGCATACTACTTGCATTTGAAGTATTAAAATTAGACAAATCTAAATTAGTTAGTGAAGAGCAATTTCGAAACATTTGTGCCATACTTGTTACTTTACTTGTATCGAAGTTGGATAAATTCAGTTCCTTTAACGAAGTACAGCCAGAAAACATACTTCCTATATTTGTTACTTTTGAAGTGTTAAATGAGTTTATATTTAAATTAGATAAATTAGTACAATCGCCAAACATATAGCCCATATTTGTAACATTGGAAGTATTGAAAGCTGATAAATCCAAACTTGTTAGACTAGAACAATTTAGAAACATATTTGCCATATTAGTTACTTTACTTGTATCAAAACTTGATATATTTAAATATTTTAGCGAACTACACTTAGCAAACATACCTGCCATTACTGTTACATTTGATGTGTCAAAATTAGATAAGTCTAAAGTGGTTAGACTGGAGCATCCTTCAAACATATTCCCCATTTGTTTTACTTTCGAAGTATTAAATGAACTTACATTTAATTTCTTTAATGACTTGCAATTTCTAAACATTCCGCCATAGCTCCAATCACCTGGATTACCCATCGATGTTACATTTGATGTATCAAAATTAGATAAGTCTAATTCTGTTATGTTAGAACATTCTGCGAACATGTTATTCATATCAGTTACTTTGCTTGTATTAAAACTTGATACATCTAAACTTGTTAAATTAGTACATTCCCAAAACATACCATTCATACTGGTAACATTACTGGTATTAAAGTTAGATAAATCTATTGTTTTAAGGCCTGTGCTTTTATAGAACATCCTAGACATATTGGTTATGTATGAAGTATCTAGTTTTGATAAATCTAGTTTTTCTACGTTAGTTAAATAAGCAAACATACCTGAAGCATTAGTTCCTGTTTGTAATACACCGTTTTCTCCACCTATCCACATATCATACATTATTTTTGTACTTCCATCGCTTGAAGTTACTTCTTTTGGTGTATACCATAGCATTACTGTTCCATCTTGATTTGAAGATATATCTTTTGATATTACTCCTGGAGTATCTGGTACTGTGTTATCTTCGGCAATAGTAAGTGATTGTATTTCTTCTCTCATTACTTCAGTATTAAAGAACTTTGATGTACTTGCTGTAGCACTATCTGGAGTAGTTATTACGTTCTCTTTATATATTGCTCCTTCTCCTGAACCCCATAATTTAAATAAGAAGTTTTTGCTTGCCATGATACTTGGATTATCTTGATTACCATCTATATAAATATATATAGTGTAAGTATCTTTACTACTATTTAATACTTGATTAGAAAGTAGTGTTATAGTATCTCCTTCTTTACTATTAGAAAAATTTCCTTTTACTACCGGATCAGTTTCATTATTTTTATATAATTCATAGACAAAAGAAGATTCTGCTAGTTCTGTAGGAAAAGTAGTTAACTCTAAATATAGATTCATAGTTACATCTCTATTACAACTACTATTCTTTTTTACTTCAATATCTTTTATAGTTCCTTCTTCTTTAGTTAATACTGGTATCATATCTACACCATTTATCGTAGATCCACCTGCAAAGGTAACTGTGGGTGTACAAATATTTAGATTAACTAAAGCATTAGAACTACTCTTCCATATATAATAAGCAAAACTACTACCTACCAATAATACTAAAACTATTATTCCTATTGTTATATACAATCTATTCTTTTTCATAATAATTCCTCTTTTTATTGTAATACCTTACATATAGTACATTCTATCACATATAATTATTTTTTACAACACAAAAAGCATTAGATTTTTATCTAACACTTCTTTTATTGTGAACTGCTTGAAGTCTGTTTTAAGCTATTTTTTCTTCATCCAGTTCTTACCATCTACTACTCTAGCAACAACCATTGAATTAGATAAATCACCAACTACATTAAGCATAGTGGCCGGAGCATCTATTATCGTAGCAATAATCGTAAGTATCGGAAGAGCACCAGTACCATATCCCATCATAGTAAGAATCATCATCTCCGATATAGTACCACCTCCTATAGGGACAGCAGTTACAAGTAAAGTAGCAACTAGAGCAATAAGTAGTATTTTAAATATGCCATCAAAACCACTAATATTAGTACCAAATAAACACACTAAAAACATAATCTTAAATACACTACCAATAATAGAACCATCCTTATGAAAACTAGTACCAAGAGGTATTACAGTCTCCGCTATATCATCAGGTACCCCTATCTTTTTAGCACATTCACTATTAACAGGAATAGAGGCTGCCGAAGAACAAGTAGCAATTGAAGTCAAACTCGCAGGTATAGCATTCTTCCAAAATCTCTTAACACCTTCTAATCTACCCGCTATAAAAGCATATATTGTATACATAACAAAGTAAAATAATAAACATACTATTGTATAAATAACAAAAGTCTTAATATAGCCAACCGCTATTGCACTACCAAATGTACCAACTAAAGAAGCCGTACAACACATAAATCCAATTGGAGCATAGTACATAATAATATTAACTACCTTCATAATAACTTCATTAAAAGATTCTAGTACTTCTCTAGTCTTATCACCCTTATTACCAGCCATATTAATTGCTACTCCAAATATAATAGAAAATACCAAAAGAGCAATCAAATTATCTGTATTAAGTAAATCACCAAACTTACTAACAGTAAGAGTCTTTGCTGTTCTTTCTAATATATTAAGTTCTTCTACTTCAGTATCATCTACTAAAACACTCTTAATATCATTAACCTTATCAGTATCAACTAAATTAATCTTATAAGTAGAAACAAATCCTACTACTACAGCCACTAATGAAGTAACAATAAAAGTAACAATCGTTGTAATCATAATTTTACCAAGTCTCTTAGGACTCTTAATCTTAGATATAGATACCGTTATTGAAAGAAATATAAGTGGTACCACCACTACCAAAAGCATATTAATAAATATATCCCCCAAAGGACTAAGTACACTAGCCTTCTCATTAAATATAAGTCCAATAATCGTACCAATAATAACAGCCATTATTAGTATAATACTAGACTTATAACTCTTCATAAACTTCTTCATAATATCACCTTCCTAATACCATTATATTATTAACAAAGAAATAATATAAGTATCATAAATCCACACTAAATATAAATAAATTTACTAAAATCCACATCTATGTTATAATGAATGTGAGGTAACTATGAAAAAATATATAAAATTAAATAATAATGATAATCATCTATCATTAGGTAACTTTACCAGAATAATAAAAGAAAATACTATCAATAAAACAAGTGCTCTTCAAACAGAAGTATTTAGTACTCTATTTAATACTACCAATATAAATGATACTACAATAAATAACTATTGTATTGGTATAAGAAGTATAAATAATGATTATAAGCAGCAGTATATAATATATAAAAAGAACTATTCAAAAGATAACTATATATTATTAGATATTATAATAAATTTATTAACTATAATAACTGGTAATATCTATTCAAATCTAACTAAAAAAGAAAAGATAGATTTAATAAATAATAATACCTTATTAAAAACAGTAACTATAAAATTATATAATATTAGTAAAAATGATAAAGAAGTATCTAAAGAACTATCAAGTAATCTATTAGAACTAATAAATAATAACAATCTATGCATTGCCCTTACTGAAATATTATTCTTTATCATATTAGATAAAAAACAACCTATCTATGAAGATAATATCAAAAAAGAAATAATAGAAAATCTTCTAAGTAACACTCTAGTATCCCCTCATGAACTCGAAGAATATCTAAATCTAAAACTAAGTGAAGGTATAAATTATAATTACTCATTAAATACCCTAGCCCAAAACAATAATCCCTATGCTCTATATGAATTAGGAAGAGAAGAATACAAAGGTTATATCAAGGGCTATCCAAGATATGATATAAGTTATAAATACTTCAGTAGAGCTTCTTTAAAAGATCATCCAAGTAGTTATTATATGCTAGCTAAAATGTTAATAAATAAAAATATTGGAAATGGTACCAAGAAAGATTTAAAACTAGCCTATGAATATCTAAATAAGTCAGTATCCCTAGGTAATATAGCCTCAGTTAATCTATTAGGAAATATGTATAAAGAAGGATTATATGTAAAAAAAGATATAAATAAAGCTATATCACTATATAAAGAAGCATCTTCACATAACTATGTTTATGCTTATAATAATCTTGGTAAAATATATGAAAAAAATAAAGATTATCAAAAAGCCTTCATCTGCTTTGAAAAAGCCTCTCTACTTGGAGAATCATATGCTCTAAATACACTTGGAGAATACTATCGTAAAGGAATATATGTAGATATAGATTTAAATAAAGCTTTCACTCTATATAATAAAGCTATCCAAGTACCAATAGATAATATTTACTACTATGCCTACTATAACCTAGCCAAATACTTCTATTTAACTGGAGAT
This sequence comes from uncultured Bacilli bacterium, assembly GCA_934096105.1. Taxonomy (GTDB): domain Bacteria; phylum Bacillota_I; class Bacilli_A; order RF39; family UBA660; genus CAG-302. The sequence goes on along the minus strand of CAKOLH010000002.1, from coordinate 78,652 downwards.
ATTGTCTTAGTAAAAGATATAAATAAAGCTATTAACTATCTTATACTAGCGGGTAATAATAACATTATCGAAGCCTCTATCTTATTATTATATATCTATGTAGATAAATACCTAAAAGAATTAGATACAAGTATCATATCTAAGATAAAAGAACTAACTCTAACTATTGAAAAACATCCTAAGTATAATGAAAAAATAAAAAAAGAAATGGATAGTAATCTATCAAAATTAAAACAAAATAAAAAAATAAATATAGATATCATATTCTAACTATATTTATTTTTCTTTTATATATTTATCACTAATATAAGTAAATAGTAGTAAATAAACAATACCAAGAAGATAACCTCCTAGTACATCAGAAGTATAATGAACTCCTAGATATATTCTAGTTAAACCAACTACTAGAATAAGTATTGATAATATACTAATTAGTAAATACTTTATCTTTTTATTCTTAACATAATTATAAGTTAAATATATCAAATAACCATATACTACCATACTAACAGCACTATGTCCTGAAGGAAAACTCTTACCAGCCTCAGTAATAATATTAATACCATTAGGTCTATCTCTACCAATAATATTTTTAATTATTACATTATTAAGTACTACAATACCAAGTAAATTTAAAACAATACAAATATTAATCTTCTTATTTCTAAATATAAATAAAGATATAATAGTAACAACACCAATAACAATAGTACCACCTATATTAGTAATAAATTTAACTATCTTATCCATATTATTACTTCTTAATTTAGAAATAATATTATATCCAATATCATCTATATATAATTTATTCTTAGTAATAACAAATATCATAATAGTAGTAAATAATATTAAACACACTCCAAGTATTATCCATCTAATTTTCTTACCTTTAATTATAATCACCCTCTTTTAACTTATCAACAAGTTTAGCATATACCTTTTTCATATGATCTTCACTTGAAGAACTAACCATCTTATCAATATCTATCCAACTAACTCCGCTATTCTCGTCTTCTTTAATTAATAACTTTTCATTTTCATCAGCCTCAAAAATATAAGTAGCATTTAAATGAATATGACTAGAAACAAATTTACCTCTCTTAATATGACTTTTAACAGGTAATACATCTATAGCATAGAAGTCTTTAGATAAAGGTTTTAAGTTCTTAATACCAGTCTCTTCCATAACCTCTCTCATAGCCACTCCAAGTAAATCACTTTCACCATCAGCATGACCTCCCGGCCAAGCCCAAGAATTATAAATATTATGATATATCATAAGTACTTTACTTCTATCCTTATTAATAACAAAAGCCGAACTACAAAAATGACCGAATATATTCTTCCTAGTTAAAACATCATCAAAAGTATCCATAAACTCCAAAATATATTCCTTATCACTTTCTTCTTGCTCGTCATAAGGTATATAATTAACAATTCTTTCTCTTAACTCATTCATAAATCACCACTCCATTTCATTTATCATTTATTTCTATAAGATTTTCAAAATATCTAATATTATTATCTAATGTAATTTTAATTTTTTTATTTTCAATTAATCTATCTATCAAATAAACCCACATATTATCACTCAAATATATATCTTTCATTAATTTTTCTACTAGTTTGTTCATTTTAACTTTGCCTATTGATTTCAAATTTTCTAATATATAATTATCATAAAAATCAATTGAAACAGATTTTACATAGCCATCACTAATTATTCTAAAATCAGAGTTTTCACTAACTAAATCATTCCAAATTTTAACATTGTTATCTATCTCTGTTTCTGTTAACTTATGCTCTAGTTTAGATAGTTCTTCTAACTCTTCCTCCTTCATTACACTAGGAGATAAATAATCTCTATTGTATTCTTCACTATAAAGAACATATAGTTCATAATTATATTTTTTTATAATACTACAAACATATAACATAATTAAACTTGAATAAATATCTTTTCTACCTAACCAAACTCTTATTTTATTCTTCTTTATTATATTATCAATAATTGTGTTATATTCATTTTCAAAATTAACATCACTTTCTTCAAAATATAACTCTTCAGGTATCTTAATTTTATGATTTACAACATTAGATAAATCACCAACATTAAATTTAACATTAAACATTAAAATACTCTCACTATTAAGTTTACTCTTTTTCATAGTAGAATAACAAGATCTACCAAATACTATATTTAATACATTCATTAGTTAGCCTCCTAAAACTTTCATAAAATTATTATTCACACAACACTTTACTATTTTATATCTTATCTGTGATTAACACTTACCACATTCTTTTTATTCCAATCTCTAACTTCATTTAATATCTTATAAGAATCTTTTAAAAGAATTCTTGGGTATCTAATATATTCCAGTATTTGACTATGAGAATAGTTTTCTAACATATAATTTCCTATTGTAAAAGCAACAAAATAGTTATTAACTAAAGAATTGAAGTCATTGATTTCTTCATTCGAAGCATCAATATCAATTCTACAAAAGTCCTCATAATTACCTAAATTCGTAGCCAGTGCCTCCCAAAACCATACTACATCATTATCTATATGTTCTATTTCGGAATCTTGCTGACATATATGTACAAACTCATGAATTATATTTCTTTTTAATTCATCTAATTTCATTGTACTATGTTCATTAGTTTTATGAGAAGCCTCTAACGACAATATATTAATATTTCCATCATTAGTATCAGCACACATATAATCATAATATTTATAATATTGTTCAATATGTTTTTTATATAATTCTAAATCATTCCATATAATTATTTTTCTTTTATTTTTTAAACTTTTAAGTTCAAAAAATTTTAATATTTCATCTATTCTTTTATCTAAATATTCACACACTTCTTCTATATAACTATTATCTTCATCATACTCAACCATATAATTTTTTCTTTCTATTACCATTGATTTCACCTCTATAATCATCATTCATCAGCAGTGGATTTCTTCTTGAAATATGCTGAAACTCTATCTAATGCATTTTCCTCAAAATACTATTTAAACTACATTATAATTTACAATTACTTATATAATCTTAAAACTTGATATTGATATACTTCTTCATTTTCTGTATAACCAATTGAAATACCTTTTCCATTATTTGCTAGTTTACCAGAGTTAGGTTTTGTTTTTACATCTTCTAGCAAAGTATCAATTTCCGAATCAGTAATTTGATTATTATTTGCTCTAATTAAATATTTAATATACGAAGTTGCATTATCTTCATGCTCACCAGTTTTATTTACATACAAAAGCGTATAATTTACAATTTCAGTAGACTTATCTCCAGTATGTTCTTCTGGAACCACTACTAAATAAATACCCTCAATTAATCCATACCAATACTGATTATTACTTTCAGTTAAATAATCAGTTGATGCAGGATTTAATGAACTATTATCTACTACTTCAGTATTAAACTTTGCCACCAAAACATCAACAGTTTCCTTTTCTACAAAGCCATTCTTTTCTTGACTTTCCTGTAAATCTTTCTTAGCCTCTTCAATATCAGATTTACCACATCCAGTTACTCCGAACACCATAACTACACACATTAAAATAGCCAGCATTGTCTTTTTCATATTCATTTCTCCATTCCAATAAATCACTATTATACATTAAACTATCATTCACTACTTACACATGAGATCACAATTTGTGATCTAAAATTAATCATTTTTTCATATTTTATCTTTTCTTTTTTCTAACACACATCTTGATACTTCTTACCAGCATCAGCAGTATGTTCCATTTTGGAACATACTAAACTTTTATCTAATTCATTTTATCATATTTTATTTTTTCTCTAACAAGCACACACTCTCCACATGTTTCGTATTAGGAAACATATCAAATAAAGTAATATTCTTAAGTTCATACTTACTCTTTAACGCATTAATATCTCTAGCCAAAGTAATAGGATTACAAGATACATAAACAATTCTCTTAACATCACTATTACAAAGTAACTCAGTAGTAGTCTTATCAAGTCCACCTCTCGGAGGGTCAACAACAACTACTTCTTCATTAATACTATTAATATCACTAGCCCTTTTACATTCAAAACTAATATTACCTATATCATTAATCTTTTTATTTAAATTAGCTCCTTCTACTGCATCACTATTAATCTCAATACCCCTTACTCTATTAAAATTATCCGCTAAATATATACCAATAGTACCAGCACCACAATATAAGTCAAGTAGGCTTTCACCTTTACCCGCAGATTCTTTAACCTTATCATATAACTTACTAATCATATCAGTATTAACTTGAAAGAAAGATTTAGGATATACTGCATACTCATATTTATCTACATTAATAGTAATATAATCACTACCATATATAACCTCATCATTAAGTACTATACTTTTAACCATACCTTTAAGATTATTTATAATCATATTCTTATCAGTATCACCATTTAATATAATCATAATCTCATTAGTACCCTTAATAACAACATCATTTATTCCATTTAAATCAAGTTTATTAAGACTATCAATAACCCTATTAATATTATCATTAACTAAATAACACTTATCAATATTAACAAGATTATTACTCTCTTCTTCAGTTAATGAAACCTTACCATTAAATACCTTCAACCCAATCTTGTTGCGGTACCCATATTCCTTATGATTAGAAATAATCTCTAGATTAACATCATATCCAGCATATCTCTTCATAATATCTATTACAGATTCTCTCTTATATTCCAAAGTCTTATCATATTTAATATACCCCGTACTACATCCACCACAAGTATCAAAATAAGGGCATATACTCTTTCTTCTATCACTACTTTCAGCAATAATATTCATAGCCTTACCTACAGAATAATTCTTCTTATTCATAGTAATTCTAACATCAACAACCTCTTCAGGTAATACTGAAGGAATAAATAATACCTTATCATTAATTCTACTTATACCTCTAAAATCATGAGATAACTTATCAATTTTCACTATCATAAACATCACATATATATCATAACATAAAAAGAAAAAGAAGTCTATGACTTCATAAGTTCATTAATAATATCTTCCATAGTAACAATACCAAGAAAATTATTTTCTCTATCAGTAACAAGAGCCATATGTGCTCTAGCACCATGTAATACTTCAAGACATGCTGCTAAATTAGTATTCTTACTTACAGTAACAGGTTCCTTAACATTTCTCTTAATACTAATAGTCCCATTATTAAGTATTTCATCAAGTAAATCAACTTCATATAATATACCAACAATCTTATTATCTTTAGTAATTATAGGTATTCTATCATGATGATCTCTAAAAATACATTTCCTTACCTTTAAAGAAGAATCAGTATCATATAAATAAGAAACATTCTCCTTACTAATCATAATATTCTGTACTTTTAATTTCTTTAGTATAACAGCCTTTTGAATAAAAGCACTTTCTTTTTCTTCAATAACACCCTCATCTTTAATAGTTTTAACTATCTCAACAAGTTCGTCTTTAGTAGCGGTCACTCTATGATTATTCTTAACCTTACTCTCTAACTTAGCAATTAACTTATTAATAGGCATAAGAATAGTTACCATCACCTTTAACACCGGAGCTAGTCTCATAGCCACTACTTCCGAATATTCTCTTCCCAATATTTTAGGAGTTATCTCTGTAAATATTAAAATAATCAAAGTAAGTATAATTGTAACTAGTGTAACAGAGCCATCACCATATACATTAGAAAAATAATAAGTAGTAAGAGAACTTACCATAACACTACATACGCAGTTAACAACAAGTATCGAAGTAATAGCCTCTGAATACTTAGAATATAACTTATATACCATCTTAGCCTTCTTATTCTTATTTTCCATAAGTTTCTTAATTCTAATAATATTAAGAGAAGAATAAGAAGATTCAAGTAGTGAAGTAATAACAAGTACACATAATAAAAATATAATAACTAAAATCATAACATTAACCTACTTTCCTTACAATAGAAGTTCTCTCCTTCATATATACCAATCTTATTATCTTTAATATTCTTAGCAATAACATCATAACTCATTTTAACAAAACATCCCTTATTATAATTATAACTATAAAAACTATTATCATAACTAATAACAATAAAATGTTCCTTATTCTCATCACTATCAAGTAAAAATAAATTATTAATTCTTATATCATAATTAGGAGTATATTTATCAAAAATATCTTTACATATCTTTGATAATTCTATAACGCCAACATTACTAATATTAGTACTTCTCTCAAGTACTCCAAGTATATCATTAAGCATATTATCTTTAGTATAATCAAGACCTCTAAGTTCATTATCAATAATTTCATTAGTATAACTATTCTTTATATAAAATATCTTTCTATCAATATCCTTGTTATCATTATACTTATCAAAATACTTAGTACTAAAACCACCTTGTATATTATATAAATCATTATATAAATCTACAATTAAAAAACTATCATCAACATATATCTTATTACCTATATTACCATTAATATCACTATTAATAAGTTCTGACTTAATACCTATTCTAGAACATAAATACATAAGTAATTTAGATATACAAGCACTAGTAGTCTTACCACTAGTAATAGAACCCCAAATATTATTAATAATACTAACACTACTAAAAGATATCTTTTCATTCTTATTATCCATAGTATTAATATCTGCACTAAGTATTTTACCTAATGCTATATATAAATATCTAACCTTCTCTATATTAGATAAATTACTAGGTATATTATTAATAATACCATTAATAATATTCTCACTATTCTTAAACATACTATAAGTAGCATATATAAATCCATTCTTATTATTAATAGTATCAGTATAAGAATATTCTTTTCCATATTCTAAAAAATAATTAATAACATCACTATTAAAAGAATCTATAGATAGATTAATATATTTAGTATTATTATTAATATTACTAATATCATTCATAGTATTAACACTTACAATAACATTTGTATTATTCATACTATCACCATAATAATTGTACTACATAAAAAGAAAAAAAGAAAGTAAATAAACTATATGTTTACTTATTTTCTTTATATTTTATTCACTATAAGCCTTATTCTAAGTCTTATTAGTGTTATTCTTAGCCTAATTCTTAGTCTAAGAATAATCTATCATATATAAGCCATATCTATATACTTAGATGTTATACAGATAAACGATATGGATTACTTGAAGAACCATCACCTTTTTCTATACTAATATCAGAGTTTAGATAAAGGACTGGCGCAACCCCAAAGTTGCTATAGGCATCGTTGCCACTACGCAGGTCGCCCGTCAAAAACACACGCCACGCATCGCTCGAGCCGTCGGATATAGGGGCTAATAACCATCCATAATTACTTCCGTTGTTTGTTATAACTGTTTTCAACCAGTTATTTGAAGCACAAGTACTACTGTTATAATTATTTAGCGTCTGCTTGCATTGATTTAAGTCTACTGCATAGCCATAGTCGCTTAGATATGCTAACGCTATCTTACCAACCCATGATGTTTTATTTCCTGAATATACTACTGTTCCTCTTTCTTTTTCATATGCCAAGTTTGGATATATTGAACTGCTATTCCATCCGCCTAAATAGTATGTTGTCTCCGCGATCATATTTCTTGTGATTTCATTTTTTATTCCTGTACTAATGAAGTCACAATCTACTGTAGCATTATTTTGACCGCCATAACATTTACCTGATGCACTATTGTAATATAAACTTTGACCCAAGCCATTATCATTAGTGTCTACTTTATAATAATCACTCGGATTAAGTAGTTTCATTAATCTTGCTGTAGTCCAATCGTTTTTACCCCAATTAGTTTCTGCTCCTGTTGTAGTATTTTTGTTGTCCCATGAATATGCTCCTATTTGACTACCTCTTATTAGTTTTAATTTACCGTCAAATACTCCTATTATTCTCCATAGTTCACAATTAGTATCTGGGTATGTCTCACAATTAAAATAAATATAATTATCTGGACTTGCTCCATAATATCTTATATTACCACCTGCAGTATCGTCTGGAAACTCACCAGCACTATTTAAACACATTTTTTGTTGAAAGTTTTTAACATTTTCTTTTATTTTTTCTTCTGTTTTTGCTTCATTACAAGCAGTTTCACTTTCAAAGCCATTATTTTCCCAATCACTACTGCAAGTAATATTATTTATATTATTTCTATAAACAGTATCAACAAAGTTTAAACATTCTTCTTCTGAAGTAAATGGATTATTTGTTGGGTTATTAGAGGTTTGCCAAGCCTTTACCTCTTTCATTGGAATTGTACCACCTAATCTATCATTCATAAGTGATACTGAAGGTGCTGTATTATAAGTAATACTATTATTTGTAACAGTTTTTTTTGCTGTTTCAGTGTATAAATCAGTAATATAATCTGCTGCTGTATAGCCTTTCATTACTGCCCCTTCTCCATCAGCATGTAATTTAAAACTAAATGTTTTATTCATCATAGTATTTGGATTAGTATAATTAGCACCATCTATCCATATATATAATGTATATGATGTTTTTGATGTAGATATACTTTCATTAGTTAATAATACTATATGATTAGTATTATTTTTAGTACAAGTAACTGTATTACTAGTTAGATAACTATCACTAAAGTTACCTTCTTTTACTTTAGTAGTTCCTTTATATAATTCATATCTAAAACTCTCATCTTTTAATCCAGTATCTATACTAGTTATATCTAAGTACATATTAAATACTAGTCCTTCAGTATCTCCCTTTACACTTATATTCTTTATTATACCTTTACTTTTATCTGATACTGGTCTTAGATTAGCACTTATATCACTTCCTCCATCAAATGTAACTGTGGCTGCTCCTATACCCGCAACTATTTTTGTAGTATCACTATCAGAAGTAGTCCATACATAATAAGCATATGTACCACTTACTATTACTGCTATTACTAATACTATTAAACTAAATATCATATATATCTTTGCTTTATTATTTTTGTTATCTTTCATTACTTATCACCACTTTCTATACTCATACTTATATTTCCTTTATATACACTAGATAATATATCATTAGAATTATCATTATTTACTAAACTACCATCTATCCATATATATACTGTTAACTGTTTTACTTCATTATTTATTTCTATATTATTATATATAGGTAAATTACCTGTACTACTTACTATACCACTTGCTACTTCATTAGTACCTTCTAATACTTGATACTTTAATACATTACTAGTAAGTAATATATTACTTGTAGTACTATCAGTATTTAAATATAATGTCCCAGTACCATTACTAATAGTACAAGTATCTTTTAAATTAACTTTAATTACTGAAGATAAACCTTCAGTATAAGTACTTGCTAAACTAAAATTAGCAGGATTACTATCACTACCTATATCTTGTCCTTTAACATAATTAACATCAAAACATTCACTAGTACCTGATATATTAACTATACCAGACCAAGATAACCAAGCATAAGTAATACTTACTGATACTATTATTATTAATAATACTATTAATAAACTATATAATAATTTCTTATTCATTATAATACCTCTTTTCTACAACACAAAAAAGACTATAAAGAAAGACTAATATTTCTATTAGTTCTCTTTATAGTCTTTATATTATTTAATAAATTACTTGTAAAGTCTTTATTTATAAGGGTTAATAGACTAGCAAGCCCCCCCCCTATTAACATAGAGTTAACATATATATTTTTCATAATAACCTCCTAATAACTACCAGTAATTGGTACTGTATCAGCGCTTATTTTAGCAGTAAATCTATTATCATTAAGTGCTGTATTAATTAAACTAGCATCTAGCCATATATAAATATCAAATGTTGTATTTGTACTCTTAAGTTCATATTTATCTACTATTGTAATAGGAGTATCTTTAACTGCTGTACTAAAATTACCATTTTTACTATATACAGTAGTACCATTATAAGTACCAACAACTTCCCATTTCAAAGCAGCAATATTAAGTCCTGTAATACTAGTAGGTGTAATATAAATATTAAATGCTGAAGGTACACTACCACTATTTATTTTAGCAGTCGCTACTGAATGAAGTCCTCCAGATTTATCTTCTGATGGCATTAACTGAATACCAGTAATATTCTCTGTTATAGTATAATCAACATCTACCTTACCAGAATCATTATTTACATTTTCTTCACTAGTTCTAGCAACAATATAAGCGTAACTAGCGGCCCCTACTACTATACAAAGTAATAAAACAAATACTATATATAATCCAATCTTTTTCTTCTTATCCATAAAATCACTGCTTTCTCATAATAGTATTTACTTTTAATAATGCTGAAAACTTCTTTTCCATAAGTTCATTCTGACTAGTATCAGCCTTATTAGCAATCCATACTCTAAAATAACATTGATAATTAGTATTAATATTAAATGTTCCATCAACAGTATTCATATTTCCAAGTATAAGATTAGTACCAGTAGTAATCGAAGTACCATCCCCACTACCAACAGTATACTGATGATTATTTGCATCATTACAAATAAGACTATATCTAAAATCACTTACTTTTAAAGCATCATCTATCTTAACATTAATTAATGAAATATTAACATAAGCATCATAACCATCTAAAATTGTAGCATCAGGCATTATTGAAAACATATTAGCCTTAGCATATTCCATAACTTGTTCATCATCTAAAGGAACACCAGACTTAATATTAACATAATTATTATCTGCAAATACTACTGAAACACCATTATCAATAGTACCAGTATTAATATTTATATTAGTAGAAGTAGCAGTATAATAAGCATATGAACTACCCATCATACAAATAAATATAGCACTAGCGGCAATTGTCAAAACAAAAATCATTTTACTAAATTTCATTTCTTATCACCTCTATCTATTAACCTACTATTATATTACCATATTTTAATTTTATTATCAATAATTTTAATAAAATTATCTTCACTTTATTTTAATATCAAGTAATATCAAAGTATATATATTTGGCTTATATATAATAGATATGTAGATATATTATTTTGAGACTACAGGCTCAAAATAACACTCTAAGACCTTAGGCTTAGAGTGTTAATAATAAATAAATTAAATATCTAAATTATGATATACATTTTGAACATCATCCAAATCATTCAAAGCATCAATCAAATTAATAACTTTCTCAGTACTCTCTTCATCAAGTTCCATATAATTATTCGGTACAAAAGTAACTTCACTAACAATAAACTTATCATAACCCATATTAGTTAAAGCATCTTTAACCTCTATAAAACTATTAGAATCAGTATAAATAACATAACTATCATCTTCAGTAATAAAATCAAGTATATCTAAAGAAAGAATATCTTCCATAAGTTTATCTTCATCATATACCTTCTCAAGTACTAAAACACCTTTTCTTTCAAATAAATAACTAACAGAACCATCAGTACCTAAATTACCCCCTCTTTTAGTTAAAGTACTTCTTACAAATCCAGCAGTTCTATTCTTATTATCAGTAAGACAATCAATCATAATAGCTACACCAGAAGGACCATATCCCTCATATCTAACAGATTCATAATTCTCACCATTACCAGCATTCTTAGCCTTATTAATCGCAGACTCAATATTAGCCTTAGGCATATTCTCTCCTTTAGCCTTCTCTATAACCATTCTTAGTCCAGGATTATTTTCAGGATTAGGATCACCACTCTTCGCTGCTACATAAAGTTCTTTAGCAAGTTTCTGAAAAACCTTACTTCTTTCACTATCAATTGCCCCTTTTTTTCTCTTAATCGTAGACCATTTACTATGTCCTGACATAAATATTCCTCCTCATAATTTTCTTTCTATATAATACTATTATTTTCTCTTTCAGTCAAGATATATTTAAATATATTAACCAATATAACCAAGTATTACCGGTCCTAATATAATAAGTAATATAAGTGGTATAAAGAAAAATACTGATATAACACTTATCTTAATAGGTACCTTACTAATCCTAGCCTTAACCTCTAATATTCTTCTTTGTCTCAAATAATCAATCTGACTATGCATAGTATCAATAATACTACTACCATACATATTAGACTGTGTAAGAGATAAAATAATATTATTAATACTATCCGAAGGTATAAACTTCTGAATATCACTCAAACTCTCATTCAAACTCTTACCAAATCTAGTCTGTCTTAAAGCCTCTTTAAACTCCAAAGACAACTCCCCATCAACACTATTAATAGTAACAGATATAGCCTCATTCAAGTTTCTCCCTGTCTGAAGAGACAAAGTCAAAACCTCAAAGAAATATATAGCTTCACTATTAAGTTTCTCCGTTCTCTTCTTAATCCTTCTATCTAAAAATATCTTTTCAAATAAAATATAATAAATTATCATTACAAATGGCATATAAACATAACCATAGTCAAAAGAAACAAATACAACTATTCCCAAAACTATCATCGTAATTAACCTAATATTCAAAAAAGTCAAAGTACTAACTCTCGAAGATACTCCAAGTAAATTAATCTTTTCATCAATCCTACTAAGTACTTTCTTACTATACAAATTTCTTAAAGAATTATCATTCTTCTTTCTCATTCTCTTCTTCTTCATATTACTCATCCACCTTTAGTGTTCTTAATAAAGTTACCAAATATATAATAAACATAATCACAATAATAGCAATAATAATATATCCAAGAGTAGAACTAAATAAAGGATTAAAGTATGTTGGATTAAGTAAGTAAACAACCCCTATAAATAGTACTGGTACAATACTAAGTATAATAACTACAATCTTAGGAGCAGAACTAATATTCTTCATTTCTTCCTTTAACTTCTTCTTATCAAATAAAGTTCTCTCAATAGAGGAAAATACCTCTACTATATTACCACCAGTCTTATTAAGAACAGTAAGCGATGAAGAAACATAAACAGCCTCCTGTAGTTTAACCCTTCTAGCAAATCTTTCAAAAACAGTATCAACAGATAATCCATATTTCATATCCAAATACATCTTCTTAAACTCATCTCCAAGAGGATAAGGAAGTTCTTCGCTAGCAGTTTGTAATGCTTGAAGTGTACTCTTACCTGCCTTAAAACAATTATTCATAATAATTATTGCTCTAAGTAAATCATTTTCTATATTTCTAGTCTTTCTCTTATAATTCAAAAATAACAATATATCAAGCAAATAATATCCAATAAAATAATTAATAATATATCCAAATAAAGAGAAATAATTAGTAGTAAATATTTGTGATATCATAGTTAAAATAATAAATACTATCGATATAATAAACTTATTAGTAATAAAATCAACAGTCTGTATTCTATCTCTATCTTTATACTTAATATATCTTTCATATTTCTTACTTCTCATAGTAAAATAATTACTCTTCTTAACAAATTTCCTAAACTTACCAACAAAAGATATATATCCACTGACAAATTTATCACTAAAAGATAATTCTTCTTTCTTAATAGGCTCCAAAGAATAATACTTAATTCTCGCCGCCTTCTTATCTCCTATTACATTTCTAAATAAAATAATGATAATTATCAAAAGCATAACAAGTAAAATACCCTGTATAATAAACATCGTTTCCATAATTATCATCCCTTTCTTCTTTAATTAAATATATCTTTAATATCTATACCTTTTCTTGTAATTTTATCATAAACTCTAGGTTTTCTCTTATAAACCCCAAACTCTCCCATTACACTTCCATCATTAGCCACTCCAACTTGCTTAAATGAAAATATCTCTTTAAGAACAATCTCTCCATCTTTCATACCATCAATTTCACTAATAGAAGTAATCTTTCTTTTACCATCAGATAATCTATCTATTTGAACAATTAAATCAATAGCATTAGCAATATATCCCCTAACCGCAGACACTGGTATTTCCATCTCATTCATTAAAATCATTGTCTCAAGTCTATTAATAGTATCAATAGAATTATTAGCGTGTAATGTAGTAAGAGAACCCTCATGACCAGTATTCATAGCCTGCATCATATCAAAAGCCTCTTTACCCCTTACTTCACCGACAATAATACGATCCGGTCTCATTCTAAGAGAGTTTCTAACCAAATCTCTAATAGTAACCTCACCTTCACCCTCATAATTAATAAGTCTTGTCTCCAACGAAATAACATGTTTTTGATGAAGTTTAAGTTCTGCAGCATCCTCAATAGTAATAATTCTCTCATCTTCTCCTAGAAAACCAGATAATATATTAAGCAGTGTCGTTTTACCAGTACCAGTACCACCAGATATAATAATATTAAGTTTAGCCTGAACAGCAGCCTCAAGAAATCTTGCCATATTAACAGTAAGAGAGCCCCCTCTTAATAAATCATCAATAGACTCTAATTTCTTATTAAACTTTCTTATCGTAAGAACAGGCCCTTTCAAACTAAGTGGTGGAATAACTGCATTAAGTCTTGAACCATCTCTAAGTCTAGCATCAACCATCGGATTAGCAGCATCAATAGTTCTACCAAGAGGTTGTACTATCCTCTGAATAGTTCTAATAATATGCTTATCATTAATAAAAGATACTGTTTCATCTTTAGCTATCTTACCATCTATTTCTACATATATTTCATTAGGAGCATTTACCATTATCTCAGTAATAGCATTATCTTGTAACAAAGGAGTAATAGGACCATATCCCATTATTTCATTCTGAATTAAATTAAATATATGTCCTCTCTCTAAAGTACCCAAATCATATCCACTTAAAGTATTATCAATCTCATTATTAATATAATCCTCAAGTAAACCATCATCAGGAATATTCTCTTCAATCAAGTTCTGAACTATCTTCGTTCTAAGACTATCAAGTAGTCCCTTATCACCAAATATATCATAATCTTTTAAACCATTTTTAGGAGTTTCTTTAGGCTTAACATCAAAAGCCTCAGTAAGTGTCTTCTTAGCCATTTTACTTTCCCTCCTTAATATGTCTATCATCAATCAAATCAAGTGCCATCTTTCTCATATTAGCAACATCTTTAGAATGAAAAGTATTAACCTTCTTATTCAAAGTAAGTATCTCACCACTCATAACATACTTATCAATATTCTTTATATAATAACTACTAGATATCGTATAATCAATATTACTATCTATCGTAGCCCTAATATCATACATACTCATATAATCCTTACCAGTATCTCTAGAACTATTTAAACAAATTAAATAATTCTTCTTATCAGTATCAATAAAGACACTAAGTAGACTCTTCATATTCTTTAAATCCACTAAATCATTAGTAACAATAAACAAAGACATATAAGAATAATCAAGAATAGTTAAATTAATATCATTAAGTACATGAGAAGTATCCACAAGTACTACATCATATTCCTTTTTAGCGGCATCAAATATAAGAGGAATATACCTACTATCAACTTTCATTGCCTCTCTAGGGTCTCTAGGAGCCGCTAATACATCAATATTAGAATTATAAGAAGTAACATACTTACTAAGTTCTGTAAATCTATTATTAGCCATACTATCTACTAACATAAATATATCCTTAGTATTCTTAATATCAAGAGATATCGCTATACCACCAGAAAACAAATCCATATCAATAATTAATACTCTTTTACCAAGTTCACAATAAATACCTGCTAGATTAAGAAGTATTGTTGTCTTACCAACTCCACCCTTTACTGAAGATACACTTATTATTTTACCATTCATAGTATCAACCTACCTTCTCTATTCTTTTATTACCATTATCCATATAACCAGTATATTCACTTTTAGCCTCAATCAAATCAAAATTAAATACCTTACCAAAAGTTCCCTTTATAGTTTTAGTAAGAGTTACATTAACCTTACCATTGTCTATAAGTACAGATACACTACTAAGATTATTAGTATTTTTATCTATCAAATCAATTAAATCATTCTCATCAACTTTATCCATATTATCAAGAGCATAATCTATTACCATATAACTAACATTAGAAAGTTTATTCTTTTCATACATGGCATTACCAATATCATATACAAGTACAAACATAAGTAATATAATTGGCATAATAACTACGAATAGGACTAAACTTTGACCCTTATTATTAAGTGTTAGCATTAGGTATTACCCTTTCTACAGTAATCTTATATGGATTACCAAGTATCAAATTAAGTCCTGGCGTTATAACTTTAACATTCTCAGTAATAGTTATATTAGTATATTGATTATCCTCTTTCATAGTTATATCTAAATCAGTATATTTCTTATTAATATCCTCTATAGTAGTACCATTCTTAACAAGTGAAACAATATCCATACTATCATTTTCTAGTTCATTCTTTTTACTTAAAATAGTACCAAAATCAACAATAGCAAACAATATCAATATAAATATTGGTAATATCAAAACAAATTCTACTAAAGCCTGACCCTTTCTATTCATATAGACACTCTCCCTATTATCTATTTCATTATAGCAAAAAAAAGAAAAAAAAGAAAGATATTTCTTTCTTTTTCTTTATTTATTTCTTACTATTATTTTTAGTATTATTTTTCTTATTTTCAGGTTTAACAGTAGGAGTATCATCATCATCTTTCTTAAAGATAAGATATAGAAGTCCTAATACTACAAGTACTATAAGTATTATAATAACAACTTTTTCAGCAGTACTACCAGATTCTTCTTCTTCAGTTAAAGTAGTAGTATCACTCTTTCTATTTACGATTAATTTATACTCTCTTACATCACCATTTTCTGCTTTAACAGAAATAATAACAGTATTTTTACCAGTCTTAAAGTTTTCATTACCAGTAATTTCTACTCTAGATCTAGAGTCTTCTGCAATAGCAGTAATATCTAAAGATTTAACATCATTCTTAACACTTAATTCATACTCTAAAGTATCTTTATCAAATTTAATTTCATAGCCTTTAGCCTCAAGTGTTTTCAAATAATTATTTGAAGAATAATAGTATACTACTGGTGTAGGAACTACTGGAGGTTTTTCTTTTACTATATATACAGTATAAACCTTAGTACTACCATCTTCAGCAGTTACAGTTATAATCGCAGTAGTCTTATCTTCAGAAAGTTCATATTTAAACAAGCCATCTACTGTTGATAAAGTATCCTCTAAAGAACCAGATAATATAACTTCTTTAGTATCATATGGAACAGTTAAAGTATATACAGTAACATCTTTATCAAATGCAGTATCAAATGTACCAATGCTAGCATCTAGTGAATATAAATTATTAATTGAACTCTTTCTAGTAATATTAACACTAACGCTAACTTCTTCAAATTCATTAATAATCATATCGTTAGCCACACTACCATTTAAAGTAACTATGCCTTCACCATCATTAATAGCCATAAATTCAAATGTTATAACAGTAGTACCATTTGTAAGTTCAGTACCTGTTCCTACAAATCTACCATCTTCATTATAAGTACCAATTAAATTCTCATTAAATAGTACATCTACTAATCTAAGATTATCACTATAAGTAACTAGACCATCAATACCATTAATATAGTCTTCTAAGTCTGTAGAATTAACAACTAGACTAACTTTGAAAGTATCACCAACATATAACTCATCAGTATCGCTACCAAATATTAGACTTAAATCAGTATTTTCTCTTTCGTTTTCAGAATTATTTAAATATCCATTAATAGTCATAATATCTTCAAAAGTAATAGTTCCAAATGGATCTTCCTCATATTCATCTTTTCCTTCAATCTCATGACTAGTAAGATATAAGTCCATTGTAGGAATCATTTCATCATTAAGGTATCCTTCCATTGTAGGTATCATGTCATCAACACTAAAAATACTATCATCAGTAATATCTCCCATTACATATACTTTATAACTTACTTCACTTAAACCTTTAGTAAATTTTAAAGTATATCCATTCTTAATAAGAGTTTCACTAACTGGAGAAACTTCGTCAGAAGTTTCTCCCTCTACAGGTGTTTCTCCCTTGTCAGAAGTTTCTCCTTCTACAGGTGTTTCTTCTTCTAATGTAACAAGATTATTATCTTTATCAAATACTTCAAGTTTAATACCATTATTTTCATTTAATAAACTATATAAGTATTCCATAGTAGGAACTGTAGGTAATAAAGGTAATTCTTTAGCATTAACTATAAAGTTACCCTTTTCAAATACATATTCCTCGTAAAGATTATTCAAAGCCTCGTCAAAACTATTACCTTCTACTTCATAAGTAATTTTAGCCTTATATTCTAAAGTTAAAGCTTCAGCCTCAGTCTCTTCGCTAACCTCAGTAATAACAACCTTATCAGTGTATTCTATAATAGTATTATATGAATTAGTTAAGTCTATCTCACTACCCTCTATAGTAGCAGTCTTAAGTTCCATACCAGTCATAACAACACTATCATTATCATTTACTTTGACACTATAACTCTTAGTATCATCTATTTTATCACCAGATATAGTTAATATCTGTCTATATTTACCAGCGGTAACATTATATTCAAATACACCATCATTTTCAGTTTCATCTATTACAGAATCATCAAGTGTATTTTTTAAATATCCATTAACCACTAGTTCTTTAGTTTCATCTTTAATTTCAGTATCATTACCAGTTATCTCATCTGCTAAAACTTTAGTAACTGAAGATAATTGTGAAAATATTAAAGTTAAAACTAAAAATATCTTAGTCATTTTCATTAATTTCTTTTTCATCATATTCATCCTTTCTTGTTTTATTTTATATAATTATTTTGTAACATCGTAATGAAATTTCCCCCTTAATAAACACCTCCTAATTTAATGATAGCTTTCCCTTTCTATCATCATCATATCAAGTATAGCACACATTTCGACAATTTTTAACTACTTTACACTTTTTTTACACTTTTTAATATAAATTTATCAATAAAACAAGCAAGTTTTCCTTGACTTACCATATCATTAATTATATAATATTATTGCTTAGCAGCGGATACTATCTATTTTAGTAATGTGTCATTTATAAGTAACTAAGGCTGCATAGCGAAAGTATGCTAAAGACACCCTATTAAAATATAGTATGCCTTCTAAGAGAAGGAGGAAAGAAAAATGGCTAGATATACAGGCCCAAATAACAAACAAGCAAGAAGAGTATCATTCTCAATACTTGAAAATGGTAAAGATATTGCAAAGAGACCTTATGGTCCAGGACAACATGGTAAAGACAAGAAGAGAAAACCTTCTAACTATGCTATTCAATTAAATGAAAAACAAAAAGTTAGATTTATGTATGGTATTTCTGAAAAACAATTCAAAAAATTAGTAAATGACTCAGCAAAAATGAAAGGTGTTCATGGTGAAAACTTACTTATCTTACTAGAAAGTAGATTAGATAATTTAGTTTATAGAGCTGGATTTGCTACTACTAGAAGAGGAGCAAGACAATTAGTTAACCATGGTCATATCACTGTAAATGGTAAGAAAGTTGATATTCCATCTTACAGAGTTAAACCAGGAGATGTTATTGCTATAAAAGAAAATTCTGCAGATCACAAAGGAATTGAAATAGCACTAGCTAATAAGATTAAAAGAGTTGACTTTATTAATTATGATGAAGCAAAAAGAACTGCTACATATGTTAGATATCCTGAAAGAAGCGAATTAAACGCTGACATCAACGAATCACTAATCGTAGAATTCTATAGTAGAGTATAGTTTATATACTCTATTTTTTTATGTTCACTCTAAGCCTAAGGTCTTAGAGTGTTATTTTTAGCCTGTAGTCTAAAAATAAGGCCTATCATATATAAGTCGTAACTATATACATAAAAATTGCAATAATCAAAATAAATATTATTTATTTACTTTCTTGTGTATAATGCCATAAATAAATAGTCAAAAGTTAATAATTTAGCAAAATAAAACAGGCTATTATTTAAGTAAAACAATTGACTTTGATAAAATATGTTATATACTATTGATTGAAATACGTTTCCGTAGAATACAATTTGTGAATATTTATTAATAGTTAAAAAAATTAAAAAAAGACTAGAACTGCTGGAACAGAACATTTTAAAATATAGAAGTAAAGGAAGTGAAAGAATGAAAGATAATTTAATTAAAACTGAAATGTTATAAGGATTGGAAACGAGGAATATATCTCATTAACCGATTTGGCAAGATATGCTGATGAAGATGATCCAAGATATCCAATACAAAACTGGATGAGAAATAAAGATGTTATTTCTTATCTAGGATTATGGGAAAAACTTAATAACGAAAATTTCAAAGGTGTCGAATTCGACACGTTTAAAAATGAAGCTGGTAGTAATAAGTTTAAAATATCTCCACAAAAATGGATTAAAGAAACTAATGCAATTGGTATTATATCAAAATCAGGCAATAATGGTGGCACATTTGCTCACTCTGATATTGCATTAGAATTTGCAAGTTGGCTAAGTCCTGAGTTTAAATTATATTTAATCAAAGAATTTGAAAGATTAAAAAGAAATGAAGCATATCAAGAAAAAATTGAATGGAATGCAAGCAGAGTATTATCTAAGGCAAATTATATAATACATACAGACGCAATTAAAAACTCAATTATTCCTAATTTAGTTACAGATCTCCAGAAAAAGATCATATACCCAACTGAAGCAGACTTATTAAATGTTGCTTTATTTGGAATGACTGCTAAAGAATGGAAAGAAAAAAATCCAAACTTAAAAGGTAATCAAAGAGACTATGCTGACATTAGACAATTATTAGTACTTTGCAATATAGAGAACTTAAATGCTATAATGATTAATGATAATATTCCACAATCTATAAGAATAGAAAAATTAAATAAAGTTGCTATACAACAATTAGAGATTTTGGAAAATAATAAAAATTTAGAAGAATTAAAAACTAACTCAATAAAACAAATAGATACAAAACAAAAATAAAAAAATCTTATGATATACTTATGGAAGATGGTAGCCAGTCTATTTTCTGCAGTTACGGCTTCAGTTATAATACACAAAATGAAAGGCCCTTGTCTAATATAAAATTAGACTACTACTAAAAAGACTAGAACTGCTGGAACAGAACTAATCAAAATACATAAAATAATCAAAAAATCACAACAGCGAAAAAATGAGCAACGCCTTATATTATATGGTTTTGCTCATTTTTGCTGTCAAACTCAAAATTTCAATAATAAATGTTCCTTGTCAAATAATAGGTAAAAACTAAAAATGACAAAGAACCTTAAAAATATGTACCTAATTAAAAAATAAAAACCCTAACTTATTAAAGTTAGAGTATTAATCGTTACACTGGTGGCTCCAGCGGGAATTGAACCAGCGACACAAGGATTTTCAGTCCTCTGCTCTACCGACTGAGCTATGAAGCCAAAATAAATGGCGGTTCCGACGGGAGTTGAACCCGCGATCTTTTGCGTGACAGGCAAACGTGATAACCACTACACCACGGAACCGTTGGTTGCGGGAGAAGGATTTGAACCTACGACCTCTGGGTTATGAGCCCAGCGAGCTACCGAGCTGCTCCATCCCGCGATAACATATAAATAACAATGGCGGAGGAAAAGGGATTCGAACCCCTGCGCCGCTTTCACGACCTCTCGGTTTTCAAGACCGATCCCTTCAACCGGACTTGGGTATTCCTCCAACATATATGGTGCCTGAGGTCGGACTTGAACCGACACGAGGGTTAAATCTCGCAGGATTTTAAGTCCTGTGCGTCTACCTATTCCGCCACTCAGGCATAATTTGCTGTTGACTAGTTAATTATATAACATTTTTACCAGTTTGACAACCATTTTTTATATTTTTTTTAATATTTTTATCAAATTTATTGAAAAAAACATGCTTTTAGTATATAATTTAATATGTCAAGGCAAATAATGCGCCCATAGCTCAACTGGATAGAGCGTTTGGCTACGGACCAAAAGGCTGTGGGTTCGACTCCTACTGGGCGCACCATTTATATAAAACCTAAAAATACTAATCGTTTTTGATTAGTATTTTTTTGTATTGACTAATATCAACTATAAACTATTAATTATGTTACTATATATCTCATCGCCATTTTCAGCTACTATGTATATCAAATAATTACCTATTTCTTTTTCTACTCTATTATTAAGTATTTCTAATCTTTCTGGTGAATAATTTGAATTAAATTTCTGTATTTTATCAAAATACTTTGTCATCTCATTTTTAACTTTTGATTTTTCATTAGTTTTAATTATTGCATATAAGTCACCAGTAGTATTTTGCTTAATAATATGTACTTCCATTAAATCAAGATTTAGTCCATAAACATCTCTAAGAGTATCATCTCCTACTACCTGCATATTTTTTAAATCCGATTCTATAATACTTTGAGTATTATCAACATTTAATTCCGACATATTAGTACCACATCCTGTAACAAATAACAAAATAAATATACCAAGTATAGCAATTTTCTTTTTCATTTTTATTCCTCCTCCAATGCATGTGTTTTAATATATTCTCTCACTTTACTATGTCCTAAAGCAGTTAAATGGAATTTATCGCCTCTAAAGTATTCAACTTTACCATATCCATCATCACTCTTTAAAGCTTCTTGAACATCCAAATATTTTAATTGATACTTATTAGCCAATTCTAATATATAAAAATTATACTTATTAATAATATCTTGTTTAAATCCATTAACACTCTCTCCCTTTATAACTGGATAAATAGAAATTAAAATAATTTTTGTATTTGGACTATTTTCTTTTATCTGTTTTATCATAGAACTAGCATTTTTAATAAATGTTTCCTCATTAATCCATGATGTACTAAAAGTACCAAAATTTAGAATCATTATCTCGGGATTGTATTTTTTTGTAGCATCCAACAACTTCATTTTAATACCCAATCCATATAAATTAATTTCTGTTGAATGCATCGATTCAGCATGCAAACACGGTATAGCCCAGGCTCTAATACCATTCAAATATCCATCAAGATACATATACATAGTATTTGAGTCACCAACCATAGTAATTTTATTGAAGTACTCATCTCCATAATTTTTTGTCTGCTTTAACTTAACAGAATCGTACCAGCCATCAAGTGTATAATCTTCTATAGACATTTGTGTGGGCTTTAACTTTTCTACTTTTACTTTCCTTACTTCCCTACTGACATTTCCAGTTTTATCCTCAACCTCATATATAACTTCATAATCGCCGACTTTTGATGTATCAATATTATTAGTAACCTTAACTTTCTCTGTTAAATCACCATCCTTCTTATCAGTAGCGGTATAACCTGGTTCTTTATATCCCGTATTAATTGTCAAACTCATTTCTTTATCACCATCTAATGATATCTCAGGTCCTGACAAATCAGAAACAACAATTTTCCTTGTTTTTTTAATATTATAAATTAAAAATTTATAGCTATATGTAACATAATAATTACCAATATCTTCCTTAATATTATTTTGTACTTTTATTTTGTTAGTAATTTCTCTATTATACATATATGCTTTAAAACCAGGTTCACTATATTTTTCTCCATAATCAAGTTTCATAACTTTATCGCCAATTAAATTAATATTTATAAATACAAATGGTACTACTATTACCATTAATAGTAGCAATATAGTTATTATTAGTACAATTAAAAGTACAATCTCTTTATTTTTTAATTTTCCTCTTCTTTTTCTTTTCATAACTGTACCTCGCTACCATTACATATTATATTTTATCATAATTTCATTCATATGAAAATAACTATTTAATACTAGCTATACCAAAATCATCATCAATTGTTAATACATTATATATAAATAAAACATTCTCAATATCATTATCATTAATATAATCACTAATACTCAAGTTATAATATCTTGGATCAATCACATAAATATATTTATACTCTGGAGCTATTAATGGTACAAATGCATTAGCATAACTATCTTTTATAATCAAAATTGAATTATCTTTTTCACTATCCAAATTCTCAATAGTAATTAGTGAATGATTATTATCTAAGAAAAATGAATACTTATCTTTTTTATCTAAATAGTCATAATTATATAAACTATTACTATATCTATCTTCATCATCAAAATAAATAGAATATTTTGTATTATCACTAACCTTTTCAATATAATCATATTGTAACGAATTATCTAATACTTTTGAATATAATGTACCATAAAACTTATCATTTACTACTGAAAAACTATAGTTATTACATTTAATTCCTACTTCCCTACAGTATTCCAAATATGCCAAATTAGCTCCTCTAGTAGTCCAATGATGATCAGTACCATAATATAGATACTCATCCTTATTTAAATTAAATGTATCTCTCAAATCAATAAAATTAGTTTTTAAATTATTCTTATAATAATCAATAGTTTCATTTTCATCAAAATTATTATTATACTTTGAAATCTTATCTCTATTCACATAAATAGAAGTTGGTACTAGCATAAAAGATACTTCACTATCTATATTTTCACAAAATTTATTAATCTTATTAATAATCATATCATTATTATTAGGTTTATTATATTCTTGATATAGTTTATTATCATAACCATAATAAACATCACTTTGTTTATATACACCAAGTTTTTTATAAAGTACACTTTTAAATCCTAAAAGTTTTTCTCTAAATGGAAAGTTATCTGAAATATAATCATCTAACTGAGTCATAAACTTACCAGAAACTATTTTTTCAATACTTAATGTAGGAAACTTAGATAAATATCTATTTTCATTATAAGAAAATTCTTTTTTTGGTAGTATTAAAAACATTAATATAGAACCAAATACTATAATTGAAATTAAAATTGAAATTATTTTTTTCATTCTCATCACCTAAAATCTAAAGTATAAAAATGGATTATAAGAATCACTACATAGCTGACTTATACTAACAACAAATAAAAGTACATAAACAAATACTGTCATAATTCTAATAATTCTTGTCTTATTTATTTTGTTAACAATTGGAATTGAAAATAATATTCCACTTACCAAAAATATCATATAATTTTTAATATAAAATATAAATTCATTATCTATAATATTAGAGTTAGCAAAGATTTTGGGAATATAGTTATACAAAATAGTTAAATCATCACTAAAGAAAATCAGCCAGCCTATTAAAATTAAAAACAAAGCATAAACATGTTTGAAGAAACCTGGTAACTTATCTATAATTTTACCAACAAATAATTTTTCTAAAATTAATATAATACCAAAATATACACCCCAAATAACAAAATTCCAAGATGCTCCATGCCATATACCTGTCAATATCCATACTATCATTATATTAATTAACCATCTATATTTTTTAACTCTATTTCCACCAAGCGGTATATAAACATAATCCCTAAACCAGCTTGAAAGAGTTATATGCCATCTTCTCCAAAAATCTGTAATACTCGTAGCTATATATGGATAATTAAAGTTTTTAGGATAATTAAAGCCAAGCATCTTTCCCATTCCAATTGCCATAGTGGAATACCCATTGAAATCAAAATATATTTGTAATGCAAATGAAATTATTCCAAGCCAAGCAGTAAATAATGAAATATTAGAAATATCTTTCACTATAAGTGAATGTAAATATCCAACATTATTTGCTATTAATACTTTTTCAAATAATCCAGTTAAAAACAGAAATAATCCTTGAGCAAAAGAATCAAAATCTATCTTTCTACTTTTAAGTTCTTTGGCTACATCTTCATATCTGACAATCGGTCCAGCTACCAGCTGTGGAAACATCGAAACATATGTCAAAAAATTAAAGAAATTCTTTTCAGCGGGTACTTTATCTTTATATAAATCTATTATATAACTCATTGTCTGAAAAATATAAAAGCTTATTCCCAGTGGTAATGCTATATCAAGTGTTTTAACATGTAAACCTAAACCATTTATATTATCTATTATAAAATTAGTATACTTAAAAAATATTAAAAACAGCAAATTAGAAACAACACAAAAAACCATTATTATTTTTTTTATTTTATTATTATTCTTATACTTATCAATAATTATTCCACATATATAATCTAATAAAGTAATAATAATTAATAAGATTATATATTTAGGTTCACCCCAAGCATAAAAAATTAAGCTAAATATTAATAAAATAATATTTTTAAGTTTAAATGGTACCAAATAGTAGATTAATAAAAATAAAGGAAAAAAAACAAATATAAAATTTAAACTACTAAAAAGCATATTAAATCCAACTCCTATCATAATCTTATAACTAAACATTTCTTAGTAAATAAAAATATCAATTACCTATTACCTTCTACTTAAATATAACATATTTTTAATATTTTTGTAACCTTTTAAATATAATTTTATATTTTTTAATAGCAATACTATTAATTTCATAAAACATAATTATATAAACCATAAAAATACTAATCGTTTTTGATTAGTATTTTTTCTATATAACTAACAATCAGATACATAAGATAAGAAACTATTAACAAAATAACAATACCTGACATAACCAAATTCAAATTAAATACTTGTGAGCCATAAGTAATCAAATAACCAATACCCTCTTTAGATACTAGAAACTCTCCCATTATAACACCAATAAGTGTCATACTAATATTAATCTTAAGACTACTAATTATAGTAGGATAACTACTAGGTAAAATAACATACCTAAATATTTGTCTTTTTGAGGCCTTAAAGGACTTTAATAGATTAATTCTATTCTGGTCCGTAGAAATAAAACCATTATATACCGTAATAATCGTAACAATAACAGATATCAAAAGAGCCATAATAATAATAGATTTAATATTAGCACCAAAATAAATAATAATAATTGGACCAATAGCCACCTTAGGTAGACTATTAATAATAGTTAAATAAGGATCAAATATTCTATATAGAAAGTTAGAATACCACAGTACAATAGCTACAACTATACCAATCAAAGTACCAATACCAAAACTAATGAGAGTTTCATATATCGTAGTCCATATATGATTAAACAAATTACCATCATTATATAATTTAATAATCGTATTAACTATCCTACTAGGAGAAGAACTAATAAAAGTATTAATAACCTCATACTTAGCAAGTAATTCCCAAATAACTATAAGGCTTACAATAAGTAGTACCTGCACAAGATGCACAAGCATACTTGTAATTTTCTTTTTTCTTATAAATCTTTTATGTTCATCACTATACATGGAAATCAATATCCTTCCATATCTTATCATAATACTCTTTAAATTCTTCTTGATTTCTATTCCCAATAGGAGTACTCTTATTCTTCATTTCAATATTATAAATACTCTTAACCTTCGATGGTCTATTAGATAACACAACCACCCTATCAGCCATTGAAATAGCCTCCGCTACATCATGTGTTATCATAATTGTAGTTTTCTTTTCTTTTTTAATAATCTTCCAAACATCATCAGATACAGCAAGTCTTGTTTGATAATCCAAAGCACTAAAAGGTTCATCAAGGAGAAGTATATCTGGATTAATAGCCAGCGTTCTAATCAAAGCTACCCTTTGTCTCATACCACCAGATAGATTCCTCGGATATTTATAAGCAAAGTCAGATAAACCATAAGTCTCCAAAAGGGTTTTAACTCTATCAATATTTTCCTTAGTAACCTCTTTCTTAATCTTAACCCCCAGAAGGCAATTATCTAATATATTAAGCCAAGGAAATAAAGTATCATTCTGAAGCATATATCCCATTCTAAGTTCATCTTTAGAATATAATATCTCACCAGAAGACTTATTCTCAAGTCCACACAAGATTGAAAGAAGTGTCGTCTTACCACAACCAGATGGACCTACTATTGCAACAAACTCACCATCCTTAATATTTAAATTTAAATTATCAATCGCAGATATTTCACTTTTATTTGTATGATATACCTTTGATAAATTACTTATCTCCAATATATTATCTGAATTCACTAAAGTATTCATCGTAAATCAGTTTATCATACGAAACATACTCATTAAGTTCTCCAGAAGCCTTCATAATATCTTGAATATGTTTCCATTCATCTTCATCAATAGCAATAGTATCTCTCCATGCATCAGATTCTTTATATCTCTTTACCATTGTAGTTAAATCATCAATTGAAGTATCAGGAAAGAAAGATACGATAGTCTCAGCAACTACCTTAGGTTCATTTTCCTTAACAAACTTTAATCCCTTTTGAATAGCCTTAGAAAAACCTTCAATAAGTTCAGGATTAGCCTTTATAAAACTACTCTTAGCATTATAGGCTGTATAAGGAACAGCACCACCATAAGTACCAACATAGGCAACTACATAACCATAACCTTGTTTTTCTACTGAAGTAGCATTAGGTTCAAATAAAGTAACAAAGTCTCCAGTACCACCAATAAATGCTCCCTCCATTGCAGGAAAAGCAACTGAAGTATCAATACTCAAATCTTTAGTAGGATCAATATTAGCCTCTCTAAGAGCCCATTCAAAAGTCATTTCTGGCATACCGCCTTTTCTACCACCAATTACTGTTTTACCTTTCAAATTATCTAAAGTAAAATTATCAATCTTCTCTCTAGACACTAAGAATGCTCCATCTCTCTTTGTCAAAGCAGCAAATACCTGTAGATAATCCTTTTCACCGCCATTATATACATAAATAGTAGCCTCAGTACCAGAAAAACCAATTTGTACATCTCCAGATAGCACAGCGGCCGTAACAGCATCAGCTCCCGGTGTCAAAGTAAGTTCTATATCAATACCCTCTTCTTCAAAGTATCCTTTACTAATCGCAGCATATTGCGGAGCATAAAATATACTATGAGCCACTTCTGCTACAGCAACCTTAGTAAGACCTTCTTTTTCGTTATCTTTCTTATTTTGAAATATTCCAAATACTACCAAACCAATAACTATTAGAAATAATATCAAACTAACAAATGTTCTTTTCATTTTTTAACCTCCCAGTTTCATATTATTATATTCTTAGTTATAAAAACAGGTATAATTAAATAACACAAAATATTTATTATTTTCTTATGTTAACTTTAAGCCTAAATCTTAAAGTGTTTATTTGAGCCAAAGTCTCAAATAAATATATCATCCATATCTATTATATATAAGCCGAAAATATATACCAAATATAAAAAAATAATAATTAAATTAAGTCTAAAGAATATACTATACTAAGTAGTAAAATAAGTACCAATTTACACACATTTGACAAAAGTAAAGTTTTATGCTATAATCTTATTCATCTGATGGCACATTATTCTAGTCAATTAAACTTACTATGAAGGTGAACCTAAAAGCTCACTAAAGAGCACATCGATGAAACTTCTGGTGTTTGCTTTATACGCCCAGTTTAGGGTGAATGCTGGAAGGTAAGGATTTTGGGCACTCATAACGGCATATGATTCTGTTCCAACTTCCGTGGAGACCTAACTTTGTGTTAATGCTATTGTGTGCATAATACGAACTAGGATTAAACCTACTATGTGGGGAAACTTACGAGTAGCGTAGCTTGTCTTGAGTGATTATAGGGAATTATTGATCAGTTATATCTTTCCTAGCTAGAAACATATAATATTGCAATATGAAACTATAACTGCAAAAAAGAATTAATAGTAAGAAAGTTGCCCGAGGAAATCTCCTAGAGTGACATCTTATAGGATTACAGTGTGTACTAAGTGGTAATCAAGTCATATATCTGGTGACAATATATTAGTTTCTATAAAGGGAAACCGCTAATTTGGTAACGGGTTAGTAGAAACTAGGGAAATCCTACTTGACCTAAGACATAAAGTTAACTATAAGAATTGCCATAGTATTAAATTAAAAGGCCTACTCTATTGGCCTTTTTTAATAATTAGAAAGGAAATAATATGTCAAAAAACAAAAACAGTAAAACAAAATGGGTAATAACAGTAACATTCTTAGCCTTCTTTATATCATTTATCTTTTCATTTGGTTCTAATACCATAATGCCAAAAGTAAATCTATTCGTAGGTATCATAATATTATTATTATTTATAGCCATAGGAATAGTATTTGATATGATTGGAGTAGCAGTTACATCCACTGATGAAGAACCATTACATGCTATGAGTTCTAAAAAAATAAAAGGAGCCAAAAAAGCCGTATCCTTCAAAAAGAATGCTGATAAAGTATCATCATTTTGTAATGATGTAATTGGTGATATATGTGGTATTGTATCAGGTTCTGCTGGTGTAACAATAGCGACTTCTCTATCAGAAAAATTAAATACTAGTGTATTATATACAGGACTAGTAATTACTGCTTTAACTGCAGCCTTAACAATAGGAGGTAAAGCCTTCTTTAAAAGTATTGCCATCAAAAATAGTAATCAAATAGTTCATATGACTGCCAAAGTATTATCAATATTTGAAAAGAAGAAAAAATAAACTTCTTTTTTTATTTTTAGATAATAAAATTAATTAGGTGATACTGTGAAAAAATATAGTAAAATACTTTTAATAGCAGTAATAATAATAAGTCTATTTGGAACATTAATGATATATTCATCTTCTTATGTATGGGCAGAGTATAAGTTTAATGATCCATATAAATATTTAAAATCACAAAGTATATTCTTAATACTAGGATATATAGTTATGTTTATTGTAAGTAAGTTTCCTTATCAAAACTACAAAAAACTATCCAATATCATTTTCTTTATATGTTTAGGTATGTTAGTACTAGTACTAATTCCAGGTATAGGGACAGTAAGAAATGGTAGTAGAAGTTGGTTTGGTATAGGAGGACTAGGAGTACAACCATCAGAATTCACTAAATTAGGACTAATAATATTTACTTCTAAATATTTAGAGAATAATAATAAAGACTTAAAAGATATAAAAAAAGGAGTTCTACCTATATTAGGAGTACTCTTTCTAGTATTTGCTCTTATAATGTTAGAACCAGACTTTGGTACAGGAATAGTAATAGTTATGACTATCATAGTATTACTATTTGTAAGTGGCGTTAAAATGAACTTCTTCATCAAACTAGGAGTATTAGGACTACTAGGAGTAGTAGTATTAGTAATAATAGCCCCATACCGAATGGAAAGAATAATATCATTTATTAATCCTTGGTCTGATCCCCTTGGTAGTGGTTTCCAAATAATCCAAAGTTTATATGCTATAGGTCCAGGAGGTCTACTAGGACTAGGATTTGGTAATTCAGTACAAAAACATTTCTATTTACCAGAACCACAAACAGACTTCATATTTTCAATTATAAGTGAAGAATTTGGCTTTCTAGGAGTTATAATCGTAGCCACTCTATTCATAACTATAATCTATTCTGGATTTAAAATAGCTATGAACTGTGAAGATAAGTTTGGTAAATATCTAGCCTTTGGTATAACTTTTGGCTTAGCCTTTCAAACAATGCTAAATCTTATGGTAGTAGTAGGCCTTATCCCCGTAACAGGAGTTACTCTCCCCTTTTTATCCTATGGTGGTAGTAGTCTCTTAATAAGTTTAACAAGTATGGGTATACTATTAAATATAAGTAAATATCATAATTAAAAAAAGTATAACTATATGTTATATTTTTTTATTATATTCACTATAAGCCTTATTCTAAGTTTTATTAGTGTTTAATTAAGCCAAGTATAGTTGTCTTAATTAAATGTATCTACATACCTATCATATATAAGCATAGTATATATACTTAGATATTATACAGATAATTTGTATGGATTATTACTTGTTCCTTCTCCCGACTCTAATTCTTGTGTAGAATTGAGATAAAGGACTGGGCGGATTCCATAATTATGATAAGCGTTACGGTTATTGATGACATAGCCGGTCGAATGGACATACCACACCTGGTAAGCAGAGCCGGAATCCGAGGTTAATAACCACTGTTCAGCACTGTTAAATAACCAATCATTTTTCCTACATTGATAATCATTGACATTGCTATTAAAATAACCTATTATTAAATCAGTCGCATCAGCATCAGTACTGCTTTTACATTTTGTTAAATCTGCTGCATAACTATAATCAGAAAGATACATCAATGCTATTTTGCCTTTCCACATAGTAGGCCTTCCAGAATATACTGTAGTTCCTCTCTCATACTCGTATATTTGATTAGGATATATAGCATTTTTATTCCAACCTCCAAGATTCCAATTTGCTTCTTCGATTAAGTTTCTTGTAATATCATTTTTTATTCCTGTACTTGTAAAATTACAATCCACTGTAGCATTATTTTGATCTTTATAACATTTTCCACTTGTACTATTATAATATAAACTTTGTCCTAGATTGTTGTCGTTAGAGTCTACTGTATAATATTTGCTTGGATTAAGTAGTTTCATTAATCTTGCTGTTGTCCAATCATTTTTACCACGTGCATCTTCAGCACCTGTTGTTGTATCTTTATTGTCCCAAGAGTAATTACCTATACTTTCATTTCTTATTATTTTTAATTTACCATCAAATACTCCTATTATTCGCCATAATTCACAAGTGCTCGCAGACTGATTACTATAGTCAGAACAATTAAAGTATATATAATTATTTGGACTTGCACCATAATATCTTACATTACTTCCTACATCAGACATCAAACTATGTTCTGGGTCATAATGGTATGCAATACCATTACTTAATATATCTGATTTATCAGCATAGTAATAATCACTTAATATTTTGTAAGCAAAACTCTTCTTCTGACTTTCAGGAACTGTAGTTATATCAGGAATTTTACCTTCTTTTAATATAGCACCTTGCCCTTCAGCATGTAACTTAAAATTAAAAGTTTTATTCATCATTGTATCAGGATTAACATAATTTTCTCCATCTATCCATATGTATAATGTATAATCTGCTTTTGTAGTACTTATACTTTCATCAGTTAATAATACTATATGTTTAGTATTATTTTTACTACAAGTATCGGTATTACTGGTTAGATAACTATCACTAAAATTACCTTCTTTTATTTTATTAGTACCTCTATAAAACTCATATCTAAAACTCTCGTCTTTTAATCCAGTATCTATACTAGTTATATCTAAATATAAATTAAAAGATAGACCTATAGTATTACTCTTTACACTAACTATTTTTTTAATACCATATTCTTTACTTTCTACTGGTCTTAATGCAAAGTTCTCAATAGCATCACCACCATCAAAATAAACAGTAGCACCTCCTATACTTGTTACTATTTTAGTTTCTTCACTCGAAGAAGTATTCCATACATAATAAGCATATGTACCACTTGCTATTACTGCTATTACTAATACTACTAAACTAAATATCATATATATTTTAGCTTTATTGTATTTCATTATGCTCTCCTACTTTCTACTTTTACATTTATCTTACCACTAAAAGCAGAAGATAATATATCATCCCTATTACTGTCAGTTACTTTCGAACTATCAAGCCATACAACAACTGTAAGTGGTAATTTTTTATCTGTAACTCTTATACTATCATACAATGTATTTGTTCCCTTACTTGTAATGGTACCATTTGCTAAGAAGTCATTACCATATACTACTTGATACTTTAATGCCCCACTGGTAATTAAAATATCTGAAGTAGCACTATCAACATCTAAATAAACTACCCCATTACCTACATTAATAGAACAGTTTCCATTTAAACTTAGTTCTGCGGTTGAAGATAATCCATCTTTAGCACTTTCGCCTAAACTTAATACTTGAATATTTTCATTACTCCCAATATCTCTACCCTTAACATAATCGACAACAAAACATTCTGAATTTCCTTTAACTGAAGATACGCCAGTCCAAGTATACCAAGCATAAGTAACTCCAATTATGAATATTACTATTATAGTTATTAATAATATTAATTTAGTCCTTTTCATAACATACCTCTTCTCTATAATACAAAAAGACTATAAAGAAAGACTAATATTTCTATTAGTTCTCTTTATAGTCTTTATATTAAAATTATTTATAATTCCTTTATTTATATAGGTTAATAGGCTTTCACCCCCCCCCTAATTAACAAATAGTTAACATTTCTATTTACCATTTTAATCATAAGAAGGGCCTCCTTTCCTATTGATTTTTATTCTAAAAAATATATAAAAATTATAAATATTTAGAATAAATCAATCTATCTACCTTACATATAAATATTATCATAAATTAAATATTTATACAAGTACTTTATAGAACAATTTATACTAAATATATAGATATGGCTTATATATAATAGATATGTAGATATATTCTTTTTAGACCTTAGGCTAAAAAGAACACTGTAAGACCATAGACTTACAGTGAATATAAAAAGAATGTATTATTCAAATACACTCTTATTATAACCATACTCCATATATTAAGGCTAACATACTAAGAATAAATCCAACTATCCAGAATAGTTTAACAATATCATTCTCTTTCCATCCCAATCTTTCAAAATGATGATGGATAGGAGTCATTAAAAACACTTTTCTTTTTAATAGTACTACAGAAGTTATTTGTATAATAACAGTTAAAGTTTCAATAACAAATACTCCCCCAATTAATACCAAGGATAATTCATGTGAAGTAAGAATAGCTATCGTAGCCATTGTAGCCCCCAAAGTCAAACTACCAGTATCTCCCATAAATACTTTAGCAGGATTACTATTATATACAAGAAATCCCATAATACTACCTACCAAAATAAAACAGAAAATACCCATATCAGAATTACCTTCAATCCACCAGCTACCCATTGCTATAAGACCAAAAGCCAAAAATGATATCGCAGATAACCCACCAGCAAGCCCATCTAATCCATCAGTTAAATTAACTGCATTAGAAGATCCTACTAGTAAGAATAATATAAATACTCCATAGAACCAACCTAGATTCCAATCAATACCTAAAGCAGATATTCTAAGATAAGAATCGCCTGAAGTAAATTGTCTAAATAATACATAAAAAACTAATGCTACAATAAGTTGAAGTAATAACTTTTGAAATTGTGTAAGTCCCTTATTAGATTTTCTTCTAAGACTAATAAAGTCATCTAAGAATCCTATTAAAGCATACGAGAAGAAAACAAACAGTACAATCATTAAATTAACCGAGTATTCTATCTTTCCCGTCAAAAGTAAAAATACAGTTATTGCAATAGTAGGAATTATAAATATAATCCCACCCATCGTAGGAGTACCAGCCTTACTTCTATGAGCCTCAACATAAATATTAATATTCTGTCCTGCTTTTAATTTCTTCAAAAAAGGAATAGCTATAAGTCCAAATATTGTTGAACTAATAAAACCAAGCATTAAAGCAAATAATGACTTCGTTAAAGTTAGCATTCTATCACTCCATTTCTAATACCACTTCTATTATACCATACATATTTTTAAATAAATAGTATCTTTTTATTACTTTACATCAATTTGTAAACTATTTAATTCTTAATTTTTTAATTTGACTAGGAGTTAAAGTATCAATATAATCACAAGGATTAATATTATCTCTATCATCAAATAATCTTTCAAAACATCCAATTAATTCTTTATCAATACCTATATCACTCATTTTAGTAAGAAAATCATAAAATTCATTCATACTAACACCATTTATCTTACCATTATATAAATAATTTAAAATAACAATACTATAACAATAAATATCCGTATTTTTATCCACTATATAAGAAGCAAAATAAGGATTACTCATATCAATCTTATATTTAGAAGTATTACACTTTGCAAATAAAGAAACAGGACTTAAATATTTAACTACAGGATTATTATCTTCACTAAACTTACCACCATCCAAATCAATAGTACGAAGAACTCCTGCCTTATCCACAATAAAATTATCTTCATGAATATCCGCTAAATAAAAGTTCTTTAACTCTGTATTCTTTCTAATACTATCCATCTGTCTAAGTATAAAACCTATTCTTTTTAAATAGTTCTTCTTTCTTTCTAAAGAAACATTGTCATCTTTTAAAACCACGCTAAGATTATTACCATAAACATAATTAATAGCAAAAAACTTAATAATATTATTAACTCTAACTAAAAAATCAGGTATAACAAAATCACTAGGAAGATAATTTTTATATTTATCTAGTAAACTAATTGCATTAAAATGTTTTTGAAAATCATCTTCAGTAAAATCATCTAATGTTTTTAGTAATCTAAGTACATTATTATATCTAAAAAGTAATAAATCACCCTTTGCATTAAAAAAGTCAAATGATAATTTCTTTAAATTACCAATATCCTCACTAGTCATATTAATTATTTCCATAATAACCCCCATTAATTGCTGGATATTATATCATAATTAAGTTAAAAATGCAAATTATCCCAAATATAATCTAATACTAGAACCCTCTATTAATCTAGTACCCCCTTCTGGAGACTGATTAATAACATTATCCCCACTACCACTATATTCTATTACAAAATCTTTAAGTTTAGAAGTAGCCTCTTTCTTAGATAATCCAATAACATTCTCTACATCATAGTATTTTTTATCATACCATTGATATTTCTTTTCAGTACCACCATCCTGCTTTTCAATATTTAAAGCCACGATTGCATCTTCCATAATATTCTTAACAATAGGAGCACTAACTGTACCACCATACTGTGTAACTCCTTTTGGATTATCAATAGCTAGGTATACTACTATCTTAGGATCATTCGCTGGTAAAAAGCCTATAAAAGAAACAATATAATTACCAGACATATATACACCATTATTAACCTTTTGAGCAGTACCTGTTTTACCTCCTACCCTATAACCATCTATATAAGCATTACGCCCAGTACCTAAAGAAACAACTGACTCTAAAGTCATTCTAACTTTTTCACTAGTATCCTTAGTAACAATATTCTCTCTAACAGCAGTAGGTTTAATCTCATTAACAATTTGTCCAGTTTCATGTTCCACTACTCTTTTAACTATATATGGTTTATACAAAGTACCTCCATTAATCGCTGCACTAACTGCCGTAACTTGTTGAAGCGCAGTAACACTAACTCCTTGACCAAATGCTGTCGTAGCAAGCTCTACAGGACCAACTTTAGATAAATTAAATAAAATACCAGTACTCTCTCCATTTAAATCAATACCCGTTTTCTTACCATATCCAAATTTATAAATATAATCAAATAGTTTCTCTTTACCAAGTCTATTACCAAGTTCAACAAACCCCGGGTTGCAAGAATTTTGAACGACCTCTAGAAAAGTCTGTGAACCATGTCCTCCATGTTTCCAACACTTAATTCTTGCTCCATCAACATTAACTGAACCACCATCAAAGAAAGTATCTTTAACTAAATCAACCTTCCCCTCATTAACTGCCGCACTAAGTGTCAATATTTTAAATGTACTACCAGGTTCATAACTAGCCCATATAGCCATATTTCTATTAATAGTTTCCACACTATAATCCTGATATTTATTAGGATTAAAATTAGGTCTTGAACTCATTCCAAGTATCTCACCAGTATTCGGATCCATTGCCAAAGCCCAAGCCCCTTCTGGGTTATATTTAGTCACAATATTATCAAGTTCTCTCTCAATAGAAGACTGAATCTTATAATTAACAGTCAAATATATATCAAGACCATCCTCTGGTTCCACATATACCGAATTTCTATCTAAATTATTTCCCTTTGCATCAGAAAAATACTGAATAGAACCATACTCCCCAGTAAGTATTTTATCATACTCAAGTTCAAGCCCGCTAAGACCTTGATTATCAATACCAACATAACCAAGTACATGTGAAAGCATCTCATCATGAGGATAGTATCTCTTGGATTCTTTAAGCAAATATACTCCCTCAAAATTAAGTTCTGCTATCTTATCCGCAATGTCATAAGA
Source organism: uncultured Bacilli bacterium (assembly GCA_934096105.1). Lineage (GTDB taxonomy): Bacteria > Bacillota_I > Bacilli_A > RF39 > UBA660 > CAG-302. Next base: position 40,697 of record CAKOLH010000002.1, on the reverse strand, counting down.
TAGTCTTCTTCCTTCAGGATGCACTCTTTCCATCATTGACTTTTTATATAAATGTTCTTCAATAACACTTTTATCAACTCCAAGTATTTCACTTATTTTTGTAGCTACTAAATCCTTATCTTTAATTTGATTTGGAATAAATACCAAAGAAGTAGTAGTAAGATTACCAGCTACAGCCTCTCCATCAACAGTATATATTTTACCCCTATCAGCCTCAATAGGTAGATTTCTACTCCATAGTCCACTAGCTAAAGTATTGAGTTTTCTATATTCAATAACCTCAATATAAAATACTTTACCAATAACAAGAAAAAATACAAATACCACTATCAAAAGTACTATTTTAATTCTTTTATGTATACCCTTATCAAACATAGTAGTCTCACCTATTAAAGAATATTCAAGCATTCCAGTATAAATTACAAAGAAAAGTATAAATATTTTGATTAATAAAAATTTCATATTTTTATCCTGGAGCTTGGTAGATGTACTATTGAAATGTTAGAAAATAGTTTAGGAAAAAAGTTAAATAATGCAAAGTCTATAAATGCTGATAGTGCAAGTGCATATCAGAAATTTTGTTTAGAAAACAACTTGAAGTTAAATGCAGTCCCATCTGGTTTTCATAGTAATGGTCAAAATGGAGTTCATTCTCAATTAGAGGTTTGGTTAAGTAGATTTAGAGGTGTATCAGCAAAACATTTACAAGAATATCTAAATTGGTTTGCATATATATTCATCATGAAAAAAGATTCAGTTTAAATAAGTTAAGGACTGAATCTTATTCCAATATAATAATAGATAATAATTATATTAAATCAAATGAAATATTTTCTATGGAAATGCCTATTGATTTGAATATTGCATATGATGAATATACCAATCAGCCATAAAGTTTAACATAACTTTTTACAAAAAGAATTTTAATTTAATTTTTCAAATTTATCTAAAATCTCTTTACTAAATCCATAATTTATTAAGTATTCATATATTTCATTTTTTATACAATTTAAACTCCTATCAATTAAACAGTTACTAACTCTTGTTCTAATATATCTATTATTTGCTTTATTGCATCAATAGTATCTTCAAATTTCACATTTCTTACATAGTTAAGTTTCCTACTATAATTATCAAATAATTCTTTTAATACAATACTATCTTTTATTATTTCAAATATATCATTTAAGTATTCTATATTAAAATTTGTGCTTCTATGTTTAAAAGTTCTTTCTATTGCTTTAACAAGTGTAACTTTATTTACTTTATCAATATGATTATTAACTATAATATACATATCATAAAAATCCTTTGCTCTAGTTGTAGAAATATTTTTACTAATTATACTTTCAAATTTTTCAGCAATTATAGTTTCAATTGTATATGCCATAATGTTAATAGTTTTATCTTCAAAAATAGAACTATACTTATATTTTATCTCTCTCGGTGTAATGATATCTCCTGTAGTTACTTCTATAAAGAAATGGGTTTTTAATTTATCAAATTCTCCATATACATTTATTCTATAACCACCATAAACATCATCTAATCTAATATCTTTAACACTTTCAATTTTAAAAATAAAACCATCTTTTATATCTATTGATAATATTTCTTCAAAAATATTCCTAATAGACTCTTCATTAAGTGGAATACTTTTTAAAGTAGCATCTATATCTTTTGTGGTTCTCATATCGCTTCCTATAATTGAAGAAAGTAATACACCACCCTTTAAAATTATGTTTTCTTTATACTTGCTTTTTTCTAATCTCATTAATACATGTTCAAAGAAAAACATTTGATGAAGATGTAGTGATACATCATTGCTTCCATTAGCACACTTTTTAATAAGGGCATTAAGTTTATCACTATTCATTATAAAATTACCTGCATAATTTCCGCTACTTCTTTTTCAATATTTAATTTTTTTGAATACTTAGCAAGTTTCAACATATCTTTATCTTTTCTTTCGGCATACCATTTTAAAGCCTTAGTATATATTTCTTTATCCATATGATTTTTATCTTTAATAATATCACAAATAGTTCTTTCAACATCATAACATTTAATATCCATACCAAATGGAGATTTAATAATTTCCATCCCTAAGTTTAAAATATTATTATCTACATAATGAAGTGATACGACATCAATATTTTGTAATGGTCCGCCATAACCACGAGGTACTGTAATGTCAAAATATAGTGGTGTTCTATCTGATAGTTCATGTAAAAATAAAGATGTAGTATAAGAAAATATAGCATTTTTACTTTTAGAAATTATTTTATAATAGTCATCATTAATCATATTAGGTAATGAATAATATCCAGTTGATACTCTCTCTAATATTCCACCATCACATAATCTTTTTAATGCCATTTTGTTTAGTCTATTATCTACCACTTCTTTAGTAGTAATGTGTCCATCATTTTTTTGTACTAATTGTAAAATTTTTTCTAAATCATTCATAAGCAACACCTCTCTTATAATAATTATACAATAATAAACCATAAAAGAAAATAGTTTTTGTTACTTTTTTAATTATTTTTTAAATATTTTAATTTTGAAAGTAACAAAACTATTTATACTTTTTTTAATAAATTATATATTGGCCATTCGTTAAATATTTCCCTTTCTTTTTTCTTCATGTTTTTATAATGCATATTAAAGTTAAAAGTATTATCTAGTAAAATATCTATGCAACATAAAACTTGATAATCTTTTTTGTATTCTGATTTTTCACCAATTGCATTTAGTAATTTTCTATCATTAAATGATAATTTGTTCTTTCTATGCTTTATTTGTTTAGAATTAATTAAATCAATATCATTTACTCTGTTTTTACAAATAATTTGACTTAATTTATCTGCTAAATTCAAATACTTTCTATCATTACATTGATCATATGATTTTAAAAAACTTAGCATTAGTATATTAATTGAGTCCAATACTTCATCAGTTATTTCAATATTCTTAAAACTTTTAAGAATTATCTTTTCATTAAAATTATTTACTTTTAAATATTCTTCAGGTAGCAAATTAGAATAAATACCTGTTTGAATTTCTTTACCATCACATATCATTACACATAAAGTATTATCAATCATTTCTTGTGAATAAAAATTATAGATTTTATTTCCATTAAACACAAGAACAAATATAAATTTATACTTATTTATATTAATATAATATTTTTGTAATTCTCTCACATTTTTAGGAAAAACTCCATCATATAAGCTCATCAAATAATGTAAGTTTCTTAAATCAACATCACTTAATTGATCATAATCAATATCAAACTCTGTGTTAAAAAACTTAAATAATTTAATTATTTTCTTAAAATAATTTAACTGTTTACTATAAATTTCAATATTTTTATTTATCATTTCAATATCTGTAAAAGGCAAATCATATTTTGTAGTATCAAACATAATATATTGCTCTTTTAACACATTAATAATAAACTCTAAATCTTTTATTCTTTTTTTAGGAGTTCCTTCTAATTTAAGATGAATCTTCCCACTCAATCTCTCTATTGTAATTGGACCAACAACTAGTTCATTACCATTTTTACCCATAATAGTGTATTGAGAATAAAACTTTTTATTATTTACAAAAATATTCTTTTTTACTGTAGAAAATGCCTTCCATTTACCTTTTGGGGTTACAACCTCTTCATGAGTACCTTTCATTTTTGCATAAGTATAAACATCAGCGCCTTCCAAATATTCTTCATACTCAGATTTTTTTACAAAAACCTCAAAATTAAGTTCTTCTATATTATTAAATTCTGATTCTTCTATTATTCTCTTATTAGCTTGTTTGATAGAATTTTTATAAAAATTTATACAAACATTTTTGAAATTTAATGCAGTTTTTTCATTAATTTCTTTTAATTTTAAGGAAACAGTTTTTTGTTCTTCTCTTAAGCCTTTTAAAATTTGGTATAAATCTACTGGTAATAGGTTGCAATAATATATTTTATAATTATCAATGTTCATAAAATCAACGACTAATAATAAAGTTCCTTTAATTTCTTTTTGATACCCTCTTAAGGTTTCAACATCAAATTGGTAAGTATTATTATCTTTAAAACTATTTACTTGTCTTCCTTTTATTTGTACATCAATTTTTCCTTCAAATGAATTATTTGTTTTAGAATTATTATTGTAAATATAAATATTCCCATCCCATAATGGAGTTTTGTCATTAGAGTTAATATAAGGACTTAAAAAATCACTATTTTTCAAAATAAGTTCTTCAACCTTATTAGTAGCGAATTTTTCAATATCAACACTATTCAATACTATCACTTCCTCTAATTATTTATTATACCACAAAAAAAACACATTTCTGTGCATTTTAACTATATTTCTACAAAACAATTATAGCTAAACTCAACATCATACTTTTTTGTATATTTACTAGTTAATCCTCTAGTAATAGTAAGGGTATCATTTATTAGACAGTAAGGTGAAGATCAGTAACACTAACTCCATGGCCAAATGCTGTCGTAGCAAGTTCTACAGGACCAACTTTAGATAAATTAAATAAGATACCCGTACCCTCTCCATTTAAATCAATACCTGTTTTCTTCCCTTATCCAAACTTATAAATATAATCAAATAGTTTCTCTTTACCAAGTCTACAACAAAACATGGGTTACAAAAATTTTGAACGACCTCTAGGAAAGTCTGAGAACCATACTCCCCAGTAAGTATTTTATCATACTCAAGTTCAAGCCCGCTAAGACCTTGATTATCAATACCAACATAGCCAAGTACATGTGAAAGCATTTCATCATGAGGATAATACCTCTTAGATTCCTTAAGTAAATATACTCCCTCAAAGTTAAGTTCTGCTATCTTATCCGCAATATCATAAGATAGTCTTCTTCCTTCAGGATGTACCCTTTCCATCATTGACTTTTTATATAAATGTTCTTCAATAACACTTTTATCCACTTCAAGTATTTCACTTATTTTTGTAGCCACTAAATCCTTATCTTTAATTTGATTTGGAATAAATACCAAAGAAGTAGTAGTAAGATTACCAGCTACAACCTCTCCATCAATAGTATATATTTTACCCCTATCAGCCTCAATAGGCAAGTTTCTACTCCATAGTCCACTAGCCAAAGTATTAAGTTTTCTATATTCAATAACTTCAATATAAAATACTTTACCAATAACAAGAAAAAATACAAATACCACTATCAAAAGTACTATTTTAATTCTTTTATGTATACCCTTATCAAACATAGTAGTCTCACCTATTAAAGAATATTCAAGCATCTCAGTATAAATTACAAAGAAAAATATAAATATTTTTATGCTATTTAATAATTACAAAAATTATAATTAATAAAAATTTCTATTTATATTGAAATATTCATAATAATTTGGTATATTATTAATAGAGAGGAGTGAGAAAATGGGATTTGATGAAGCCTTTGGTGCCTTAACAGCAGCATCAATTGGAGTACTAGTTGTTCTAGGAATAATTGCGATTGCATTCTACGTTGTTTATCTAATAGCACTTGCAAAATTATTCAAGAAAGCAGGAGTAGAAGGATGGAAAGCTATAATACCATTCTACAATACATTTGTATTAATACAAATATCAGGTTTAAATTGGTGGTATTTCCTAATTGCTATGTCAAGTGCAATATGTTCTTTATTAGGAATTAAAGGATTAGATACTGTATGTAACATAGTAGCCTTAGGAGTTAACTTCTTTGTTTTCTATAACATAGCAAAGAAAATGAAACAACAACCAATAGGATTTGGTGTAGCCGGTGCACTTGTAAAAGGAATAATCGTTATGGTATTAGGATTTTCAGACAAATATACTTTTGATTCATCAGTACAAGTTAGTCCTAATGGTCCAATTGGTGACACTAAAGAATCTACAAGTAATGAACCAGAAAAATATTGTTTAGGTTGTGGTTGTAAACTTAAACCAGGAACAAAATTCTGCGAAAAGTGTGGAAAAGAAGTACAATAAAAGATATCTCACAAAGAGATATTTTTTTTTATACAAAAAAAGAATTCTATTTCTAGAATTCTTAGCCATTAATTTGTTTAGCCACTTCATCAGCAAAGTTTTCTTCTCTTTTTTCCATACCTTCGCCAACTTCATATCTTACGAAAGATAATACTTTCATACCTTTACTTTCAACATATTTAGATACTTTCATCTTATTTTCTTTAACAAAACCTTGATCTAATAAACAAACTTCTTCATAGAACTTATTAAGTCTACCATTAACAATCATAGGAAGTTTATTAGCATCTAATCCTTCGTTTTCAGCCTGCTCAGTAAGAATAGCTCTTTCTTTCTCTATTCTTTCACTAGGAACAGAATCTTTATCTAAATATAGTGGTCTCATAGCAGCAATTTGCATAGCAACATCTTTAGCAACTTCAGCATCAGTTCCTTCAAGTACAGCAAGTGTTACTATTTTACCACCCATATGAGAATAAGTACCAAATACTTGATTATCTTGCTTTTCAACTAATTCAAATCTTCTAAAAGATAATTTCTCACCAATAGTAGCAGTTTTATCTACTATCATATTCTCAATAGAAGTACCATTAACTTCTAATTTATTAGCCTCTTCTACTGTACTAACATTACTACCTAAAATAGCAGTAGCAATATCATTAACTAAACCAGTAAATTCTGGATTCTTAGCAACGAAATCAGTTTCAGAGTTAACTTCTACTATAACAGCCTTATTACCTTCAACTTTAGCAAGACCAAGTCCTTCAGCAGCTATTCTAGTTTGTTTTTTAGCAGCTTTACTGATTCCTTTTTCTCTAAGCCAAGTAACAGCTTCTTCCATATTACCATTTGTTTCAGTAAGAGCCTTCTTACAATCAAGCATACCTGCTCCAGTTTGTTCCCTAAGCTCTTTTACCATATTTGCAGTAATCATAGTATTCCTCCTTATTTTAAATTTTCAATTAATTCTTCTTTTTTCATCTTAGAATAACCTTTAACTTCTTTTTTCTTAGCAAGGTCTCTAAGTTCAGCAACAGTTAAAATATTTAAGTCTAATTCTGGCTTTTCATTTTTAACTTCTTGTTTAACTGGCTTTGTATCTTTAACTTCTTCAGTTTCTTTTACTTCTTTTTTCTCCTTCTTATTAGGAGTTTTTTCTTTAGAAACTTTTTTATCATCTTCACTTACATAATCAACAATTGTACCACCATTAGCTTCAATAATAGCATTAGTTAAAGCACCAAGTACAACTTTAATACTTCTAACAGCATCGTCGTTAGCAGGTAATACATAATCAACATCATCAGGATCACAATTAGTATCAATAAGACCAAATACTGGTATACCAAGTTTTCTAGCCTCTCTTATTGCATTATATTCTTTAGTAGAATCAACAATAATAACAGCTTCAGGTAACTTAGTCATTTCTCTAATACCACATAAGTTCTTGTTTAACTTTTCATATTCCTTCTTAAGTCCTACTACTTCTTTCTTAGGAAGTTTTTCAAATGTACCGTCTTTTTCCATCTTTTCAATTTCTTCAAGACGATTAATTCTTCTTCTAATAGTTTTGAAATTAGTTAAAGTTCCTCCTAACCATCTTTCAGTAACATAGTACATATTACTTCTTTCAGCTTCTTCTTTACATACTTCTTGTGCTTGTTTCTTAGTACCAACATAAAGTACTTTTCCACCATCAGCAGCAATCTTATTTAAAGCAGTATAAGCTTCTTCCATTTTTTCTACTGTCTTTTGTAAGTCAATGATATAAATATCATCTCTAGAGTTAAATATATACTCTTTCATTTTAGGATTCCATCTTTTAGTTTGATGACCAAAGTGAACTCCTGCTTCTAACAAATAGCTCATAGATACTACTGTCATAATTATCATATCTCCTTTCGTTTTTTCTTCCAAATATCTCTTCTTTAATATCCACCTTATATTAGGCACTCGGATAATTAAATCAATATTTGTGTATATTTTTTGAAAAGCCAATAATATATTACCATATTATATGAAATTAGTAAATATTTATTTCTTATTTTTCTTATTTTTCACTTTAGTTCTAAGGTACTAAAGTGTTTATTTGAGCCAACATATTATATTGTCTCAAATAAATATATCAACCATATCTATCATATATAAGCAAAATATACATACAAAAAAGATATTATTAATGCTTTAAAACATCTTCTAATATCTTTATATTTCTTTTAATTTTTAATCTATATAAATAATGACCACTATTAATATTTTTAAGAATTAGTTTTAAAGTAGTTAATTCTTTATTGCATTTCTTTTTAAATAAATCATCATTCTTAGTAGTAAGTACTGGTCCTAAATATAATTCTTTATAGTTATATCTTCTCTTACCTTTAGTAAACTTAATAACAGTATATATAATATTCTTATCTTCTACTAAAACTTCATCTTCAATATAATAACCAAGACTAGTAATGTTTTTTCTAAGAAAGTATAAATCAGTATTACTTTGAATAATAATATTATTAACATTACTTAATTTAGAAGTACTATATTTTAGGATACCCACTATTGTATTTGCTCCCATACCTGCTATTACAATAGTATCGATTTCATTAGCTTCTACTACATCAAGTCCACTACCAAGTCTAGTTTCTATTTTATCCTCTAGTTTTTCTCTTTTTATATTAGTAATAGCACTACTAAGAGCATTTTCATTAACATCACTAGCAATTACTTTAACATTTTTATATTTATTTACTAAATAAATAGATAAAAGGCCGTGATCACAGCCTATATCAATTACTTTAGAATTATCATTTACAAAACTAGCAACTACTTCTAGTCTTTTAGATAACTTATTCATTTAAGAAATCCTTTAACTTTCTACTTCTTGAAGGATGTCTTAGTTTTCTTAAGGCTTTTGCCTCAATTTGTCTAATCCTTTCTCTTGTAACGCCAAACATTTGACCAACTTCTTCAAGTGTTTTTGAAGAGCCATCATCTAAGCCAAATCTAAGTCTAAGTACTTGTTCTTCTCTTTCAGTTAAAGTAAGAAGTACATCGCCAATTTCCTCTTTCAACATTTCATGTATTGTAAAGTCCTCCGGAGACATATTACTTTCATCAGGTACAAAGTCTCCTAAATGAGAATCTTCTTCTTCACCAATAGGAGTCTCTAAAGATACTGGATCTTGTGCTATTTTAATAACTTCTCTTACCTTATCTGGAGACATACCCATTTTCTTAGCAAGCTCTTCATCAGTAGGCTCTCTATTAAGTTCAAGAGTAAGCTGTCTTTGATATCTAGATAATTTATTAATAGTTTCTACCATATGTACTGGCACTCTAATAGTTCTAGCCTGATCAGCAATAGCTCTAGTTATAGCTTGTCTAATCCACCAAGTAGCATAAGTACTAAACTTATATCCTTTTTCAGCATCAAACTTTTCAACTGCCTTCATAAGTCCAATATTACCCTCTTGAATTAAATCAAGAAATAACATTCCCCTACCAACATATCTCTTAGCTATAGAAACAACAAGTCTTAAGTTAGATTCAGCAAGTCTATTTTTAGCCATTTCATCGCCTTCAGCAATTCTCTTAGATAACTCAGTTTCTTCATCTAATGATAATAGACTAATCTTACCTATTTCTTTTAAATACATTCTAACTGGATCATTAATAGTTAGTTCTTTAGCTATTGTATTATCCTTAAGAATATCCTCTAAATTACCACCAGCATCTTCTTCACTAGAATCATCATCTAGATCAGACTCAGATATAACACTAATATCATTTTCCATAAAAGCATTATATAATTCATCTAGTAAATCACTACTTACATCAAGACCTTTTAGTTCCTCGGCAATTTCTTCATAAGTAATAAAGCCAAGCTCTTTACCTTTCTTAATTAACGCTTCTTTTCTTTGCTCAAAATCCTTAATTTCTGGTACCATTTTTATTCACTCCCCTTAACTTCATTATTTCTTCGATTATTTTTGCTTGTTTCAAAGGATCTTTCTCTTCTTTTAATTTTTTGTTTAAATCATTTATCTTTACTTCTTTATGATACTCATTTACAACAAAAATATAATCTTCAATTTCTTTTTCTTGAAAGTCATCTTTGATATTCATAGCAAAAATATCTTTTAAAGTCTTAAGTATTTCTTCTTTATCAGATATATAACTAATAAAATCAGCGACATTTATTATACCATATTTATGAAAATAGTAAATAATTTCATTAGATAATTCTCTAATATTTTTTGTTGGAAAGTATCCAACTCTATTTTCAACCATATTAATAACCATATTATCTTTAAACATATAATATATTAAATAATTTTCTGCCATTCCATATTTATCATAAACCTTTTTAGGTTTTTCTTCTTTAACAATTATCTTATTATTGTTGTTATTTTTTTTCATACTATCATATTTTTCTTTAATAGTATTATAGTCAATATTAAAATTATCAGATAATTTCTTCAAATTAAGTTCAATAACAATATCATCCTTTTCATTAACTAATTCTTTTAACATTGTATTAATATAAGAAGATATTTCTTTTATATTACTAAAATCTTTATCTTTTTTTAATATTTCCATCTTATAATCAATTAAAGTCATCGCCGACTTAACTTGATATAAGAAACTATCTTTACCTTCTTTTAAAATATACTCATCAGGATCCATATTATTAGGAAGTCTAACTATTTTAATATTAACTCCAGTATCCTCTAAAAGTTCTATAGCACTAAGCGTAGCTTTTTCACCAGCAGCATCACCATCAAAACATAAAATGATATTTTTTGCCATATTCTTAAGTACCATTTTATGATCCTTAGTAAGAGCAGTTCCCATCGTAGCTATACAGTTATTAATACCAACAGTACTAGCCCTAATAACATCCATTTGTCCTTCCATTATAATAACAGTATCATTTTTCTTTAAATGTTCTTTAGCTATATGATAGTTATATAATATTTTACCCTTTTTAAAGTTATCAGTCTCTTTAGTATTTATATACTTAGAATTATCTTTAGTATTATATATTCTTCCAGAAAAAGCAACAACATTACCACTTAAATCCCATATAGGAAACATAATTCTACTTACAAATATATCATTACCATTATCATTAGTAAGACCTATATCAATAAGTTTATCTAAAGAATATTTCTTATTAGTAAGATACTCAGTAAGTGATACTTTCTGAATAGAAAGACCTATACCAAATTTCTTAATAGTTTCTTTGTCAAGATGCCTGTTTTCCAAATATTCTATAGCATTCTTACCCAAACTACTATTAAGACTATTTTGATAAAACTTACTAGCCAAATCGTATATATCAAAGTATTCATCTCTCTTAGTATTAACTTTCACATCATTTGATATATTAATACCAACTTTTTCTCCAAGTAATTTAACCGCCTCGGCAAAAGATATCTTTTCAAAATCTGACACAAAAGTAAATACATTACCTGAAGCCCCACATGAAAAACAAGTATATATTTGTTTTTCAGGGCTAACACTCATACTCGGAGAATGATCATCATGAAAAGGACACACTCCAACATAATTTTTACCAGTCTTTGTAAGGTTAACATATCTTGATACTACTTCTACTATATCAGTCTTATTTCTTATCTCATTAATAATTTCATTACTGATATAAGCCATAATATCACTTCCTTACAAAAAGCCAATATAATTATATAACAAAACAATTTCTTTGTAAAGGAAAACTTTAAAACTCTTTACATTTATTAAATATTCAATATAATATAATTAGGTGGTATATTTTGGATCAAAGAATAATTAAAACAAAAAATAATCTTTATAAAGGATTATTATTAACTATGAAAAATAAATCATTTGAAGAAATAAAAGTATCAGATATATGTAAAGAAGCACACATTAATAGATCAACATTCTATAATAACTTTAACGATAAGTATGACCTATTATCTTCATTAGTTCATGACCTTGAAGAAAAGTTAAAACAAAAACTATCCCAAAATGAAGTACCAATAAATATTAAAGAATACTATGTTAATTTAATCAGTTTACTTCTAGAACACATAAACGAAAATATAAATACCTACTCACTAGTAGTAAAACATAATAATAATAACATTGCCAGTAATATATTTCACGATACTATTTTAAAAAATATTGCTGAAAATATCAAAAATCACCCATTATATAATGAAGAAATACCATCAGAAATAATTACTATCTTTTATGTGAATGGTGTTATAAGTATTTGTTTAGAATATATCAAAAACCCCAAAAAATATACTAAAGATAGTATATTAAAATATATAAGTAAGTTAATTCCAGATAACTTATGCTAACCTATCTAGCATAACCATATACCTTTCCTTTTTCTAAAGTAATTTCTTTATAATAAAATAATTCAGGTACCGTAACAAAAGTATATCCTCTATTTTGAAGTTCAGGAATAATAATATTTAAACTATTCGCGGTAGCACTATATATATCATGCATTAAAATAATATCACCATCTTTAACTTTATTAATTACCCTACTGGCAATCCTTTTAGAATTATGATATTTCCAATCTAAAGTATCTATATCCCATATAATAATAGGCATATCACCTATTTTTTTTACCATATTATTATAAGCACCATAACTAGGTCTTAATAACTTAGGACATCTACCAGTAACTTCAAATATAACTGAAGAAGTATTATTTATTTCATCTTTAATAACATTTTCCTTATATTTAGTTAATAACAAATGATTAAATGTATGATTACCTATCTCCATACCACTATCATATTCTCTTTTCAATATTTTTTTATTATCCTTTGCCTTACTACCAAGTACAAAGAAAGTAGCTTTAACATTATATTTATCAAGTACATCAAGTACTTTACTAGTATTATAATTAGGCCCATCATCAAAAGTAAGAGCAATTAATTTATCACTATTATTTATCTTTTTATTATTAACAATATCATAATCAAACACTTCAGTATATGCCATACTTATAGTATCGCTATCTAAATCAATCATAAAAGAATCAATATCATAACTATAAATATTATTATCAAAAAAATACTTATAAAACATAACATAATATTTATTATCTTTACTATCATAATCATAATCAATAATACCATTATTATCTTTATATCTATTTAAATACTCATTAATAAAGTTATCTATTTTCTTATCATTAAAATAAGGATAACTAATCTCTATATTATTACTAATAATCTCCTTATTAACCAAAACATCCTTATCTATACCAATTATCCATATCATTAAAGTTATAATAATCATTGGAATAAACAAATATCTCATTTTCATAATATCACTAATAAATAGTATGAAAAAAGACTTCTCATTAGAAGTCAATACTTAATATCAATACCATCAAAATCCACATTAAGAAACTTTTTACTTGATAAATAATCACATAAATGAACAAATCTTTCATACTTATCTTTAGGAATTGGCAATACTTCATTATCATTAAAATCCTTATTCCAAATTCCCATATGCGAAGATATTATCCTAGTCATTAAGTTAAGTTCATCATCATTTAAAGATAATTTATTCTTATGTTCCTTAACAAAAGAGGCCGCCAATAAAGGATGATCAAATCTCGTATATTTTTCTTCAGGATTACCTTTTTTTAATCCATCATGAAGAGTAAGAGCCATTAAAATAATATCTTTTTCATTTTGTGTAAAATTATTAAGTCCAGGATTATCCAAAAGCTCTTTAGCTATACGAACAGCAACCTTAGTATGTTTAACTAACCCATTCTTAGTACCAGCAAACTCCGGATGATATTTACCAGTACTTGAAGCCGGTATCTCAAAAAAGTAATCAGGTAGTTCACTAACCAAATACTTTAAGTCCTCTCTCTTTTTTTCATCTTTAATATAATTATATTCTTTATTAAAATAACTAACTTTATCCATATTTACTTTCTAATATTAACATCCACTGTAGTATATGGAATATTAATTCCTTCCTTATCAAATTTCTTCTTTATCATCTTTAACACTTCTCTCTTAATAGCATAATTAGTCATAGCCTTACAAGTAATATCAACTGCATATACAATACTAGAATCCCCTAATTCATCTACTCCTAGTAATTTATAATCCTTAACATTTTCAATCTTAAGAATATCCTCTCTCATACTTTCAAGAACCTTCTCTAATTTGTCAATATCAGTATTATAAGCAACATTAAGTTTAAGGAAAATATCACAATTAGCCAAATTATAATTAATAACCTCACTAAAAGAAGAATTACCGATAGATTTAACTTCACCAGTAAAAGCTTTTATTTTAGTGGTTCTAAGTCCAAATTCAATTACAGTACCTTGAAATCCATTAATTGATACAGTATCTCCAACTGCATATTTATTATCAAATAGTATTGCAACCCCTGCTAATAAATCTTTAATAATATCTTGAAAAGCAAGACCAATAACCGCAGCAAATACACCTAAAGAAGCAATAATACTTGTAGTATCAATACCATATATTTTAAGTATTCCAAGAACAATAAATATAAGTATTAAATATTTAAATATACTTCTTCCAAGATTAATAATAGTATCTTTTTTCTTATCTTTACCACTATTACCAATATGTCTCTTAGATATTTTATCTATAATTTTCTCTATTATCAAATATAATATAAGACCAATAACTATATAAACTATTGGCAAGTAAAACTTTTCATTAGTAATAAACTTTATAAATTTTTCCATAACATCTACCTCACATAATAATTATAAAATATTTAAGTAAATAAGTAAAGAAAAAGTCCAAATAAACTTTGAACTATTATTTTTTCTTACTACGTACCTTCGTGTCATCTATATCAAAAGTAATTTCTTCTACACCGCACACATTACATTTTCTTTTATAACAAAATAAATTACTATCATCATCTCCATCAAGCCAATTAGAATTTATTCTTTGTTCCCATTCACTAAAACTATGTCCATCAATCTTACATATTTCTCTATCAATATCTTCTAGCGAACATTCAAGTAAATATATCTTAGTTTTCAATTCAAATATTTCATCAGAAAGTTCTTTTTTATATTCATATAAACCTTTAATAATTTCTTTTTTATTTTTCATTATATTAATTCCTCCATAGGCCTTATTCTAACATAAAAGCCATTACTATTCAAGTATTCTAACAATTATTTCATTAGATATATACATATATTTTTTATTGATTTTAATATGATTATTCTCTCTTATTAAGTAACCATCATTAATCAAATTATTAATATTATATATATCTTCTAAAGACACATTAAACTTATCTCTAAATTTTTCTAAATCTATACCACTAAATTTTCTAAGACCAAGCATCACTTCATTTTCCATTCTAACATCTTTATCTTCATATATAGTAGTACCAACATACTCACCATTCAAATAATTTCTTAAGTTTTTAGTATTAGTAATTCTCTCATTATTTATATAACTAGTACTAGATAAACCGAATCCATAATACTCTTCATTATTCCAATATACCAAATTATGTTTAGATTGATACCCATCTTTAGCATAATTACTAATCTCATAATGAATATAATTATTCTTCTCGAGAGTATCATCTATATATTTATACATTTCATAGTCGATATCCTCATCAATATTCTTCATTTCATTAATTTTTAACATAGTATTATCTTCAATTATCAAACTATATGTAGAAATATGTGGAATATCAAGTTTTAAAAAACAATCAATATCACTTTTCAAAATATTTATATCATCATATGCAGCATATATCAAATCTATGTTAATATTATTAAAGTATTCCTTTACTATTTCTACCTTATTATATACATCACTCTTTGTATGTTTTCTCCCAAGTAATTTAATAATATTATCATCAAAAGATTCTACCCCAATACTAATTCTATTAGCACCATATTTTTTCATTATTTTAAGTTTATTTTCAGTAATAGATTCAATATTACATTCAATAGTAAATTCATAATCATCATTAAGCTTAAATATCTTAATAATATTCATTAATCTAATTAGTTCTTCATCATCTAAACTACTCGGAGTACCACCTCCAATAAAAATAGTATTAACTATTTCATCTTTATATCTTATTTTAATTTCTCTTTCTAAATTATTTAAATAATCATTAATATATTTCTTATTATAAAATATTTTACAAAAATCACAATATGTACAAATACTGTTACAAAAAGGAATATGAATATATATAGACATAATATCACCACCAATATAATAACATAGTAATATTTAAATTACAATGAATAAAACATTAAATATTATACCATTATATTAATGGTGATAAAATGAATAATATAGATATAAGAAAATATATCATCAATAACTTTAAAGATTCTAGTATTGATGATATTAAGACTTCTATTGAAGAATCAGTATCCTCACATGAAGATGATCCTTTAATAGGCCTTGGAGTATTATTTGAATTATTATGGAATAATTCAAATGAAGAAGAAAAACAAAATATATTATCAAATATAAAAAAAGGTATGTAAAACATACTTTTTTTAATAATCTTTACCTGCAATAAAAAGCTCTAATAGTATATTACCATCTATATTATTAATTTTAATATCTCTATCAATATCAGATAATTTAGATAAATACTTAATTAAAGTATCTTCACTATAATAATAACTATCATTAAGTAAATACTTAACTCTATATACACTTTTAAACTCCAATATTTTAGCTATCTCATCATTAGATTTACCACTATTATAAAGTCTTTTAACCTGAAATAACAGTCTTATTTGACTAGCAATAATAGCTATTATTTGATTAGGATCCATACCATTAATAACAAAATTCTTATATAATTTAATAGCCTTACTATTATCATTCTTTAATAATGCACTAACTAAATCATAAACACTATTATCAGTATTTTCCTCAGCAAGTAGCGTGATATCATTATTATCAATAACTTTATCATCTATTTTATATAACATAAGTTTATCAAGTTCATTTTTAATATTATCAATGTTATTACCTACTCTATTAATAAAAATATTAATATCCATACTATTCATTTTATAATTTCTTTTCTTTAAATAATCATTAACATAATTACTCAAATACTCATTATTAGCCTCTACCTTTTTTGTAGTACCATTATTATTAATAAACTTTACCAATTTCTTTCTAGAATCTATAGTATCACTATTAGATACAAATACTAAATAACTATTAGAATTATAGTTATTAAAATAATTCTCAAGTAAATTAATATTTTCAATATCCTTCTTTTGTGATAAATAAATAGTACTATCAATAACAATAAGTTTATTAGATGAAAACATAGAAATTGTAAGTGCCTCATCTACAATATTTTGAATATCTTCTATGTTATAATAAATAACATCATTATCTGAAATAGATAATTTCTCTTTAATAATATCAATTTCTCTATCAATAATGGAAGCATCACTTCCATATAGTAAATAAAAATTCATATCTATCACTCTGTTTCTATTTTATTACATTTATAATCTTTTTCATTATAATATTCAAGTATTGAATCTTCATCTTCAGAAGAAAAATACTCTCTTAAATCATTAATATTAAACATAACCCTATAAATTTTATCTTTGTCAATAAATTTATAAGTATCTCCCTCATTCAGATATTTATAAAATTCGCCACTATTTTTAAATTTATTATATTCGCTATCACTTTTAAAAATATAATCATAAGTTACCATAGAACTTTTAATCTTACTCTTACCATTAAAAGTAAGTTTAACTTCTTCAATAACAGGAATAGATAAAGTTTTATGATTATATTTTATGTTACACACATAATTCTTATCTTTTCCCATAATAACTTCTGGATTAAAAAAGAAGAAAGCTACTACCACTACTATAAATAATACAAAAAATATTCCAGATATTGATATTCCTTTTTTCTTTTTATTTTCAACAGCTTCCTCCTGGACTTTCTTTTTAGGTATAGTTAATTCATCAAGTTTATTAATATCAATTTTCTTGTTAATAACACCTTCATCAATTATTTGAGCACCAGTTATTTTATCAAGTGAAATATCTTCAAAGTTATCATCATTACTACCATTTAAGATATCATCTAAAAATTTATCTATTAAATCTTCACTATCATTTTTAGATAGCATTATAACTAGTTCGTTATCTCTTATAAATAAAGAGCCATAATATAATTTACTATTATCATAACTATAAACTACATACTTATTATTATTCTTCTTATATTTAAAAGCTCCAAATACATTAATAAATATAGTATCTTGTCCATATTTAAACTTAAAATCATTAACCTTTATTCTTTTTCCATTCATATAAGTAGCCTCCATAACAATTATAATATAATTAAAAGAAAAAAACTAGTCATTATTGATATTTTATTTGACTAGCATTTATATTAAATCCACCTTTAAAAGTATTACCCATCTCATAATCCTGATCCTTATTATTCTCTTGGAGCCATATCAAAACAATAAATGTCTTTTCTTCATTACTCTTCAAATAAATATCTGACCCAATTAATATATTACCAGTTTTAGGAATACTATTCTTAGATATTTTATAACCGGTATTATCATATAAAGCATAACTAAGTGCATTATCATCAAACTCATTATCAGTTACAAACATAGATATATTAAGTTTCTGATCCAAAGTACCAGTGCTTTTAACAGAAAAGCTCTTTTTATATACAGAATACTTAGTAGTTAAATTAGGTTCATTAATAGGCATAAGTGCATAAGTATCAATAGTAATACCATCTATATAATTAATAGCTAAAGTACCTGTTTTAATCTTTGTGCTATCCTCTTTCTCACTTGCAATCAAAGAAAAATATGTAAAAGTTACTCCGACAATCATTATAAGTAATGTAAGAATCAAAACAATAAAATAAAATATATCATTTCTACTTTTACTATTATTCATATCATCAATCTCCTAGTATAATAATACCAAAAACACAAAAAAAAAGCAATACTTAAATTGCTTTTAATTTCATTATTCAGCAGCTTCACCTTGAATAGTTTTAGCGCCTTTAACTTCTACATTAACAGTACCTTTAAATGTAGCACCTTGTTCAGCATCATTATCAGCACCAGCTTCATCAAGCCATACAAATAAACGAAGATTTTTAGTAGTACCATTTCCAGCGATCTTTAATGTTTCATCACCAGTAGCACCAAGTAAACTAAATTCTGTATAGTCGCTTGAAACTTCACTATATGGAATAGTACCAGTATAAACTATACTAGAACCATTATCAAATTCTCCAGAAATACCAGTTCTATCGTATAAAACAAATTTTAAATGTTTAAATGGTATCTCACCTTCAGTAGTAACTTCACCTTGCTCATTCTTTTCTTCTTTTACTAAGGCAGTAGGAGTTACTTTAGCAACAATTTCCATTTCAGTAGGTCCATCATTAGTTAAAGTAAAATCATAATACCCACAAACTGTAAATCCCTTATCATCTATACAAGTTTTATATGTACCACCTTGACCATCATCATCACCAGTTCTAGTGAAAGTTCTAAGAGCTATAGTTTGATCTGAAGGTATAATATTAGTCACATTCAACTTATTGCCATCTTCATAAACAATCTTTACAGTAGCAGCTTTAACAGTTAAAGCATTATCTTCACTTTTTGCATTAATAGAAAAGTATGCTAATGATGCTCCAATTATAGCAACGATTAAAGTAAGTACTCCAATTACTCCAAAAAATATTCCTCTCTTATCTTCTTTTTCCATTTTCATATCTCCTCTCTTTTATCATAAGTTAATGATAGCAGATTTTTATAAAAAAAACAATAGTTTTGAATTAAAAAAAAGAAATAGTTAAAAACTATTTCAAAAATTTAGTAAATTCTTCTTTATTCATAAAGCCAGTAAATCTCTTAATTTCTTTGCCATTCTCAAACAGTATAATCGTTGGAATTGACATAACACCATATTCTCTAGCTATATCCGAACATTTATCAACGTCAAGTTTAATAAAATTAAAGTCATTTTCTTTAGAAACTTCTTCAAATACCGGTCCAAACATTTTACAAGGGCCACACCAAGTAGCATAAAAATCAACTACGGCTTTACCGCTGATTAAAGAAATAAAATCATTTTCATAATGTATTAAACTCATAATAACCCTCCTAATCTAATATGCTTTTATCACTTATGTGAATCTTATTTCTGTCAATAAGTTTATTTAAAGACTCTTTAGTAATAACTTTTTTATCTAGTAGTAATTTAATAACTTCATCATTTAATTCTTCATTACTCTTATTATCTTTATCTTTAACAATTTTATAAACCCCATCATATGTATCAACCATTTCTTCTGATACCTTAGATAATATTGGTGTTTTATCTAGCATAAAGTTAGCCATTTTAGAATCTCTTACATATGGAACATTTATAATAGGTAAAGTAGTAACCACTAGAATTAAAAATACATAAACATACATCTCTATTATGCCAACAAATATACCAAGTATTTTTGAAGGAATACTAAGTATAACAGTAGCCTTAAGTATTTTTTCTATTAATCCAGTTAACATAAGTACCACTTTAAAAATTAAATAAAGTAAAGAATATACAATAACAAAAGCAAGTACTTCATAGAATAAAATA
The DNA here is from genome assembly GCA_934096105.1 of uncultured Bacilli bacterium. Taxonomy (GTDB): domain Bacteria; phylum Bacillota_I; class Bacilli_A; order RF39; family UBA660; genus CAG-302. Next base: position 20,005 of record CAKOLH010000002.1, on the reverse strand, counting down.
TTAATAGCCTCTATTCCCTTTATAAATCCACCAAAATTAATAAATGGTAAATTTTCATACATAATAACAGATAAATAATTCTTTAAATAGAATGACAAAATAATTATTACAAATATACCAACAAAATCAGCAGTCTTTTTTATTACTCCAGATTTAAATCCACCTACTGCTCCTAATGCCAATGCAATCAAAATAACAATATCTGCTACATTCATAATCTATCCTCCTAACAATATTATATACTATTTCATAAAAAAAAGAAAGAAGAAAAGATGCATTTAAGCACCTTCTGAATTAGTAACTCCAAATACTAAAGTTTTATCACCAAGAAATTTCTTATAATGTATTTCAAAGTCTTTCCAATCTTTATTAACTTCAAATGCAACAAATCCTTGAGCCTTTTTACCCGGAGCTAAATTAGTTGATAAATCTTTAATACCCTCGATATCGCCAAATATACTTCTAACATCACAAGCCACATCATCGACATAGCCGTCAAAATCATAATGTGAAACATACTCACTTTCTGTTGAGATATTTTCTACATCAAAAAACAATACTAAGTATTCTTTACCTTCAGCAGGTGTATTAACAGAATAACCTTCTCCAATAGAATCATATATATAAGCATTAGTTAAAGTCAATTTAAGACTACCATCAGTTAAAGTATCATCTATAGTACCATATAAAGTAGATTCAGTATTTTCTTCTATGTAATCATTAAGTTTATCTTTTATTTCATTTGGATCCACTTTCTTAAGAGCATTAACTCCGATAATAGCAAAAACTACAATCGCAATAACTACTAATAAACCTAAACCACCCAAAACTATTAAAACAATAGCCCAAGCAGGTAATCCTTTTTTCTTTTCACCGCTTACAGCAGGTTTAGCTTCACTATTTTTATTAACATTGTTTTCTCCTACCATAGTACCACATTTAACACACATTACGGCATCATCAACCATTTCATTTCCACAATTAGGACAAAATTTAGCCATTTTTTCACTCCTCTCTAATTTAATTATATATCATATCAAAAGAAAAAGAAAGTATTTTTATTAAATATTTTCTTCTCTTATTTGTTCAATAATATTATGTTTCTTTATTTTACTTGTGCTATACATCATAGTAAGAAGTACAATCACAAATACTGAAACAATTGCTATAATAATAGCCTTCCATGGAAGAATAACACCACTAGTACTCATCATATCAGATAATGCATAATGTATAATAAGCGTTATTCCAATACTTGTAGGTATTGCATATATTAAAGATTTAAGTCCAAAGAATAAGCTCTCAAAGAATAATATTTTATTAAAACCTTTCTTTGTAAGACCAATACTTCTAAGAACTGCAAACTCTCTTTTTCTAAGAGCCATACTAGTAGAAATAGTATTAAATACAGAAGTAACACCAATCAAAGTAACAAGTCCTATAAAGCCATACATAAGAATTTTAATAACAAGAATCATATTATTAGCTTGTTTCATTGATTCTTTAATATTAGTATAATTAACATTATCATATTTATCTAATTCTTTTGTTAATTTATCAATATTATCAGTATTATCACTAATAATATTATATTTTACATTATCTACTTTTCCACCAAAGGTAACCTCATAAATTTTTCTATTAACAATAAGCTTATAATTACCATTATAAACACCCTCCTCAAACATTGGATCATATTTATCAGTAATATAAATATTGTTAATAGTTTTATTACAATATTTACTATAATCATTTTCTATATCTTCTACAGTGCTATCATCAATATTACAAAGTTTAATATAACCATTAGTATTATTTTTAATTACAGGAATATTATAGTTAATTCTCTTTTCGCCATAACTAACACCCTTAAACTTATTAAGTAATATTATTTTATCTGAAGTAAGACCAAGTTCCTTCTTATAATTATTATAAGTAGTATCATCCATAACAATAATAGAAACGCTTTTAACTTTTTGTTCAGTAATAGTCTTAACTTCGTCTTCAGCATATGCATTTCTATAGTACTCCAAATAATCATCAGAATACTCATAATTATCCACTAAAAGTACATTATCTATACTATAAGAAACATATTCCTTAACATCTTCACTATTAACAATTTCATTTACTTTCTTAATCATTTCATCATTATTATTACCATCATCATAATAGTAAATCAAATAATCATAAGAAACTTCTCCAGCAACATCACTTGCAGTATCAATAGTATAATTCATATATGAAGAAAATGATATAAATAATACAATACTAATAAATAAACTAACAATTGTAACTCTATACTTCTTCTTATTTCTTTTAATATTTTTAAGAGCAATCTCTCCTTCTATACCAAATAATTTATTGACAAGTTTACCTGTTTTAATTTTTTTCTTATTAATTTTTATATCATCATTTTGTCTAATTGCCTCAATCGGAGACACTTTAGCAGCCCTTCTTGAAGGAACTAAAGCTGATATAAATATAACAAGTATCATAAATATAACAGGTATAATTATAAATACAATATTAGTAACCAAATTAAGTTTTAATACTAAAATATCACCAATCAAATTATTAATAATAAGTATTACAGTACCAATACCAATATAAGCTCCACCTATGCCAAGTATTATTCCTATAGTACCCACAATAAGTGCCTCAAAAAATATTGTATATGAAAGTTGTTTCTTTGTACTACCAATACTAGAAAGTAATCCAAATTCTTTTTTCCTTTCCATTACAGAAATAGCAAAAGAATTATAAATAACCACTATACAGCCAATAGAGACTAGTGATAACATAATAACTATCATAGTAATCATTGATTTCATTATATTACCATAAGTACTTTCACCATATAAAGCAAGAAGTCTACTATTATAAGATATAGCATTATCATAACCTAACTTTTTAGCCAAATCTTCCGATTGTTTAATAATTTTTTTCTTATTATTAAACATAACAAATACATCAGCAGTTCCTTCTTTATCATTCATATCAAGAGTAAAAGTACTATATCCTGAAGCAGAATAATCTTCAAAATTACTTCTTTCTACTATACCAACTATTGTATAAGTTTTCTCACCAACAATATTAAGAGTTTCTTCTTCATAGTATTCATTATTAACCAAAGTATTAAAGCCTTCAATTACTCTTTCACCATACTTTAATGTAACAGTATCTCCAATTTTATAAGAAGCTCCTCCATTAGTATTAATATGATTAGATATAACAAGTTCACTATCATTTTCAGCAAATCTACCAGAAATCAAATGAAGTTCATTAAAGTATTCTTTATTAACACTTGAAATATAAAGATAAGGTTTATATTCATTAGCAGAATCAAATTTACTAAAGCCAATAGCTTTTTGATAAAAATAACTAAAATCTTTCTTATCAATGTTATTTAATTTATCTAAAGATACATCACCATACTCAGCCTCATATTTACCATTATAACTAATAGTTTCTCTAATCATATAATCTTGAAAAGAAGAGAATAATAGTCCTATTCCTACCATCAAAGCAGTAGATAAAATAATACCAACAATTGTAACTATAGTTCTTTTTTTATTAAGTTTTAAGTTCTTAATAGTTAAGTCATTCAAAATACTCATTTTATCTTCTCATCCTTAACTATATGTCCATCTTCTAGAGTAATTATTCTATTGGCCTCTTTAGCAAGATTCATATCATGTGTAATCATAATAATAGTTTGATGATATTTTTCATTAGAAATTTTAAGTAAATCTATAATCTCTTTACTAGCCTTAGAATCCAAATTACCCGTAGGCTCATCAGCAAGTATTATATCCGGTTTAGATATAAGTGCTCTTCCTATAGATACCCTTTGTTGTTGACCTCCTGAAAGTTCATTAGGTAAATGATTAACTCTTCTCTCAAGGCCAAGAATATCTATAAGTTCTTTTAAATAATCTTTATCAACTTTTCTACCATCAAGCAGTATTGGAAGAGTCATATTCTCTTCAACATTAAGTATTGGTATTAAATTATAAAACTGATAAATAAGTCCTACTTTTCTTCTTCTAAAGACCGCTAAAGCATCATCTTTTTGTTTAAACACATCAGTACCACCAACAATAACCTTTCCACTAGTGGGTTTATCAACAGCCCCTAATATATGTAAAAGTGTTGACTTACCACTACCTGAAGAACCAACTATTGCCACAAAGTCTCCCTCATCAACAGTAAAAGAAACATCATCAATAGCCTTAACTAAAGTACTGCCTTTACCATAATTTTTACATAAGTTATTAACTTCTAATATTTTCATTTCTTTATCCTTTCTATTATTTCATCAAAACTAATTCCCATCTTAGTAAGTTCAGATATTCTTTTCTTTATATTTTCAATTTCTCTATCTATCTTATCATTAGTAGTTTTCTTAGTATTTTCTGATATAAAAGTACCTTTAGTACTAATCGTAGTAATAACTCCCCTGTTTTCTAATATGTCATAACTCTTCTTAACAGTATTAGGATTAATACCTAAATTACTAGCCATCTCTCTAATTGAAGGAATTTGAACCTTCTCTTTAAGTATACCAACAGCAACATACTTCTCAATACTATTTACTATTTGCTCGTATATAGGAGTTCTACTTTGATAATCCAAATTAATCATAATCTGTCTCATTTACATCACCATATCAGTCTCAGCGTCATTAATGTCACCATCATAGTCATTGACATACTTTTTCATAATTTCATCAAGTTCTTCTACCCTATTAGTAACAAATATATTTTTATCATAATCATTATTTATAGTAATGTATTTATAATCCTTATTAATATCAATATTTTCATCAATATTATCAACAATAAACTTACCAATTTCAGAATAAAGTTCACTATAATAACCATCACTAACACCATAAAAATTACCATTTATATCATAAGAATAAATATCATTATCATTCATCTTATTTAAACATTCTTTAGTCTTAATATTATAATATTTTAATACACTAAGTGCTAAATCTTTATTATCATTAACATTAATAACAGCATTTCTTACAGCATAGTTATCATAAATATATAGAGTAATATCAAGTAATCCTCCGTTATTATCAACATTTTTTAATGCATCTTTATTATTTTTATATTCATTAATAATCATATTAGTTAATTCTTTATTTTCCCTTACACCAGTATAACCATTATCATATTCAATACCAAAGATTCTACTATCTTTATAATCTTCTAGAGTCTTTAAATATTCCTTATCATTTACTAACTTATTATTAATATAATTATAATCATCTTCAGTAACATATATCGTAAATTTATATGTATCACCTTTAACTTTAGTTTTAATATGATATATATTATATACATTTCCCCTAGGATCATCATCTAAAAGTAATGAAACAGCATAATTAATAACATCTTTATTTTTAGTAGAGGCAATATTAATATTATTATTATCCACAAAAGTAATTTCTTTGATATCATTTACCTTAATTTCAAACTCTTCCTTATCATCAAAGAAAGCTCCAACAATACACGTTGCACTAGATACAATAACTAAACATATAGCCATCTTAAAGAAATTAGTAACTCTTTTTCTAGTAATCAAATCATAAATAATTAAATAAGTAAATATAAGTACTAATAAAAGTATTATTGTAAAGAAATCATGACTAGAAACTCCAAGATTTTTAATTATTACATAAAGTATGCAAACAACAGGAATAGTAGTTAAAGTCCTAACTAAAATATGAACTCTCTCACTTCTAAAAGAAGTACCAACAATTTCAAACTTTTTCTTTATGAAAAGTACAAGTCCCACAGCAATATAAACAATACTTAAAAATACCATCTTAAGAAGAGAAACATTTATACCGTTATCAAATTCTTCTCCAAAAAATACTCCTGCAATAAGTTCATAAGGTATAGTATAATTATTATCACTCACTCTATTTACATAGCCGGTATAAATATTATTTCTTTTATCATTTTTACACTTTAAACTATCACATTCATATATAACTGGCGTACATTCCTTATTAAGACATTCAATTCTTGCATTGCCATAATTACTATAATTAAATCCATCAGTTTTAATAAAAGTACTAACAAATGGAACTAAAAATAATATAAGGAGTGTAACAACAATCGTTGTAATCTTATTTGAAGAAACACTAACTGCTATATTACAAGAAGTAAATACAAAGATATAAGAAATAGAATATATAAGAAATATATCAAATAACATCTTATAATCAATAATCATATTACTATATATCAAACTAATAGTAAGTGTAATAATTAAATTAATAATTTGCATAAGAAGAATTATTATTATTCCACCAAATGTATTAGTAAGAAATATTTGTTTCTTATTAATAGGCATTGAAAGTGTAAAATCAATAGAACCTCTTTTATATATAAAACTAAACAAAGTAATTGAAAGTACCACTGGTACGAGATACATACCAAATAACACCGGCCCACTAACCTCATATATACCAGGCATAAAATTGCTACCATAACTACATTTCACTAGTAGTATAATACCACCAATCGTAGGAAGTAATAACATACATAAAAGAATAATAGCCTTAGATTTCTTAATATTTTCTTTTAAATAATTAAAATTAAACAAACTTGTTAAATTCATATCCTAAAGCCTCCATTTCATATATAAATACCTCTTCCAAAGTAAGTGGAAGATAATCAAGTATTAAAGGTTTCATCTTTTCAAGTTTTTTCTTACTTTTACCATCAGTATCTTTAATAATTATCGTAGCCACACTACCCTGTTTCTTAAAACTCAAGATATTAAAGTCTTCAAAGTCATCTTTATCAAAGTTTTTCTCAAATGATAATTGAACCTTAAACATATTAGTTTTAATAGTATCAACATCACTCTCAAACAAAATACCTCCTTGATATAAAAGACCCAAATTATCACAAATATCCTCAAGTTCTCTAAGATTATGACTAGTCATAACAATCGTAGTATTCTTTTTATTCATTTGCTTAATAAGAATCTTTTTCATAGTATTTCTAATAACTGGATCAAGTCCATCAAAAGTTTCATCAAAAAACATATAATCAGCATTAGTGCAGATAGCACATATTAAAGCACATTGTCTTTTCATACCTTTAGAAAAAGTACTAATCTTCTTATTAAGACTAAGATTAAGCATATTAGCAAGTTCTTTAAGATAATTCATATCAAAATTCTTATACATAGATTCATAGTATTTAGCAGTATCCATAAGAGTATAATTAGAATTAAAGTATAAATCATCTTGAACAAAAACCATTTTCTGTTTAATAACATCATTATCATATACCTTACTACCATCTACAGTAATATCACCACCATCAGTATCATATATACCCATAATAGTTCTAAGAAGTGTAGACTTACCACTACCATTAGCACCTACTAGACCATAAATAGAATTATCTTTAATAGTACAACTAAGATCTTTTAGTACATAATCTTTATCATATTTTTTAGATAGTTTATCTATTTTTATCATATAATTTTCTCCTTTCACAATAATATATGATTGTACTACTTGTGCTAGTACAATTAAATCATACTACACAATTAATTCTTTGTCAAGGAAAAAATACAACTCAAAGTTATTGAATTAAAAAAACTTAATCTAGAGACTTATAATCAGGCTCTAGATTCTCTTTGAAGACTCTTAGGGCTTCAAAGAAAGAGTGTGAAACACAAAGGTTCACACTCAAAACCAATAAATCTATTTTTTCTTTCTATAAAAAACACTATAATTAGTAAAATCAATATTACTAATAATCTTATCATATTCACTATAATTAAACTTATCTATAACATCAATATCATCATCATCTAAGTAACCAAAACGAATATAATTCTCTTCAGTAGGAGTAACATAACTACTTATACTATCCTTTCTAACAGATATCCTAGTAATAGCATCCTTCTTAACAAGTTCAAATACTTCTCTTTCATTATCATCTCTATTTTTTATCGAAGATAAAACAAGTTTTTCAAAACCATTAACCTTCTTAGTAAAGGAGATTACATCAATAACAAAATAACCATTAAAGTAATACAAGTAAGCAGAAATATCATCAACATAATCAGAACACTTATTAATATATTCATTAATTTTTGAATATTTAGAAAAATTAATATCTAAAAAGAAATTTAAATACCAATCCAATTTATATTTATCAAAACAAGATAAATCACTAACATCAATTTTAAAAGTCAAAATAACTTCATCAATATAATCACTCTTATATATAGTTCTCTTTTTTATAACATTCTTAACATCACTAACTTTAGAAAGTTTTTTATCATTTTTAAAAGAAATCTCTTTATATATATTTTTAACCAAACTAAGAGTCTTAGCATAATCAAAATTACCCGCTAAAACAAGAAACTGATTGTAGGGAATATAAATATTATCATAAACATCTTTAATTTCCTTAATAGTAATACTTTTAACACTACTACTACTTCCCAAAGTCTTTCTATTAATAGTAAATAACCCATTTATTTTCTTTTCAATAATCTTATTTTTTTCATTATTTTTATCATCTCTAATCTCACTATAAACAGCCATTTTTGTCTTATTAAGTTTTTCCTTAGTAAAAGAAATATTATAAATTCCCCTTAGAAAAGTTTCTAAACATTCATAAAAATTAGTAACAGTATTAAAGAAATATGAAGTATTCTCATTATTAGTACCACCATTACAACTAAGTATATTATATTTTCTTAAATTATCCAGTAAATTACCCTCTACTGTATTTTCACATATATAATGCTCCAATAAATGAGCAGTACCAGGTTTAACCCTCTTACTATTGCCATTATAATCAACATATTCACCATTATTACCACCAAAGAAAGTATATAATTCCACATGATTAGTACTCTTACTACTATCCGTATAAATAAGAATAGTAAGTCCATTATCCAAAGTAATAAATTTAGCCTTATTCATAATCCCTACCAACTCCTATATATTTACTAACCATAACAAGTCTATTATCAATAAAATCTTTAACTTCTAAAGGTTTAATACTCTTAATAACATCATAATATTTTTCATTAGAGTAGCCAAGATATTTATCCACATAATCAAATAATATAGTACTAAGTTCCTCTTTATCAAGTTCATTATCTATTCTAGCCTTTTCAGTAAACAGAGGAAGCCTGCTCTCTATATAATTAATATCAGATATATAATTCATAGCCTTTTCATATAGTTCAAAAATCATATCAATATTTTTACTACCAGTAAAAGAAATCAAAGAAAGAGTACCAAAACCATAAGTATAAGCATTAGTTCTATATACCAAATCATTATCATTTCTCAAATAATTAAATAAAACATCCGAATTATTAGAACTAAGTAAATTTTTAACTATAGTAAGCAGCACCCTATCTCTATAGCAGCACATATCCCTTACTTTGTAATTGCAGCACACACTACTCGTAGAAAACTCACTATTTTCTCTAACCACTTCAACACTATTTGAAATATTTTTAACATATACATTATAATCAGTCTCAAATTTAACATTACTAATCTTATTATCAAGAATAATTTTTTTAATCAGTTCTTTAGATTTCTTTTCATCAACATTACCTATTAAAAAAGTAAGTGGTGGCCCGCTAATAATCTTCTTATAAACATTATATAATCTCTCACTAGTAACATTATTTAACAAAGATAAATCTTTAAATACTTTTGAAACAAGATAATCATTCTCATCAATTAAAAGATCATTCTTATATTGACAATAACCATCATATCTTTTAAGTTTATTCTTAACACCTTCCTTATACATCTCAATAGATTCCCCTACTAATTTTTCAGAAAACACACCATTTTCTAAATAAGGATTAAAAATCATTTCCCTAGCAAACAATAGATTATCTTGAAGAACATCTTTCTTTAAACTAGCAACAGAAGGATAAATTAAAGCAAACTCTAAAAAAGCATTATTACCAATAAAAGATATCTTACTACGATAAGATAAACAATAATTATTAATACACGCTATCGCTAGTTTTCTTTTAGTATCATATTTTTCACTTCTATCAAAAATAACATCTTTAAGTATTTTTAACTCTTCTTCTTTATAATCATATATCGGAAAAGAAATAAATAAAATACATTTTCTAAATTCATCATTTTTAATTATAACCGGCTCATTATTTCTATTAAACATCATATCACTTCTCTCATACAAAATTATATTTAAATAAATAATTTTTGTCAACCTAGGTATATTCCCATACACAAATTAATCAGTATCATAACCTATTTTAGGAGGGAAAAATAATGAATAATTTTAACGATTATTATAACTATTTAAATAATAATTATAATGATATGAATTTTATAACAGATCCAAATAGTATGATCTATGATATGAACTATCAAGCATTATATCCAAATGCAGTAATGCCTACAAATAACAATATTCTAGATACAAAACTTGGTTTTAAACGAGGTAATCTCTTTAATAACCTATACGATGAATACAAAAACTATAAACCAGCAGAATTAAAAGCTAATAATGAAAAAGAAGATTTATTACTACAAATAGATGAGCAAAGATTTGCTATGATTGAAATGAATCTTTACCTAGATTTATATCCTAACAATAAAGAAGCATTAAATAGATTCAATACTTATCTAAAGAAAGAAAAGGAACTAGTAACATTATACGAAAGTAAATATGGACCATTAACTACATCAAGTCCTGTTCAAACAAATAATTGGACTTGGGATAATTCACCATGGCCTTGGGAGGTGCAAAGCTAATGTGGAAATATGTAAAATCACTTGAATATCCTGTAAACATCAAAAAGAAAGATATAAGAATGGCTAAATATCTCGTAACACAGTATGGCGGAGCCAACGGCGAACTAGCGGCAGCCTTCCGCTACCTAAACCAAAGATATACTATGCCTGACGATAAAGGAAAAGCCTTACTTACTGACATTGGAACCGAAGAACTAGCCCATGTCGAAATGATATCCGCAATGATATACCAATTATTAAAAGGAGCCACTATAAAAGAATTAAAAGAAGCAGGTCTTGAATCACATTATGCTGAACATGGTTATGGCCTATATCCAACAGATGCGAATGGCGTACCATTTACCGTAGCCTACTTTGCCTCAACAGGAGATCCAATTGCCGACCTATCTGAAGACATGGCCGCAGAACAAAAAGCCAGAGCCACTTATGAAAACCTAATCGACCTAACAGATGACCCCGATGTCATAGGCCCACTTCTATTCCTAAGACAAAGAGAAATAATTCATTTTACAAGATTTCAAGAATTATATAACGAATATAAAAAGAAAAATTTAAAATAACTAAATACCTATCAAACTAGGTATTTTTTTTCATAGAAAAAAAGAAGTTATTTCTTTGCATCAAACTTCTTTCTTAATTCAGTATTTAAAATAAATTTTCTAAGTCTAATATTTTCAGGAGTAATTTCTACTAGTTCATCACTATTAATATAATCTAGACAATACTCTAATGTTAATGGTCTAGGTCTCTTAAGTACAACAGTATGATCTGATCCAGATGCTCTTGTATTAGTAAGTTGTTTACCCTTAACAACATTAATAGCAAGATCATTCTCTCTATTACATTCACCCACAATCATACCTTCATATACTTCAGTACCAGGTTCAATAAACATTACACCTCTATCTTCAAGTTGTCCAAGTGCATAAGCAGTAGCTTTACCTGCTTCAGTAGATACAAGTACACCTACTTTTCTTTCAGTAGAATTAATATCCTCTACTGGAAGATACTCCTTAAAACTATGATTAAGTATACCATAACCCTTAGTTAAAGTCATAAAGTTAGTATTAAATCCAATTAATCCTCTTGAAGGAATAGTATAATTAAGTCTAATTAAATTGTTAACATTAGACATATTATCCATCTTACCACCACGAAGACCAAGTGCCTCAATAACATTACCTACACAGTCATCACTAACTTCAATTTGAACGTCTTCATAAGGTTCACATTTAACACCATCAATTTCTTTAATAATAACTTCAGGTTTAGATACTTGTAGTTCAAAACCTTCTCTTCTAAGATTTTCAATCAAAATAGATAAATGAAGTTCACCTCTACCAGAAACAGTCCAAGACTCATTGCTAGCTTCTTCTACCTTCAAACTAACATCTCTTTGAGTTTCTTTAAATAATCTCTCACCTATTTTTCTAGCAGTAACAATCTTACCCTCTCTACCAACAAATGGGCTATTATTAACCATAAATGTCATTTTTAAAGTAGGCTCATCAATTCTAAGTATTGGAAGAGCTTTCTCTTTACCAACATTACATATAGTTTCACCAACAGAAATATCCATAAGACCTGCTATTGCAACTATATCCCCAGCATCAGCCTCATTAATTTCTATTCTCTTAAGTCCTTCAAAACCAAATAACTTTTGAATTCTAAATTGTTTAATACTACCATCTAATCTAACACAAGAAACCATTTCATTAACTTTAATAGTACCACTATGAACTTTACCAATACCAATTCTACCAACATATTCATTATAATCTAAAAGTGCAGGTTGAAATTGTAAATCACCATTAATATCAGCATTAGGTTCAGGTATTTCATCTATAATTAATTTAAATATATCATCATAACTTTCACTTTGTGTACTAATATCAGGATCTAGACTAGCAGTACCATTTAAAGCACTAACATAAGCAACTTTAAAATCAAGTTGTTCTTCAGTAGCACCAAGTTCAATAAATAAATCTATAACTTCATCTAGTACTTTATCTACTCTTGCAGTAGGTTTATCTACCTTATTAATAACTACAATAGGCTTAACTCCTGCTTCAAGAGCTTTTTTAAGAACAAATCTAGTCTGTGGCATAGTACCTTCATAAGCATCTACTAAAAGTAATACACCATCAACCATATTCATAATTCTTTCTACTTCACCACCAAAGTCAGCATGACCAGGAGTATCTAGTATATTAATCTTATATCCATCATAATGAATTGAAGTAGTCTTAGCAAGTATAGTAATACCTCTTTCTCTTTCTATATCATTAGAGTCCATAGCTCTAACTTCAACTTGTTCATTATCTCTAAAAGTACCAGATTTCTTAAGTAATTGATCAACCAAAGTAGTTTTACCATGGTCAACATGAGCAATAATAGCAACATTTCTAATTTTCATAATAAAATACACCTTCTTTTTTCACAGTTTACAATTATATCACAAAAACAAACATTTGAACATATTTTTTATTCATTTTCTTCAAAAACTTACCTTTCAGAAAAATCCAAGGTATTTTTCTGTCCTATCCAGCCTAATTCTTAGTCTGTATAGGAATAACACTAAGATATCATATTCACAGTGAAAACTTTCTAACCAATATAAAAACAATTAAAAAGAAGACACCTAGTATCCTCTTTAATTTAAATATATAGTTTAGGCTTATATATAATAGACCTTAGTTTAAGACTTATTCATAAGGCTTAAACTAACACTCTAAGACTACAGGCTTAGAGTGAACCTAAGCATTCTTATTATTCTTCTTATAATCAATAAAATCCAATATAATCATAACAATTATATATACTCCAACAACTTTAAATAAAGTATACATAACACTCTTAGGTACAAATATAAGAAGTATACCAAGAATAATAGAAATAATAGATACAATCAAATTACCAGTAATCTTCCTATCAAAATACTTAGTAATACTACTCGTAGCCATAATAAATAACAATAAACTAACAAGTACAGGAAGCATCTCTAAAAATAAGAAACTACCATACTTAAATACAAACATAGCCACCCAAATACACATAATACCAATTATCAAACTAGAATAATCTCTACTAATATATTTCTTATCCATAACAAAACTAATTAACTGTACTACTGCAATAATAGCAAAAATAACAACAAACAAATAATTAATAGTACTAAGTAGTTCCTCAGTAGCAAATATAAGTACAATACCAATAACCAACCCAAGTAAATAATAAAATACCTCTGAAACACCACTACTACTTTTAGATTTTTCAATCTTTTCAAGTACCACTACTTCATCTTTATTTTCTTCCTTTTTCTTTCTTCCCATCATAACACCTTCCTCTATAACTATAATTATATACTAATTCATAACAAAAGGAAAGACTAAGTATTATCTTTCCTCTTTAAATAACTATTTAATTTAATATAAGTAATATTCTGACTCATTTCATCAAATATATCTTCTACTAGTATATACCCCATATATTATCCTCCTTTTCTATAGGATAACACATATTTACATACTTTACATCACATTCGACAAAACTTGTCAATATAAGACATTAACTCTTAGTAATTCTTACCTTAATAGTAGTAGTCTTAGCAAAGTAACTAGCCTTAACTTCATCACCAGTAACATTAACCTTAACAGTACGTTCACCTTCACCTAATCCAGATAAATCCACTGTAGCCTTAATAGTAGTACTATCAATATTGTCAAGAACTTCTTTCGTACCCTTAACAATAACAGTAGTTTTAGAAGAATTTTCTCCCATAGCTCCAGCCTTTAAGTTAGGTCCTAAGTTAATAGCATCAATCTTAATATCATCAACTTCCATTGACTTCTCTTCACCAAGAGATACTTTAACAGTAATAGTCTTTTCAGAAACTTCCCTTACACCTTCAGGTTTAGGTACAACCACCGTATAAGATTTATTATCAGATAAACCAGTTACATCAACTTCTACAGGAATATAAGATTCAGCATATTTACTAACAACTGCCTGATCACCATAGATACTAATTTCGTTTACAGAAGAACTAATTGAACTAATAGCCTTACCAAAAGCAACATTTCCTTTAGGAATAATCTTTATTTTAGCAGTACCACTATAAGATTCAATATTAATTGTAGCAGTAACCTTCTCTGGTACTATTTCAACATCTACAACATTACCATATTTATCATAAGCCACAAGTTTAACATCTTTAAGAGTATTAACACCCGCAGTAGGATCAACGATTTCCCCAATATCTACAAGCGCCTTAACAGTAGCCACTTTATTAATATTATGAATAGATTTTTCATCTTCAGTACCCTTAATAATAACTTCCTCTTTATCAACAGTAACAGACTGTACTGATAACTTACTATCGAGTTTATCCTTATTTATAACATCCACAGTAATAGACTTAGTCGCAGATACTTTAGGATATACATTAACAGTAATTGAAGAAGGATCAAGTTTGTAATTAACTGAATTAATTGGACTCTCATAATTAAGTTCTATCTTATGAGTACCCTCTTTTAAATTAGATAAATCTGCAGTCACCTTACCGGTAGATAACTGTTTAGCTAAATATAAATCAACAGTTCTACCAATCAAAGTAACATCAGCAGTTTCAGGTAATCCCTCAATAATATAAGCTTCTTTATTATAAGTAACATCCACTATCTGATTATGAAGTACTTCAGCAGCACTATCAATAACAGTACTAGCCTGATTATCTACGTAAAAGAATATTAGTAATGACACTAGTAAAGATACAAATACCAAAGTATTTCTCTTATTAAGCCATCTTTCAAACTTACCAGCTCCCTTATCAGCTTTTTCGCCAATAAACATAGCAAACTTCGTAACCGGAGTAACAATAAATCTGTCAATGAAACTACCTATAGTTCTAAATAAATTTCTAAAAAATTTAATAATTTTCTTAAGCGTTTTCATCATTATCATCCTCCTTTTCATCTACAAATTCATCATCAAGAAGGACCTCTTTCTTAGGTTTTAATTCCTCCACTAAAATCATTCTAGCATCATCTAAAGAAAGATTATAATTTAAGTTACCATCTACCGCTATTGAAATCTTACCAGTCTCCTCACTGACAACAATAGCAATAGCATCAGATTCTTCACTTATCCCAATAGCGGCTCTATGTCTAGTACCAAGTTTCTTACTAATCTTACTATTAATACTAATAGGAAATACAGCCCCCGCAGAAGTAATCTTATTACCCTGTATTATAACACCACCATCATGAAGTGGATTTCTAGGAAAGAATATAGAAATTAATAATTCCGAAGAAATATCACCATATATTGGTTTACTTCTCTCAATATATTCATTAAGACTAATATCTCTTTCAATAACTATTAAAGCACCAATTCTAGATTTTCTAAGATAATCAACCGCAGACATAACTTCATAAACAAGTTTCTCTCTCTCATCCAGTGTAAGTACCTTATGTCTACCAAGTAATTGCTTTCTACCAATGTGTTCTAGTATACTTCTAATTTCTGGTTGAAATATAATTATAAGTGCCAATGGTCCCCACATAATAACATATTCTAAAAGTAATCCTATCGTCGTTAAATTAAGTGTATCGCTAAGTATCTTAATAACCAATATAACAAGAACACCCTTAAATAATAATATAATCTTAACATTATTTTTAATATTCTTAAGTACAAAATAAACCATCATCCATACTAAAGAAATATCAATAACTTTTTGTAATATAACTAATAAATTATCAACTGTCATAATATCTCCCTTCTATTTAACCAAATAAATAGCCCCTTCTACACACAAATAACATAGTAAAATAATACCACCAAATAAAAGTATCATATTACTAACAAATCCAGAATTAGAATTAATTACTTTAGTATCTTTTTCTTTCTTTTCTTCCACCTTTTTATCCTCCATTAATCTATTTAAAAAATCATTCTTAGTCATTATTCCATAACATCTATATTTAATCTTATCCTTCTTACCACTAAAAAGTTCATTTAATTTATTAACATCATAATAAGATAAAGTAAATCCTAAATCATGATATAAATCCTTCTTATCTTCAATTCCCTTCGCAGTAATATTAATATAAGAAATATCATTATCTTGAATTAATAAAGCAATCTTCTTTCCTATTATTTTAATATCATCTTTACTAAATTTATATTCATCCTGAAATAAATAAATAGTATTATCACTAATATAGTAAGAAATATTATCAGTAAGTTTAATCTTCTTTATTTCCTTCTTCATAACATTAGTTACCTTCCTATCTACTAATAATTTTATCATGATACTGTCAAAAATGCAACATAAAAAGAAGCACTTTATTGCTCCTTTAAATAAGAACCAGTATTAATAAGATATCCAATATAAACAACTTGTGCATCACTACTATCTTCCTTACAAGTAACTAATACTATTGATTTTCTTGTATTATCAGTATAAATATCAGCATAACCATTCTTCTTAATCTCATAATTATCACTAAATATATATTCATATTTACTACCATTATCATATAAATATATCTTATCACCAAAATCCATTTTATATAAATTACCAAAATAAGAATTATAATTATTACCATTATGTGAAGCCAAAATAATTCTATTATCAGTCTTCTCTATAGTTTCAATATTATTTTTAACATTATTATAACTATTATTAATATTAACAAGACCTCTCTTTAATTCAATACTAGGTATTTCAACAAAAGAATTATATCCATATCTATCTTCTAATGAGGTATCATCATTATCATTATTAAGTATCTTTTCAATAGCTAGTATATTCTTCTTACTATCCATAAAATAATTATAAAAGTATATACCAAAATAACTAATACCAATAATAATAAATAATGCACTAATACCTACTATCTTTTTATTATCAAAAAATAGTATCATAACAAACCCAAATAAAATAATCATAGCAATAACTAAAGTATTTTTAAGTCCTACATTCATACCAGTATCAGGTACCTCCATTCTCTCATTATATATAGTAGTCTCATATACTTCACTATCCAAAGTAAAATATATATTATTCTCAAGTATTCTATACCCAGTACTAGCCTCTATTTCCGCTATATAATACTCATCATAAGGTAAATCATCTATAACAATCATACCATTATTATCAGTATAATCCTTATATACTATAATATTATCCTTATTCCTAATTTCAATCAAAGTATTAGCTATTACCTCTTTAGTATTAGTATCTAATTTATGAATAATAACCTTACCCTTATTCAAATAATTATTAATGTCAATCTCATAATTAATCTTTTCAGTGTATTGGTCCTTATATTTAAGTTCTATATCATAGATAGTATCATCAAAGACATTACCATTACTAGATTTAACTTCCTTCAAATAATACTTACCAAGTGAAAGATTATCTCTTACACCCTTACCCTTACTATCAGTAATAATAGTATCTACCAAAGTATCCTTTTTATATATTAATTTATCATTCTCATATATATCATCTTTAGCATATAATTCAAAATAAACATCAGAAAGCATTATATTTTTATAGTAGTAACCGTTATCTACATAACTAACCTCTTCTCCATATTTATTAATAATAATTTTACCCTTAACTATCTTGTTATAGAAGGGAATCTCTAACATAACACCATAATCATCATCATTAACAAAGTTAGATTCTTCTCCTATATAAAAATGTACACCATCTTTATTATATAAATAACCATTCATACTCTGATCCACTTCATATAATATATATTCACCAGAATGAAGAGTATCGGGAGTAATAAATTCACCATTACTAGAAAGACTAAAAGTATCAATAGTACTAACCTCTGGATAAGTAACATTAAAACTAACATATTCCTTTTCTCTAACATCATATATCTTAAACTTAATATCACTATTAACAATATTATCTGAAGTATCAAAATCCTTCTTTATAATCTTAACCCTTGCAGTTATTTCACTATCAGATAATAATTTATATATAGGTCTCGTATCATAATTATCAATGATAACTTTAAAATCATCTACTTTATAATAGTTTTTAGTACTAGTAGCTTGTTTAAAAGTATAAATACCATAAGGAAGAACTATACTAGCATATCCATCACTATCTGTAGTAATACTACCTACTTTATTATTCGTACTATCATAAATATCAAATATAACACCCTCTTCAGTAGTAAGTATTCCTGTACCACCATTATCAAATACTTTAAATACATCTACTCTTCTCTTAATAATATCTTCATATACAGTAATTTCTTTATTTAAATTATTTTCATCAATAATAACCTCATAAGTATTAAGGTCTAACATATATCCTTCACTAGCAGTCTTCTCCTTAATATAATAATGACCAATAGGTAATTTACTAATCTTATCTTTTTTACCAGTAATAAAACTATCAATATAATTCATATCAGAATCATATAAATCATAAACAGCACCATTTAATGTAGCATCCCCGAGTGGAATATCACCAGTTTCTCTATCTGATTTCTTAAGTCTAATACTACCATCAATATAATTAACTTTAATTTTAAAACTTTCATCATCAAAACTGCCCGCGGACATCATTTTTTGGTTACTTCCAGAAGAATACAAGAAAAATTGTTTATCAGTATAGTTTAGTCTATTTAAAATAATACTATCATCATAAAATTTATCTCGAATAATAAGTTTATTACCATCATAATATGTAAAATCATTATTAATAGAATAATTACTAAGTACATCATTAGTATCCTCTAATATATATTCCTTACCTCTTACTATATTAATTTCACTACCATAAAATGATGGTTTAATATTATGTTTAGACATAAGTAATAAAATTTCTTCTTTTTCCTTAGTAACATCAATATAATCATTTGGATTCATATTAATAATATACTTAACAGAAACATTAGATAACCTCTTCCAAATAATATCCTGTGTCGCTAGGTAATACTTATCACCATTATGTCCTGGATAATTATAGCCATAATAAGCTGCCAATTTAATATAATTAATATCTTCTTTACTTAAATTAATGCCATCAAAAGAATTAGAGTAAATGTAATTAAAACTATCTATCGGTTTACCGAGTTCAATACAGTAAGCAATATCCTTTCCAAAAAAATACTTACTAGTAAGTAAATATCTATACCTACCTTGATTAGC
>CAKOLH010000001.1 GCA_934096105.1 uncultured Bacilli bacterium | reverse complement strand
TTTTGCATATTAGGGTATAAAAGATCTGCTAGATGATCTATTGTCATAGCTATTATTGCTATTATTTTTAAATGATTTGAATTTAATTTTTTCATATTGTCCTCCTAGTTATCTCTTAGTGTATATTTATAATTTAACACTTTATTATTATCAAAGTCATAATCAATAAGTAATGCTCCTATTTCATTACCTTTATAACAAAGTGATGATATATATTCTTTACCATCTATTATTATTAAATCACCAAACGTTTTATATAGCATATATCCATCAAAAGAATTATTTAATGCATTAGTAATAGTGTTATTTTCATTTACAATGATATCTAATTCACTACTATATTTAGATGTAGTAAAGTCTCTTCGATAATCTATTAATGATCTTAATATATATTTAAATTTATTATCATTCATAAAGTTATCATTCTTTTTTATTTTATATAAATCAATTAAAGTATCTATGATAAAGATAGTATCATCATTACCTGAAGATAATATTTTAGTTCTATTTGATAAACTATTTATTATTTTTTCAGTTTCTTCAGTAGTATAGCCGGCTTCTAACCATAGTTTTTTGAAGTAAGCATCACTATTAAAGAACCATTCGTTTAATTCTTTAGTGCCACATATATATTCTAATGCTTCTAGTATTAATGCTGCTGGTGCATATGCTTCTAGTTCATGAGTATAATACTTTCCTGAATATAATTCAGCTCCTGCTTCAGTTATAAAGTTTGTATCTATATATATTGGAGTACAACTACTATCATAGCCTTTTTTTACTTCATACTTATTATTACAATTATATAGATTATATATATTATTGTAATTATTAAATGAGAAGTCAGCAAAGTGTGTAAGTTCATGATATAGAGTATAATTATCTTTTTCTTTTAGACTTACTTTAGTACCATAATCAGTATATGTTGCTCCTACTCCAGTACCTAAATCATCAGCATAAGTAATATTTAATTCTTTTAATTTATTTAATAATCTTAATTCATTTAAATATTCTTTATTACTTATTATTAGATCAAACATATCCATTACTTGTTTTTTATATTCTAATAAATTATTATTATTTTCTACTATATAAGCATATTTTTTAAATAGTTCTTCATTATCTTTTATTTTATCTTTCATACTATCTAGTCTATATTTATCTATTATTTCATCTATATTTATCTCTACTTCTTCTTTGGTATCTATGTTTATTTCTTTCTTAGTACCTAATCTATAAATATATGTATTAAATAAACCTACGGCTATTATTTTATCTTTATCTATAGTAATATCATCATATATATTACTAGATACTTCTTTACCATCACGATATATTGTTTTATTTAGATTATCATCTGATACTATACAGTAATTTTTATAAGGACAGATTATACTATTTATATTATCTACTATTTTATTTAGATTGCTATCTAATATAATATAAGTTCCGTTAGTGGTATTATACTCTAAATAAATATTATTACCTAGATATGATACTTCATTACTCTCATCTTTCTCTTCACCTTTATTATTATATAATTTATATTTAGTTACTACTCCATCTTCATCATAATTATAAGTTACGATATAATTCCCTACTTTAGATATATAGTCATTAGTTATTACTTTATTATTTTGATATAATATTTGTTCTTTAATATTAGAACCTATTATTATATTATTAAATACTTCTTCATAATAAAGCATACATTTATCTACAATAATATTATTTTTATTATCTAGTAGTTTACCTCCTACTTCACAATCTTTAGTACTTAAATGATATTTTTTATTTATCTTTGTATTATCTTTATATATTTTATTATTATATATATACATCTTTTTATTATCTTTAGTAATTATATAATTTTCATCGATACTAACATTAGATATTACTACTTCTTTATTCTTCATATTATAGATATCATAAGTATCTTTTTGTTTTATAGCTATATATTCTATAGTATCATTATTTTCATTAAATAGAAAGTAATCATCATAACCTTTATATAATATTTCTTTAGTAGTTAAATCTATTAACATATTATTATCTTTATCTTCAAATGTTAAGATTAAGATATCATTAATAATATTACTACTATAAAGTTTATTATTTATATAGTTATCTACAAGTAAGTTATCTGAAAGTTCATATACTTCTTCCATATTACTATTATATAATTTATTATCTATTATTATATAGTTTTTATTATTTGAATAGACTGTTATAGCAAAAGTACCTTCTTTTATTTCATTACCATTTTGATCTACTAGTAATACTTTTTTATCATTTTTTATTATTATATATTTATTATTATATATTTCATAGAAGTCTTCTTCTCCTAATTTTTGCTCTGATAATTTTTTATTATTATAGTCATATACTACTAACTTATTATCTTCTTTCTTTAAATAGAAAGAGTCTCCTATTGATATATCTGTTTTTGGTATTGTTATTATTTCATTTATATTTAGTCTTTCTTCTATATTATTATTATCTTTTTTTATTACTAATAAATATACTAATATACTACTTATTATTATTAATAATATTGTTATTATTACTCCTAGTAATATTCTTTTCTTTTTCATAGTCATACTCCTATTTCTTATATAATCATTATATCAAAAAAAGTAGAATATTTCATCTACTTTATATTAATTTTATTTATTTCCTAATGAGCTTATAATCTCATTAGGTGATAAGAAGCCTATGGTCTTCTTATCAAATATTTTTATTATTTGGCTTAAATTTGGTTTAAAATCGGCTTATTTTCGGCTTATTTTATTTTTTCTAACGTATCTTCACTTATACTATATCTTATCTTTAACTCTAACATAATTATCTATACTATATAAATTATAATTTTAATATATTATTTATATCTTCTTTTAATAATATCATTATCTTCTATATTACCTATTAGTAGTGGAGAATTAACATCATGATTATGATAATTTTCTATTACTTTATTCTCGTCATAATTAGCATAACAATATTTACAAAAGTGTCTACAACTATTATATACACCAATATCTACCATATTAACACATCTGCAATATTTACTACCTCTTGAAGTCCAATCCTTATAAGACTTACCAGTTAACTTATAAGCTAAAGTATGGGATAAACATTCTTCTTTAATAAAACCATATTCTTCTAGTGTTTCTTCTTCAGCACAAGTCTGTACTGTCATATTGTTTTCTTTTACTATCCTAGAGAAGGATTCTCCTAGTAACTTATAGTCTTCTTTAGTAAATGGTTTTATTTTTAAAATATTATTATTATATCTTACATTCTTATAATCATCTATAAATGATACTATAATATGTTTTACATAACCATTTAATATACTACATAACTTATTAAAAGCCTTTATATGATATTCTATATTATATTTATCACTTAAAAATATTGGATCATATCTAATATATATATTATCTATTCCTATTATTTTAGATAACTCTTTTACTCCTTCAATTATATCTTTCTTATCTATAACATTAGGTTCTACATCTTTATTATAAGGAGTTATTGTTATATGAAATAGTATTGGTTTATCTATCTCCTTTATTCTATCTATTATTGGAAGAGGATTCTTAGTACAAAAAACTATTAAATCAACATCTTCAAAATATATTTCATTTACTAAGTGATAATTAAAAGGATTTCTTACCATAACATATCCTTCTTTATATCTATTCATAAACCACTCGGTATAAAAAGCTACTATATCAGTTCTTCCACTTACATTTAATATCATACTTACATCACACATAATATTATAACACAAATATAAATTTATTAATTATACAATTAATTTATTATACAAAATCATATTATTGCAAAAGCAATTTCTTCCACTTATTTGTTATAATAAAAACATAAGGTATATGCCATAACTCCAAAAAAATCAATAGTTTTCTGACTTTTTTGGAGTTATAACACTTTTTTGATATTTTTTTAGGAATATTTACTTCAATATTTAAAAAATACATAAGTTTTAAACCTATGTATTTATCTTCTATCTTTTTCAGATAAATTTAGAACTCTAGATTTTGCTTTTTTATTTGGTACCAGTTCTTCAACTTCTTTAGTATCTAACTCTTCTTCTAACTTATTTAAGTAATTTAGTAATGAACCTTGTCTCTCTACTAATACACCATTTAAAAGATTTTCTAGTTTCTCTATATGTTTTGGTTCATTTACTCCTTTTTCATCAAATAGATAATATTTCATTTCTTCTTTTGTCTCATTACTAATAGAATCTAATTTTAATCTAGTAATGTATTCTATATCGTAATTATAGTTATTGTTATTGTCATACTTTCTTGTCATTCTTCTTACAAGCCATTTACGAGTTTCAGAGTCTATTGTTTTACTAAGTAAAACCACATCATCTTGATGGTGTTGGTTATCTATCATATCTAATCTTTTAGAAATTAAAGTATACAAATCCATAAAAATATTAAAATCAGTAATACTCTCTAATACTTTTAAATCAAATTCTTTATATTGACTTTTTATAAAATACGGATTCATTAAAAGAGCAGCATAATGCATAACAAGTTTTTCATCCATATTATTCATCTTAATTAAATTATTTAAATATTCTGGATCATTACTACCCGCAACAAGACTTCTGTCAAATATTACAGGACTTCTACTTAACATATTATATAAATCTTCTTTTAACAAACTATTAAAATAATCATTATCACTAAAAAACTTTCTTGTAGGATTTGCTATATAATAGTATAATGCTCTAGCATTTATTTTACTTTTAGCATTCTTTAATATTTCTACTTCTTTACGATAATTTTTACCTTTAATAAATCTGCTATCAGTCATAATACAAAACAATTCTTCATTAGCAATAGTATGCTCTGCTAAAATTTGCATATTCTCTAAATGATATTTATCCTTTAGTGAATCTTCATTAATAGCTAAGTCCTGTAAACCTATTTCTGAATATCCAAAAAATTCATTATCTGCCCTTGATATTAATATCATATCTTTTTGATGATATGGACTATTTATTGAATTTATATTTTTTGCTACTTCTGCAAGTGCCTCTGCAGTATATGAATCTTTTGCTTCTAATATTAATCTTAAATCTTCATTATGATATGGACTATTTATAAATAAATCTTCTTCTAACATCAATAGTCCATATCTTGCATTGTTGGCTTTGCTTATCATAGCAATATCCTCATAAAAATTTTTGCTTTCTAAAAACTTAGGATCACATATTCTGTCTAAAAGATACCAACATTCATCGTCATTTTTTAATTTTGCAATAGCCTCTACTTTTCTTGAATAATCTTGACAACCTAGCAAATTTCTATTAATCAATATACTCTTAAAATTTTCTACTTCTTTAGGTTCTATATTCAAACCAAGAAAATTATTTATTTGCTTAGAGTCAAGAGTAGATATCCAATATTTAAAAATGTCTATAGTTTTAAATACATCTACTAAACCATATTTTTTTATTTGAATTATTATCTGTTTTAATGTTTCATTTTTCATAACAAAACCTCCTTATAGTTTAATTGTACCATAATATATAATAATTTTAAATTACATTGTTGTTTTTTTCTTATTTTTTTAATATTTTAAGTTATTTTGCAACATCAATATAGAAAAAAATACATAAGTTTTAAGCCTATGTATTTATCTTTTTAATATTTTTGCTATTACCTTTTTAGTATTACGATATAATTTATAACCAATGTCATATATATAATAACCAAACTTATCTAATATTAAATCAAACTCACCAATATACTCTAAAACATTACCACCAAAGCCTCTTTTAAATTCATAAACACCATAATTCTCACTTCCAGGAGTAAAGTTACCACTGATACCTCCAAAATCATATATTGGTAATTTCTTTTCCATGGCTAGTTTAATCATTTCCATTTGCATTTTATACTGAGCCATTAATGGCATATATTCTTTATATGTACCACCATAAACATAATTTAATCTATCATTATCAAAAATGAATACTCCAGCACTTATAGGTATTTTATTTCTTTTATCATTCTTAACTACATCATATAGTTTATCATCAGTACACTCTTTTAAATACTTATTTTTATCTAAATAAATTATAGTAAGAAGACTTCTATCTCCTAAAAGACTATTTAGATTTTTATAATATTCTACTGATCTATCAAAATGATTTTGTCTATTCGCAGTACTTTGCATAACATCTTTAAAATCACTAATATCATCATCATTACCTAGTATAGCAAGTTCTAAAGGATACTTTTCATATTTTCTAATACATCTTCTGCATCTCTGATCCATACCCTTCATAATATCATCCATACTTTTAGTAATATCTAAATAATAACTCCATCTAAGTTGTATCTCATCAGTATATCCAGTAGTAAAGCCATGATGTTTATATCCTAATTTAGTTAGATTATTCATGACTTCTTTATTACAAAAGTCTCCTACTACATTACCACTATTATCATGTTTTTGATATTCTACAAATGGATCAATCTTTAATACTACGCCTTTTCTCTTTATTAAAAATTTCTTTACTTCCTTTGTAAAAAAACTAAGTACTTCATTATCATTATAATCAAGTAGTACCCCTCTTGGAGCATAATATAAATATTTATCTAAATATACTTTTTTACCAATTATTAGAGATATTGCTACTAACTTGTTATCTTTTAATACTCCAACAAAATAATGTTTCCATCCTGTAAGTTCTTTTATTTGAGCCCAAGCATAACTTTGATAAAAACTACTACCCAGAAAATTATTACTTGCTTTTTCAAACTCCTCTTTTGTTAATTCTACAAACTTCATTACTATCACCTATTTTCTAGAAGAACTCCATATTCTTCTTAATTAACACTCAATTTATCAATTAAAACATTAGTTATCACTTCAGAATAACCTTAAACTAATTATATCATATTTTTATCTTCAAAACTCTAATATTTTCTTAAAATTTTAATATTTTACATCTAAGAGAATAATTATTTATTATTTTCAATAAAATTGTATCACATTTAATAATATTTAAAAATAATTTATAATTATTTTTTAATATTTTAGTATATATTTATGGCTTATATATAATAGATATGGTTGATATATTTATTTGAGACTTTGGCTCAAATAAACACTCTAGAACCATAGATCTAGAGTGAATATAATAAATTATACATTAATACTTCTATATTCTTTTATACCCTTATTCATAAGAATATAATATAAAATAATAGTAACTAGAACAATAATAAACACATGTATACTAAGTAATAAATATATATTTAACTTATCATATAAAATAGCAATACCCACTATTGAAATAATAATAATACCAATATTAATAAATATCGTGATAGTACTACTCATACTCTGTTTAACTACTTCCGTATCATTTGAAGCATTCATCTTAGGATATTTCAAATTAATAATTAATCCTAAGATACTAGATAAAGTAATAGTACTAATACTCATACTAAATATTAATAATATATAAGTAATATTAACTTTAAATACTATAAAGAATATTAATTCAGATATAATAACAAAAGGTAATTCTATGATATATGGATAAATTATCTTAGACTTTAAAATATCTCTCTCGCTAATAGGTAGACTCTTCGTAATATTTATTGTTTTACCTTCCAGTGATATCGATGAAGATGTTATCGAAGTCATTAAACATGAAAATAGTACTAAGATATAATAAATAATTGGCATTGAAATGTCTATACTTAACTCTTCACTATTTAGTAACATCTCGATAATACTATTTCCTTTAATACATAATAATATTGTTAATACTAGTATTAAGAGTAACCCAAATATCGTATTAAACATATATACTGGTGAAGAAAAATATCTCTTTAATTCTTTCATCGTTAAAGCCTTAATAGGACTATTCTTTTTATATACTTCTTTTTTATTCTTACTCTTTCTTACTATACTCTCTTTAGAATTTACTATTATTTTAAAGTAATATTTACCTCCTAGTAGAACAAATAAGATAAATGGAATGATATTTATTAATAATAGTTTTATAAATACCATAATATCAAACTTATCTATTAATGTAATGTAAGCTCCTACTGGGTAATATATTCTTGTTAACATATCATTAATACTAGAGGCTTTACTTGCTATTTCTTCAATAAAGTTATTTAGATTAAAACTTAAGAAAAAGATACCCATAAAGATAATACTAGATAGTATTGTTTGCATTATCTTCTTTGATTTAAATTTACTTGATATCAGTTTAACTAAATAACCTAAGATACTAGATATAACTGTAGGTATAATTGGTATTAGTATAGTCATAATAAAAGATATTATATAAAAACTTATACTAGGATGTTCAAAGTAGATATAGATTACAAAGGCAGGTAATAAGAACATTAAGTTATATATATACTGAAATAATATTAGTTTAAATATTCTAACAAATAGTATTTGACTTCTTTTTATTGGTAATGAAAATAATAAGTCATTATCTTTACATTCAAATAGTATTCCTTGTGATTTATAGATACCTTCAATTATCGTTATAATACTAACCATAAAGATAAATAAACTAAGCATTACATAAGTTAGACCTATTTCATGTAAGGGCTTACCTATCACATAAGCATAATAACCTATTGAATAACCCACAATCAAGAAAAGGAATATCGGTAATAATATCTTCTTTTTAGTACTAGCATTCTTACCTGCTGAATATTTAAACATATTCATATCACAGGTAAGAACATCCTTTAATAGTGATAGTGTTTTCATTATTTTTCACCTAGTTCTAAAAAGACCTGCTCTAATGATTCATCACCCTTGATATCTTTCATCTTACCTACTTTGACAATAGTTCCATCTTTAATAATAGCTACTCTATCACATAATTTTTCTGCTACATCAAGAATATGAGTAGAGAAAAATATTGTCTTACCATCCTTAGCCATATCTCTCATTATTTCCTTCATGTCATAGACAGCCTTAGGATCTAATCCGACGAATGGTTCATCCATTATTAGTACTTTAGGATCATGAGCTAAAGCAGCAATCAAAGCAACTTTTTGTTTCATACCATGTGAAAAACTTGATATATCATCATTTAACTTATCTTCTATCTCAAACATTTTAGCATATTTTAGCGTATTATTTCTTCTTATATTCTCAGGTACTTCGTACATATCACATATAAAATTAATAAAATCTATAGCCTTCATATTTTCATATAAATCAGGATTATCTGGTACATAAGCCATTATTCTCTTACATTCTAAAGGTTCTTCTTTAATACTTTTATTATCTATTAAGATATCTCCTTCTTCAAAATCTAGAATACCCATAATACTCTTTATCATGGTCGTTTTACCTGCGCCATTATGACCTATGAAAGCAAATATCTCGCCACTTTCTATTTTAAAACTAACATCTTTTAATACTTTCTTTTTACCATTATAACTCTTACTTACATTTTTAATTTCTATCATAAATCCTCCATATCACTTACATAGTATATCAAATTATTTATTATAAAACTTTAATATTTTCTTAAGATTATTATTTTTTAAACTTAACTACTATCTCTCCAATACCACCATCTAATTTAATAGTATTAGTGCCATTACCAAGTGTACTATTATCTCCCACCTCGATATCATTAATAGTTACTTTACCAATACCTTTATTTACTTCAAATTTATAATTATCAAAAGTATTTAATAGATTTAGAGATAACTTACCTACTCCTGAAGAGATACTACTATTACCAGTAATATTTGAAGTAATTTTAACTTCTCCTACTAGAGTATCTAAATCCAAGTCATTAATACTACCATTATTAATAGTAAAAGTACCTGCTCCTGTATCTATATCTGCTCTCTCAGAATAAAGATTATTAATTAAAGTAGTACCTGCCCCTAAATCAATATCTAACTTCTCAGTATTAATACTATCTATATTCAAATTACCTGCTCCAGTATTAATATCAATTTCATTTAACTTAGTATCAGGTATAGTAATAATAAGTTCACTCTTTAACTTACCATTAGTAAGATGATAACCTTCTTCTTTTATTTTTAATTCATTATTATCTACTTTATACTTAATTCGTTTATTATTAGTCTCTATTACAAAACTATTCCCAGACTTAATAACTAAATTACTAGAATTAACATCTATATCTAAATACTTAATATTCTCAGTACTTTGATTCCATAATATACTAGTATTCTCTTCAATAACATTATCTTTACTAAACATACTAGTAAAAGCATATAATCCTCCTACTATAGAGAAGACTATTGTAAAAGTTAAAAATAAACCAAAAGCAACTGCTAGAGACTTAATAATTCTTTGTCCACTGCTCATTTAATATCTACCCCACCAAATAAACAACTAGCATTTACATAGATAGTATGTTTCTTATCTTCACTATTTTTCTTTTTATTATCTACTCCACCAAAGATAGAATTAGATTTAACCTTAATGTTAACATCATCAGGTACAATAATATCTATACCACCAAAGACACTACTAGCATTAATAACAACATCCTCTTTAATTTTGGTCTCTCTTAAATCACAAGTAATACTACCAAAGACACTATTTAAAGTAGCTCCTTTAAATTCTTCATTAGGAAAATCAATTCTTTGTCCAGAGAATGTAGCACAGTATTCATTATCTTTAGTATTCTTATTATTTAATTTCTTTATTTCACTATTAATCTTACTATTAAAAGTATTTTTAAATATTAAAGATAAACCTATTATAACAATTATACTAGGTAATAATAACTTCCATATTAAACTAAAATCTATAATATTTTGCATTCCAAGTAATAGAATAACTCCTACTAAAAGGCCAATAATATTACCAGTCTTATCTTTATTAGTAAATAAGCCTATAAAACAAGGTACAATAATAAATAAAGTCCACCATCCATCAAAAAAGATATCTATATCAGTAATACCCATAGTATTAAGTCCAATAATAACTCCAATTATAACCAAAACAATTCCCCATAAAATATTTTTTATATTATTCATTTTTATCTCTCCAATCTTTATATTATTTATGCACTCTCTAGCCCAAGGTCTATAGAGTGTTAACTTAAGCCACAAGTCTTAAGTTAATATGCTAAACGCATCTATCATATAGAAGCCGAATCTATATATCAAAAAGAAACTACTTAAGTAGTAACTTAAGAGCTTCTTTTATTTGTTCTTCTAATTTAAGTTCTGGATCAACCTTACTAACTATCTTCTTAACATCAGCCTGTTTATAGCCAAGTCCAAGTAGAGCCTCAGTAAGTTCATTAGAATGATCTTCTCTCTTAAATAGACCTGTATTAATAACATTAAGTTTACCTTTTAAGTCAAGAATAACTTGTCTAGCAACTTTATCACCAATTTTAGGAAACTTCTTTAGATAATTAATATTTTCTGTTTCTATAGCCTCTTCAATCATAGTAATAGAACCAGTGGCAAGCATAGGAAGAGCCATCTTAGGACCAAGTCCTTTAACAGATATTAGTTTTAAAAATAGTTCTTTTTCTTCTTTAGTTTTAAATCCATATAAAGAATATTCATCTTCAGCAACTTTAGTATAAGTATATATAGTATAATTTTTACCTATCATAAAACCATAAGGATTAGGTACATATATTAAGTATCCAATACCATTATTATCAATAATAACATAACTAGGTTCTATTTCTTTTATTTCCCCACTGATATATCCATACATATTATTTCATTTCCTTTATATCTTTAGTAGTTACTTTATTAAATAAATTATCCTCTATGTCTTTTACCATATCATTCTCTTTATGAATCTTATCTATTGCTTCTTTAATCATAATACCAAGTAATTCTCTATAATCAATATTCTTATCATCAAATAAATGATGTGAAAAGAAATTAGGAATAGTATTAACTTCATTTACATATAATTTTTTCTTCTTATTATCATATACATAATCTACTCTTGCTACTCCAGATAAAGCAAGTACTTTATATGTCTTCTTACTAGTTTTTTCTATCTCTTCAGTTAAAGCCTTAGAAATATCTGCTGGAAAGATTCTTTTAAAAGTATCATCTTCATTATCTTTACGATATTTATCATAATAGTTACATGGTTCATCTTTAATAATTTCTTCAATCACACTACCAATAAGTTTACCTTTACTAAGTAATACTGCCATATTAAATTCTCTTCTGTCAGCAATATATTCTTCTACTAGAACTCTCTCATCATTCTTCATAGCTTTTTCTATTGAAGACTCTAATTCTTCTTTTCTATTAACTATTTCTATACCAATACCACTACCAAGTCGTGCAGGT
Source organism: uncultured Bacilli bacterium (assembly GCA_934096105.1). Taxonomy (GTDB): domain Bacteria; phylum Bacillota_I; class Bacilli_A; order RF39; family UBA660; genus CAG-302. Next base: position 150,791 of record CAKOLH010000001.1, on the reverse strand, counting down.
TTAATAATAAGTGGATAAGATAATTTTTCTATCTTCTTAAATATATCTTCTTTATCTAATTTATAATCACTATCAGAAAAATAAACATAATCTACTACTGGTATATCATTACCATTAAGCACTTCTTTAGTAAATACCTTATCTTGACATAAACTTGAAGAATAAATATCACTACCTACTACTGGTATACCAAGTGTTTCTAAATATCCAACAATGCTACCATCTTCAGTATATTTACCATGTACCATTGGAAAAGCAAGATGTATTTCTTTATATACTCTTTTAATTAATCCTGTAGTTTGAAGTATAAATTTACCATTCTTATTAATAAGATTAACCTTTTTAGCATATCTATCTATCAATCTAAAATCTTTATAGCTATCGATATATCTTAACATACCACCACTATAAAAAGTTAAATCTTTTGTAATATAGATTGGTACTACTTCATATCTTTCTTTATCTATATTATCCATTGCTTGAATAGCGGTAAGTACAGATAAATCATGTTCTAAACTTCTTCCTCCAAATATTACTCCAATACTTAATTTCATCTTAACACCTCTTATCTATATTATATAATAGTTTTTTCTATTTTTAAAGTAAAATTAATAAACTTGACATTTATAAAGTAAAGTAACAAAAAGAGAAACCATTATTAGTTTCTCTTGAATTTAATCACTAACTATTCCTTTACCAACTTTTTTATCTCCTAGATAAAGTTCATATCTATCTCCAGCATTTCTTTCTATATCTTCTTCTGCTTCAAAAACAACCATAGAATTATCTCCTGGAAAAACCTCAGTAGCATTTTTTAAACTAAATATTCTAACCTCATAAGACTTATCATTTATAACCATTTTATATTTATAATTAACTGATACTACTTTGTCTAAACCACCTTCTACTTCATCGAAAAAGTAATTTTGTGCATATACTCTTTTTCCACTAGAAGATGAAGCAGTAGATTCTATTTTGTTTAATGAATTATCTGCAAGTTTGCTATTAGTACTTATACTTGCATATATCTCATCAACATTTAAATCACTAATTTGTATACCATTATTCTCTTCATTTAAAGTCTTTATCATATATTCTTTCATATCATCTTTAGATATATTTTCAATTTCAGTATTTTCTATTTTTGAAGTATATTCTTTAAAGACTTTATCTAACAATGAATTAATATAAGCAGTCCCATCATATAATGATTCATTATTTTTATAGTTTAAAATAAAGTCAATTGGTGAAGTAATTTTAAAGGTTAAACTACCATTAGCAAATATTTCGGATTCACCTATTCTACTATCAACAAAATTATTACTTTGAGCTACCCATCTATAATCAGTATATCCGCTTACTTTTAGAAAATAGACATCACTATTTCTTGCTTTGTCATCCCATTCTTGTTCATACACACCTGCAGAAGTAAATACATTAATAGGTTCTTTGTCATTCATTATTAAAGCGGCTTGATCAAGATTAACATAAACTTTTACCATATTTGTATTTTCATTAACCTTAGTTTTATATATGATATCATCACCATCATATCTAACACTTACATCCTTATTTTCTTCAGTTTTCTTACCAAAACTACACCCTGTAAATAGTACTAACACTATCATAATTAGTACTGCAAAAAATCTCTTTTTCATTTTTTCCTCCTCTAAATATTTAACAATATAATTATATCAAAAATTTAATATAAATACCAGTCTTTTAAAATAAAAAGAACTATTATTAGTTCTATATACTAACTTTATCAGTAACATAATCTTCAATTAATGAAGAAGATGCAAGTAGAGTATTATTAAAATCTTTTAGTTTAGATAAATATTCTTGATAATCTTTATTATTATTTAAAATGTTTTCTTTTTCTTTAATTTTCTTATCTACTTCTAAATATCTATCATCATTCTTATATTCTAAGTTAACGGCTTCTTTTTGAAGTTTTTTTATTTCCTCAATTAAGTCTATTACTTCTTTATTACTTTCTAAAGCATCCACTATTAACTTATATTCTTTATATTCATTAGAATTATTTATAGAATTAAATAACTCCTCGATACTACTTTCAATCACTTCTTAATTACCCCTTCCATAGACCAAGTTTTAACATCAGTAATAACAACATCTACTATTTCACCAATATATTTAGGATCACAATCCACGTTTACAAGTTTCATTGTATCAGTATAACCCATCATCTTACCGCCTTTATCTGATGGTCCTTCAATTAAAACTTTGACTACTTTATTCAAATATTTATCGTTTGCTTCTTTTGCATATTTATTTACAAGTTCATTTAATCTTTGTAATCTTTTTTCTTTTTCTTCTAGAGAAACACTATCCTTTATCTTCGCCGCAGGTGTTCCCTCTCTTGGAGAATATATAAAAGTATAAGCTAAATCATATTTAAGTTCATTATATACTTTTAATGTTTCTTCAAAATCTTCTTCAGTTTCATTAGGAAAACCTACAATTATATCAGTAGTGATACTAACATTATCTATCTTATTTTTTAATTTATAAAATAACTCTTTATATTCATCTATTGTATATCTTCTATTCATCTTCTTTAATATACTATCAGAACCACTTTGAATAGGTAAATGAATATATGGCATAATGTTATCATACTTAGCTATAACATCAATCATCTCATCAGTAAAATCCCAAGGATGTGAAGTAACAAATCTAATTCTATCTATTCCAATCTTTGAAGTGTCACGAAGTAAATCAGCCATTGTATAATTCATATCTAAATCTTTACCATAAGCATTAACATTCTGACCAAGTAAAGTAACTTCTTTATATCCATTATTTTTAAGTTCTTCTACTTCTTTTAAAATATCTTTAGGTAATCTGCTTCTTTGTTTACCTCTAGTATAAGGAACTATACAGTATGAACAAAACTTATCACATCCATACTGAATATTAACCCATGCTTTTACCTTAGAATCCCTCTTCGTAGGAATATCCTCGATAACATCACCCTCTATAGAATATACACATATTTCTTGTTTATTATCTTCAAGTACTTTAGAAATATATACTGGTAATTCATAAAAGTTATGTGTACCAAGGACTATATCTATCCAAGGATACTTATCTCTTATCATTTTAGCTATAGACTCTTCCTGTGCCATACACCCACATACAACAGTAATTAGATCCTTATTAGTCTCTTTTAAATGTTTAATTCTACCTAAAATACCAATTACCTTATTATGAGCATTTTCTCTGATAGCACAAGTATTAAGTATTACAATATTAGCTTTTTCATAATCTTTTATCCTAGTATATCCCATATCTTCCATAATACCAGCAATATTCTCACTATCATGGACATTCATTTGACATCCATAAGTAAGAAGAGCATAACTCTTACCTTTACCAATATTTTTAACACTCTCAGGTACTTTATATTCATCATATAAAATATTTACTTTATCTTTAGTTCTCTTTCTTGCCTCATTTAAATCTGGCATATTCATAAATATCAACTTCTTTCTACTTCTTTAATATCTTTCCTCTACTACATAAGTAGTTATATTCACTAATAAAATTATTATTTTCACTAGTTCTAATATTAGCATATTCACACCAATATTTAATTTCTTTTTCCCAATAGTAGTATTTATAATCTAAGTCATCACTATTTCTATTAATATATAAATCATATAATACATAGATAGCAAGAGCATCCATAGCTCTTCTGGCGGCACTGCTTATTCTAACATAACCTCCAAGGCCAAGTCCATAATGCCCTCTATTAACAAATGAATATTTACTTCTCATCATATATTCTTTCATCATTCTACGTAATTCTTTATTAGTGGTATCAAAATTACCTCTTTTTAAATATTCATTAATAAGTTCATCACAGTCTTCAGTCTGTACTCTCCATGGCATAATAAGACCTAAATTATCTCTCTTATCAATAAGATAAACAGCACTATTAGCAAAAACATTACTTTGTTCTACCATCATATGAGATATAGAGGTATCAGCTTTAGAACTATTAGTATTATCTCTACCTCTAATTATATTCTCTAACTTATGATAAGCACTAATTTTAGGGTTATCAATAGATTGTTTATCAAATATTTTAGATAATAACATTAATGTATTATTTAAGTCACCACCATGATCAATAATATTATCAGTTTCTTCATAAGATAACTTATGCTTACTTTGAATAACACTAGGTATTATCTCTAAAGTATCCAGTATTAGTGAATAATCAGTATCCACTCTTACTTTAACAGTAAGAGCATTAGTATACTTATTAGGTAGTAATGATAATATATTATCTGATAAATACCTATCAAATATGGGAATACTATCATCCATTAAATACATTGTATTGCATCTTTTTAATGCTTCTTTCATCGTACTAGAGCTATAAGGTATAATTGAAGCAGGATTAGCTAAATGAATAAACAAGGTATATGTACCATCATTATTATCACTAATAGATAAAGCATCATCTAAGCATAGATCCCCCTCATTATCAATAGTAATAATATTTTCTTTAGTTAAATCTATTTTACCATTAGGAAAATAACTATATTTCTCTACTTTAGGTAATATAAAAGATACATTATAATCTTTAGCTACATCTTCCTTAGTCTGATAAAATTCATTTTCTATTTTTTCCACTAAATCAAGAACAAACTTTTTATCTGAAGTCTTTAGTATTTTTAAATAATTAGAATCATCTTTAATTAACTTATCATACATTCTACCTTTTAAAAATAAATTAATAACTCTATTAAAATATTTTATTTCAATTTCATTCTCTTCATGAATATCAATATACTTTTCTACTATTGAAGTAAATATAGATGGTATAGTACTATTATTTATTAATAACTCTTTCATATTATTTTCTATATATCTAGTTAGAAGTTCTATATCTCTCTTTTCAAATATTAAATATAATATAAAATTATATTTATCTCCCTTAGCTTTTCTCATATTATTCATAATACATTTATTTTGAAGATTAACTAAAATAGATATATACTTTTCTACCTTAAGTAATTTTTCATAATCTAAACTCATTGAAACATTACTTAAAAATACTTCTATTTTTTTATAAACTAATTCTAAATCTTTTTTATTTTTATTCTTTCTAACATAGTGATATAAAAGATCATTCAAATTATTAAGACATTCTTCGTTGCAGATATTATCTACATTTCTAAATAGATATAAATAAGCATTAAGTATACCAGATAATACATCTTCTGGATTATCTACTAGTTCATCATATAAATAATCATAATCAAAATCATTATTTAGTATTTGCTTTTTTATTTGTTTAGCTACATTTTTTTTACTACTCATATTAAACCCACCTATATTATTATATGTTTATTAGTTTTTCTTGTAATCGGTTAAAATACTTAAGAAAGCTTCACTAGGTATTTCTACTTTACCAATTGTTTTCATCTTCTTTTTACCCTCTTTTTGTTTATCAAGAAGTTTTCTCTTTCTTGTTATATCTCCTCCATAACATTTAGCTAAAACATCTTTTCTCATAGCCTTAATATCACTTCTAGCTATTACTTTACTACCAATAACTGCTTGTACTGGTACTTCAAATAATTGTCTTGGAATAATATTCTTTAAATTATCTACCATTTTTCTTCCTCTAGTATAAGCAAAATCCTTATGTACTATAAGTGATAAAGCATCTACTACTTCACCATTTAATAAAACATCCATTTTAACTAAATCACTGGCTTTATAGCCAATAACTTCATAATCAAATGATGCAAACCCTTTAGTAGAGGATTTTAATCTATCAAAGAAATCGTACACTATTTCTGATAATGGTAATTCATAATGAATATTTACTCTTGTTTTATCAATATAATCAGTACTCTTATAAATACCTCTTTTATCTTGACATAATTCCATTATTGGACCTATATATTCTGTAGGTACTAAAATGTTAGTAAATATATAGGGCTCTTTTATTTCTTTTATTTTTACTTTATCAGGCATCATACTAGGATTATCTATGTAGATAGTACTTCCATCAGTAAGATTAATTTCATAATTAACCGATGGTGTCGTAGCAATAATATCAATATTAAATTCTCTTTCTATTCTCTCGGATATTATTTCTAAGTGTAATAGACCTAAAAAGCCCATTCTAAAACCAAATCCTAATGTACTTGAGGACTCTGGTTCAAAAGTAAGTGAAGCATCATTTAATTTTAGTTTTTCTATAGCCTCTTTTAAGTTAGGATACTTACTAGACTCTATTGGATAAATACCGCAGTAGACCATTGGTTTCATAGGTTTATATCCGGGTAATATATCTTCAGCAGGATTACTATCATCAGTAATAGTATCACCTACTTTAACTGATTCTAATGATTTAATAGAACCAGTAATAAAACCAACTTCTCCTGCACTTAAACTATCTACTTCTTTTTCAAATGGTGTATGATAACCAAGTGATACAACATCATATGAGATACCCGAAGACATCATTCTAATCTTCGTCTTTTTGGTTAAAGTACCTGACATAACTCTAACTAGTATTACTACTCCCCTATAAGAATCAAAATAACTATCAAAAATTAAACATTTTAATTTATCATCTTTTTTATCTTCAGGAGCAGGAACTCTCTCTATAATTGCCGAAACTAATTCTGGTATTCCAGCACCAGTTTTTGCTGATACTTTAATAATCTCTTCACTCTTAAAACCAAAAGTATCATAAAGTTCTCTTTCTACTTTAGGAATATCCGCACTAGGAAGATCTATCTTATTAATAACTGGTATAATCTCTAAATTATTTTCTAAAGCTAAATATACATTAGCTAGTGTCTGAGCTTCAATACCTTGAGTAGCATCTACTACTAGTACTGCTCCTTCACAAGCAGCGAGTGATCTAGATACCTCGTAACTAAAATCTACATGTCCTGGAGTATCAATTAGATTAAGAATATAACCATTATAATTTAATCTAACAGCATTAAGTTTAATTGTTATACCTCTTTCTCTTTCAATATCCATACTATCAAGTAATTGGTCTTTCATCTGCCTTTTATCAATTGCTCCAGTATATTCAAGTATACGATCTGCGAGTGTACTCTTACCATGATCAATATGAGCAATTATACTAAAATTTCTTATTTTTGTATTATCCATCCTATCACTGCCTTCTTTTCTATTATAGCAAAAATTAAAGGTAAAAAAAAGAAGAAATCGAAAGTTTCTTCATTTATTTAAACATACTAGGATTAAATAGATATACTAGTAAAGTAATAACTAAAAGAATTGCTCCTACAATTATGTAAAAAGATCCTGACATACCATCATTATCATAGTTTAATCCTTCTTTATACATCTTGTTATAATCATCAAGACTTCTTGTATAAGACTTATCAAACTTTTTACATATTTCATCACTAGCTCTAATATATTTTTTCATTTTCTTGCAGTAGTAGACACTACCACCATTCTTACCATCACTTTTTTTCTTTGCATCTAAATTCTTACAACCAGCACAAACCATTATGCAATATCCCCTATCTCAATATTACTATTTGATATATCTTCATATATTTTATTAAATGCTTTATTATTGGATATTTTATTAATAATATCTTCATATTCCTTCTCAGTAATATCTTCAAGTAAAACACTATTAGATACATCTTTCTTTTCTACTTTAGTAGTTTTATTTATAGTATTATCAATTTTTATCTCAAGATTATTACTATCTTTAATATTAATATTATAAGTAGTACTATCACTATTATTATTTATTTCTATAGTACCATTATAAGTATTATTATCTTCACTATCTACTATTTCGAAACTATATCCCTTATCATTACTCTTAACTACAATCTTATCTTCACCACTAGTTATTTCTAACTTTACAAACTTAGTAATTCTAGTATATAGACTAATTTTAATATCACTATATTCATTATCATTTACTTCTTCTATTTCTTTATCAAGTAATTCTTTTACTTCCATAGTTTTCTTACCAATTAACTTACCAAAACTATCTATAAAGTTATTATTATTCTTTAAATTATTAATTATATTTTCATTAATTATTTTAATATTATTATTATTTAATGATAGTTCTACTTTATTAACGTTCTTACCATCTAATTTAACCCAACTCTTAGTAAAATATTCTTCTTTTAAAGATTCACTAACCGCAGTACTAATACTATTAATAATTACTTTATAATCCTCATTGGTCATATTATACTTAGTACTATTATCTTCATTATTATTCTTTATTTTTATATATTTACTATATAAATCACTTGAAGATAAATATATATTATTATCTTCTATATAGGTATTAATATTTATTAACTTATCTCCATAATAATTAGTATTAATATCTATATTAGCAATATTTTCTTTAGTATCAACGCCATAATTCATACTAAAGTCTAGATTATTTAATATTTTAAATATCTTTTCCTCTTTATCAGTAGTATCTCCATTTACATTTAAAGAAAGACTACCACTAATAGAATTATTTTTACCTATATTATCTTCTAACTCATTAAAATAATTATCCATAAATATTTTGATGTTATTTCTTGAGGCTAAATAATATTTACCTCCAAAGAATGCTAAACCTAATAATGCAATGATTACAAATATAACTACTACTACTGGGGCTACACTACCTCTATTAGCATTTCTTAATTCCTTCTCTGTAAAAAAATTATCATCCATACTTACCACTCCTTCATATACATATCAAGTATATCATAAAATAACATCAAAAAAAAGAAGAAATATTACTTTTCTTCAGTTTTCTTAGTACTTTTAGTAGTTGTTTTTTTAGCAGCTGGTTTCTTTTCACTAGCAGCCTTTTTAGTAGTAGTCTTAGTTTCTTTAACTTCTTCTTTAACTACTACTTTCTTTGGAGTATAAGTTTTACCATTTAATGCATCTTTAGCAATTACTACTAAATCAGCAAATGCTTTAGGATTATCTATAGCTAATTCACTAAGCATCTTTCTATTAACAGTAACTCCTGCCTTATTTAATCCATCAATAAATCTAGAGTAAGAGATTTCATTTTCTCTACATCCAGCATTAATTCTTGTAATCCATAATTTTCTAAAGTTTCTCTTATTTTGTTTTCTATCTCTAAATGCATAAACTCCAGAATGCATAACTTGCTCATGAGCAGTCTTATATAATCTATGTTTACTACCAAAGTAACCTTTTGCTTCTTTTAAAACTTTTTTTCTTCTAGCACGTGCAACAGTGCCACCTTTAACTCTTGTCATTACTATCCTCCTATATTATATCTTTAATTCTCTTGTAGTCTGCTTTAGAAAGAGCTGTACCTTTCTTCTTACTACTTGCTCTAGCAGCACTATTTTTACCAGTATTATGAAGTGTTCCTTGTCTTGACTTACTAATAGAACCACTTTGTCTAATATTTAATACTTTTTTTGTTCCCTTATGTGTCTTCATTTTATTCTTCTTAACTTTAGTCATAATATCCTCCTTCTATTTTTTAGGTGCAAGCATCATATACATAGTTCTACCCTCTATTTTAGGATTAGTTTCTATGTCAGATACATCACTAACTTTTTCATAAAATCTATCTAGAACTTCTTTAGCAAGTTCTGGATGAGCAATTTGCCTTCCTTTAAATCTAATACTTGCTTTAACTTTGTTACCTTTTTCAAAAGCTTTTCTAGCATTATTTACTCTAGTATTAAAATCATGAATATCAATATTAACTGATAATCTAAACTCTTTAGTTTCGATCATAGTTTCTCTTTGTTTTTTCTGAGCTTCTTTAGTTTTCTTTTTCTTCTCATACTTAAACTTATTATAGTCCATAATTTTACATACTGGCATATTACCAGAATCACTCATAAGTACTAAATCAAAACCTGCATAACCTGCTAATGTTAATGCATCTTGTTTAGATTTAACTCCTAATTGTTCTCCATTAGGTCCAATTACCATCATTTCCTTACATCTAATTTGTTCATTGATAGGATTATCCTTTAAAGTAGCTATAGCTAACACCTCCAAAAAAATGAATACTAAAGAAGTATTCATTTATCTATAAAAAAGCTAATTAAAAATATAATGTATATTCTAGGTTGGCTTTTTACCTATTACTATGTGTAATCAGGTGAGATAAATATAATCTTCTTTCCGTTTCTAGTTAATTATATTATATACTTGTCTAAAAGTCAACCAATTTTTTTATTTTTTCTTTATTTTATGCACTATAAGCCTTATTCTAAGTCTTATTAGTGTTAGATTAAGCCTTAAAAGTCTTAATCTAATGTATCTACATACCTATTATATATAAGCATAGTTTATAATATTTAGAATTAGACAGATAATTGGTATGGATTACTTGAAGTTCCATCACCTGGCCCTATTTTTAGTTCAGAATTTAGATAAAGGACTGGTACAACACCATATGAAGAATAAGAAGAACTGCGATCTTGGGGAACAACAATGCCGGACGAAGTAATATACCACACTTCGTACGCATCTCTAGAATTAGAAGTCAATAGCCATAGAAAGCTCCAAGTAATGATTGATTTTATCCAATTGTTTGATGCACACGTAGTATCATTATAATTATAAAGGGATTTATTGCACATATTAAAGTCTACTGCATAGCCATAGTCGCTCGGATATGTTAATGCTATTTTCCCTTGCCATGTTGTTGACCTTCCTGAATACACTGTGGTTCCTCTCTCATATCCATATATTTGATTTGGGTACACAGAAGAACTATTCCATCCTCCTAAATAATATGTTGTTTCTGCTATCATATTTCTTGTTGTATCATTTTTTATTCCTGTATTTGTAAAGTCACAATCTTCTGTAATGTTATTACTACCAAAATAACATTTTCCCGAAATATTATTGTAATATAAGCTTTGTCCCAAATTATTGTCGTTGGAATCTATTGTATAGTATTTACTTGGATTAAGTAATTTCATTAGCCTTGCTGTTGTCCAATCATTTTTACCGTAATCTGTTTCTGCCCCTGTACTAGTATTCTTGTTATCCCATGCATATGTTCCTATTTCACTACCTCTTATTAGTTTTAACTTATTATCAAATACTCCAATTATTCGCCATGTTTCACATGTACTAGATGTTTGATTATTATAGTCAGAACAATTAAAATATATATAGTTATTCGGATTTGCCCCATAATAACGAATGTTACCCCCTGCAGTATCATCGGGAAGCTCACCAATACTTTTTGAACAAAGCTCTTGTCTACCTGCATTTAAATTATCTTCAGTAAATCGCTTCTCACAATCAGTCTGATTATCAAATCCTAATTTTGTATAATTTGTAGAGCAATTATAATAATTATTAAAATTATTTAAACATTCATTTTCACTTTTTGGATTATTTAATTGCTCTTGTGCAGCAGTACTTTGCCAAGCCTTTCCCTCCACTGTTGCAGAAATAGTTCCACCAAGTCTATCATTCATAAGTGATACTGATGGTGCTATATTATAAGTAATACTATTATTTGTAACTGTTGTTTTTGAAGCGGTAGTATATAGTTCTGTAATAGTTTGAGCCGCTGTCTTTGCTAGTACTGCTCCTTCTCCATCTGCATGTAATTTAAAACTAAATGTTTTATTCATCATAGTATTTGGATTAGTATAATTAGCACCATCTATCCATATGTATAATGTATATGATGTCTTTGATGTAGATATACTTTCATTAGTTAATAATACTATATGATTAGTATTATTTTTAGTACAAGTAACCGTATTACTAGTTAGATAACTATCACTAAAGTTACCTTCTTTTACTTTAGTATCTCCTTTATATAATTCATATCTAAAACTTTCGTCTTTTAATCCAGTATCTATACTAGTTATATCTAAATACATATTAAATACTAATCCTGTAGTATCTGCCTTTACACTTATATTTTTTACTATTCCTTTACTTTTATCTGATACTGGTCTTAGATTAGCACTTATATCACTACCTCCATCAAAGGTAACTGTGGCTGCTCCTACGCCAGCAGTTATATTAGTAACTTCACTATCACTAGTAGTCCATACGTACCAAGCATAAGTTCCTCCTACTATAGCTATTAATACTAAGAGTGATATACAAGTTATTAAAAATATTTTCTTTTTCTTATTCATTATTTATCACCACTCTTTATATCCATACTTATATGTCCTTTATATACACTAGATAGTATTTCATTTTGATTTTGTTCAGTAACTAAATTACCATCTAACCATATATATACTGTTATTGTTTTTACTGTAGTGGTTATTGGTATATCTTTATATATTTCTATATTTTCAGCACTTGATACTATTCCATTACCAACTGAAGTAGTACCATCTAATACCTGGTATTTTAATAATTTACCACTTAACAATGTACTTGAAGTTACACTAGTATCGGTATTTAAATATAATGTACCAGTACCATTAGTTATAGTACAAGTATCTTTTAAATTAACTTTTATTACTGAAGATAATCCTTCAGTATAAGTACTTGCCAACGCAAAATTAGCAGGATTACTATCACTACCTATATCTTGTCCTTTAACATAATTAACATCAAAACATTCACTGGTACCTGATATATTTACTGATCCACTAAAAGTATATACTGCATAAGTTACTGCTACTGATAGAATTATGATTACTGAAACTATAATAATACTATATATTACTTTCTTCTTCATACTAATCACTCACCTGTTCTACACTAGCGGTTATATTACCATAATAACTTGAAAAAGCATCTTCATTTTGTACTAAATCATTACTTATCCATACATATACTGTATAACTATCAGCATCACTTATGTTACTTACTTTCTTTAGTGTACCAACATTTATATTTGTAGTACCTGAACTAGTAATATTACCTTCAGTTAATTTAGTACCATTTTTTAACACCACATAATTAAGAAGTCCTGTTCTATATAAATTACCACTTGTAGTATCTAGAGTATTTAATTTGATTATACCAGTACCACTTACATTAGTACAGGTACTGCTAAAACCTATTTTAACAGTAGACGATAATCCTCCAGTATAATCATTCGAAGGCATTAATGTAGCAGTATTTTGATCACTACCTATATCTGTTCCTTTAGCATATAAAACATTAAAACATTCACTGTTACCAGTAGTATTAATCTTTCCACTAGTCCAAGTAATATAAGCAAAAGTAATACCAGCTACTGCAATAATAACAATAACTACAATCAATATACTTGTAGTAATTTTACTCTTCATAATCCATCACCATATCCTACATATAAATATTATCATATTTTTATATATAATTCAAGAAAAAAAAAGAAGATTTATTTTTCTTCTTTAATATAGTTAGGATCAACATTATCATCTATTTCTTTCATAGTATCATCAGTTACATCTTCAGGTATTTCATCCCATGGTTCTTCATCTTCCTCAATAGCTATTTTAACCTTAGTATCACCAACTATCTCTACACCCAATTCTTTTTCAATATCAATAACTATAGTATTATCTTTCTCTTTAGCAGATATACAACTAGGTTGTTTTAAACTTCTTACTATAATATCTTTACTTGAAGAATCAGTTGTTTCTTTTTGGGCTACTGTTACCATTTCTTTATATGGTATATTTTTAGTTATAACAGATGTCTTAGTATCATTATCATAAGAATACCATAAATTTACATCAAAAGAACCATCTATTTCTATTCTATCATCTACTTCTTTACCAGAAAATCTATGATTTATTACCCAACATCCAAGCACAGTATTAGGTTTACTATCAGTATTAATAGTATAAGTATTTCTATAATACTTTTTACCCTTACCTACCACTGCTTTTGTTACTATTTCTTTATATGCAGACAAAAGATATCACCCCTCACAATAATTTATGTTACATATAAGAAAAAAGTACCAAAATTTGATACTTTTATTTTAAACATTCAAGTATAGAATTATATATTTTTTTATAAATATTCTTATTATAATGAATACCATCTTTTGCAGAGTATCCAAGTTTCTGATCATGAATATCACAATATGAAACATTTGAATTAAGTTTAGTACTTAATGTATTATTAAATTTAACAGCATTAGCATCATTAACAATATCTTTATAATTTTTTACTTTCCCATCAATAATAGGAGTTACAGAAACTACTACTACTTTTGCATTAGGATATTCATTAGCCAACTTATTTTCATATTCTGCATAAATACTAGTAGAATCATCAACTGTACCCAAATCATTTGTACCCATATATATAACAACATAGCTATTAGGGTTACTTGATAATTTTTCTTTAATTTTCGAATAAGCTGTATTCTTAAACCAAGATGCTTCTTTACTTACTTCAGCAACACTACAATCAGTATTACTTTTTACTTTAACATAATTACACATACCAACTACTCTAGAGTCGCCAACTAAAATAGTATAATCTTTATTATTATTACTACTATTGCCATTATTACTACTACTATTATTAGTATGATTATTTTTATCTTGTTCTGCTACTATAGCATCCAATTCTGCTATCTTATCAGCATTAGCATTTTGTAAACAATCAGTAAAATTTACCCCTTTAGCCAAATCGCCAAGAGTTACAATGACGAACTCAACAATCCATGGTACTGCAAAAATAAGTACAGCATTTAAAACTCTCTTAAAAAAGAGTGTAATATTTTTCTTATTTACTTTATCATCATTAGAGGCCAAAGCCTTTGTAAAATCAACCATTCCTAGTATAATTAAAGCTATTGGCACAACTATTTTTACTATGCTAATTAATTCTTTACCAAAAAAGATAACTCTTAAAATATCAGGATTCTCACAAACTTCCATATAAATCACACTTCCATTAATTCATAGATATTTTATCATTTATTAAACAAAATGTCTATATTTATAATATATAATATTTTATAGTTTACTAAATACATTACCCAACTTATCATTTATAACAAGATTACATCTATTATCATAACTAGTTTTATCTTTATTAATAAGAACTAAATTATTACCATGAAAATAATCTATCAAATAAGCTGCTGGATATACAGTTAACGAAGTACCACCAATTATCATAGTATCAGCTTCTTTAATTAATCTAATAGCTTCATCCCAAGTATCTTCAGGAAGGGGTTCGTTATATAATATAACATTAGGTTTTATAATACCACTGCAAGTACATCTAGGTACTCCTTTAGAATTAAATACATATTCAGCATCATAATACTTATGACATTTAATACAATAATTATCCATAATACTACCATGTAATTCTAATACTTTCTTACTACCTGCCTTATTATGTAATCCATCAATATTTTGGGTAATTACACCAAGTAACTTACCCTCTTTTTCTAATTTACTCAAATAATAATGCGTAACATTAGGTTTATAATTCAAACTATTCATCTTATCTTTATAAAATTTATAAAATTCCTCAGTATCATCATAAAAAAAGCCATGACTAAGTATTAATTCGGGTGGATAATCATATTTCATATTATATAAACCATCTTTACCTCTAAAGTCAGGTATTCCACTTTCAGTAGATACTCCAGCTCCTCCAAAAAATACTATTTTCTTACTATTATTTATTATATCTTTTAATTTATTAATTTTATCTTCCATCTTACTTCACCAATAATATTATACTATGATAAATACTTACTTACAATAATTTGCTATAACTTAAAGTATAAATCAATTGACAATTATCCTGTTTTGATTTATAGTAAATGTTATAAAAAATATTAGAGAGGGAGATAAGTTATGGTTATAGCAGAAAAAGAAATTAAACAAAATATATTATATAATGATATAACAAATATTTGGTTATCAAGTGATAAAAAATAAAATAATATTTCACAAAAGTAATGATATATTTAAATATAAAGGAAAAGAATATATTATAGATGATTATAATATTGTTATAGATTACAAAAAAGGAGAAATTAGTTTTGCAAAATGGCTATCACAAAGAACAAACAAAAAAATAGAATTGTTTCCAAGATTTAACAAACCTGATGGATTTAAAACAGCAGATTATAAAATAGGTCGTGAATATTTTGACTATAAACACACCACAGGAAAAAGTTCACAATTAATATATCATAATCTTGAAAAAGCAAAAGGACAATCTGTAAACTTTATTATTAATATAACAAATAAGTCGTTATCAAAAGCTGAAATAGAAAGACAATTAAATGAATGCTTTAAGAGACTCAATTGGATTAAAAAGATAGGTATAAAATCACAATTTGGCTTTAAAATGTATAAAAGAAATCAGCAGCCGAAGTGAAAAGTCACCGCGACCACTGATTTACAAGAAAATTGTAACATAAAAACTATTACTTGTCAAACAAATGTTACTTAATTAAATCATCATTTCTAATTATAAATATATTTTTATCTTTATAAAAGGCAAAGAATACATCTTCAATATTTATATTTTTTTTATCTAAAAAATTATATACCCATTTTTTATCTTTCTTTAAATGTTTGATTGTATCCTCTTGTATATCACCATCTAATATTATAGGAAGTGGTAATGGACTCTTACCATTTTCATAAGGAAATATAGATAAAGTACCACTACTTTCTAATATAGCATATTCTACTTCTTCAATACTCCTATAACCTTTATCCCTTAATTGTACTAATAAATCATCTAAATTATATCTTTGTTTTAACATCTCATTATAATTAATTTTACCATTCTTAATAATAACTGAAGGATTACCATCTAAAAATATTCTAAACTTAGGTTTTTTTAAACCAATATATGCTAATATACATTGAAGTAATGTTAATATTACTATTGGTATCAAAGAATATAAAATAGACCCCTTATAATTTTCTATACTAATCGTAGCAAGTTCTGCTATTAACAAAGATACAATCAAATCAATAATACTAAGTTGACCCAGTTCTCTTTTACCCATTATTCTATATATTAAAAATATAAAGAAATAAAAAAATACTGTTCTAATCATAACTATATACATATTATCACCATTACCATTATGTACCAAAGTATATTTTTTTATACAAATACATAATATTTATTGGTGATAATATGCTAATGAATTATTTAAAAAGTTTTATTTGGTCTCTAGGTATCTTTTTATCAAGTATAATAATACTTACTATCTTTAATTATTTTAATATCTTAAATGGAACTATACTTAAAGTATTAGAATTGTTAATACCATTAATTTCTATCTTTATAGGTAGTTATAAACTAGGAAAAACTTCCAATCAAAAAGGATATATCGAAGGATTGAAATATAGTGGTATATGGGTAATAATATTTTTGATATTTAATATAATTACTAAAAATATTACTTTAATAGGAATATTATATTTACTTATAATAATATTAATAGGAGTATTTGCAAGTATTCTAGGTATTAATAAAAGAAGAATATAATTAGTGTGCAAAAGCACACTTTTTAATTTTAAGGCATAAAAAAAATATAGTAATTATAATCATTACTATATTTTAAATAACATATTACTAAGCAGCAAATGTAGCTGAAACAGTACCACCAGCAGCTTGGAATGTAACTTTACCAACATAAGAACCAGTTGCTAGGTTATCACCAGGCTCATTTTGAGATGCATCTTTGTTTTCTAAATAAATCATTAAATAGTAAACTACATCTGTTCCACCAGTTACACTAGCGCCACTGTGTAAGTCTACAGGAGCAGTATCAAGAACATTAAAACTTCCTGATTTTCCTTCTACTAATGCAGCAGCATCGCCCTCACCAGTAAATGTTACATATTTCCAAGCAGCTACATCAGTTGCACCTGTTTGTGTTAATGTAAGATTTAATGATGCAGTATTTAATGTTTGTCCTGATTTAGCAGTTATTTTATAAATATGACATCCTGTATAGCCTTTATTTACACATTTAGCAGTCATAGCATTTTTAATATTGGTAATATTTGCACCAGCATCTGATGGAACAAGATTATCACTAGCTACAGTATCATCTTTATATACTCTTACGGCCTCAACAGAGAAACTTTGTTTAATATCCAAAGTACCACCTTTGATATCCTCAGCTCCAGTACTAGCTTGAGCACTAAAGTATGCAAATGTAGCACCAATTATAGCTACTACTAATGTAGCAACACCTACTACAGCGTAAAATACGCCAGGTCCCTTTCTGTTATTTTCTTCCATTTTATTTCAATCCTCCTTTACAATAATAATTGTATCAAATATAAATTCTTTTTGCAATAGTTTTTTGATATTTTTTTTATTTTCAAATAATTACTTTTTTCAAAGTAAAAAGGAAGAACGTTTCTTCCTTTAATAAATAATTTTTAAGCGCCTACTTTTGCTTCGAACTTAGCATATACTTTACCACCAGCAGCATCCATAGTTATTATACCAGAATAGGTACCAGTTCCGCTTTCAGTAGCTGAAGTTTCGTTAGGATTTTGTGAAACATTTTCTTTATTCTCTAAATAAACCATTAAATAATAGGTAGTATTTCCATTTAAACTTGCACTATTATGCATATCAAATCCACTTGGAGTTCCTGCACTATATGTATATACTCTACTAGTAGATTCTGCATCATATGCAGCAAAGCTATGATCAGTATTCTGAGCATCAGAAATTATAGTAACATTACCACTTTCATCTAATTTATATAGATAGAATTTCCAGCTAGCATAGTCAGTAGCAGTAGTTTGTAAATCTGCTAATCTAATACTTGCACTTGTAAGCGCCTCTGAAGAACCTGCTTCAATTTTGTAAACATGGCATCCAACATATCCGCTTGTTCCTATGCACTTATTATCTATAGCATTTTTTATATCAGTTTCATTAGAAATTTCTGCAGGTACTAAATTATTATAGTTAACAGTTGTACCTTCTTCACTACTTGCTTCAACCAAATCTCTAGTTACATTTAATGACAAAGCAGCACCGACATCACTTGTGCCACCAGAGATATCGCCTTCATTGGTACTAGCTTGAGCACTAAAGTATGCAAATGTAGCGCCAATTATAGCTACTACTAATGTAGCAACACCTAATGCTACATAAAGTGTACTTCCTTTCTTATTTTCATTCATCTTTTTCAATCCTCCTTTACAATAATAATTGTATCAAATCCCGACTATTTTTGCAATACTTATTTCTCATATTTTAGAAAAAAATAATAGTGATTTCTCACTATTATTTTAATAATTAGAATTGTGCTTCAAGAGTAGAACCAGTACTTGCGGTTACAGTTACTGTACCAGTATATGTTTTGCCAGCATCAGTACCAGTTTGATCAGAACCAGTATTCTTTAAGTATACAACAAAATATAGATCAGCAGTTCCACTTGCACTTAATGCAGTTCCTTTTGCTAAAGAATTGTCAGTACCTTTTAATGAACCAAATGTTGTTTGATTAGTCATCTTAGCCCAAGTAACATTTGCAGCTCCTCCAGTATTTAATGTAATTGAAGTATCTACTGTAGTGGCTGTACTACCTTCATTACTTAATGTTACCTTATAAACATGACAAACCATATAACCATTCTTATCTACACATTTATTGGTACCACTAACTGCGGTAGTTAACTGATTAGTAGTATGGCCTGTTACTGAGCCATCATGTATAGGAATTAAACCTTTTGTTTTATCACCTACTACTAGAGTTACTACTGGTTTTTTAATTTGAACGTCAATTGTATTACCAGAGAACTGATCACTTGTTGCTTGTGCAGTAAAGAATGCATAAGCACTACCAGATACTGCTAGCACTAATAGGGTTACTCCTAATATGGCATAGACTAATGGTCTATTTACTTTTTTCTTTTCTTCTATCATTTTTTCTTCCTCCTATCATCATATTAATTATAACAAAATTTGATATAATTATCAATATAATTTTTTTATTTTAAATAATCTTTTCCATCAATATCTATTGGTTTTTCTTCATCTAGACCTGGAAGTTTTAGATTATCTATTTTAATTTCTTTATATTCTTCTTTTGGAGGTACTACCTCTTTTTTTACTTCTGGAATATTATTTTTATAACTAGTAAATGTTTTATTAGTTATAAATAATTTAGTTTTATCTACTTTACTTGGATCATATGAATTAACTATCCAAAATTCATATAATAACTTTAATATACTATCTGTCATAACACTATCTTCAATTGAAGATAGTTTATCTTTTTCTATTTTAATACTATTTTCTACTACAAATATTTTTTCTAAGATACTATCTTGTTTTTCAATAATAATATCTTGTGAATATAAAGTATTATAAGTTTTAGGATATTTATTTTTATCTATTTTATCTTTTAATCTATCTCTTTTAATTACTAATTCACTATAATTACTTTGCTTTTCTAGTAGTAGATATAATATATCTTGTACTTCTTTATCTTGATTTTTAATATCTTCATATAATACATTTCTATATTTACCAAAAGTATCTTCATTAAACTTAGATAAAAGAGTATCTTCAAGTAGTATATTATCTACTTCATATTCATCTTTAATTCTATTTAATTCTTCTAGCTTTTCTTTATCTACTTTAATACTTTCTAATACCTTAAAATATCTTTCTTTAGCAGTTAAATATTTTAATATATTATTATATCTTTCTTGATATTCAGGTAATTCATCCACTAAATTATTTTCTTTTAAATATTTTATTATTTTTTCTACTCTTACTTTTTCTTCTTCAATAGTCGCAGTAATATAATCAAATTTATCCATTGTCAGCCTCCATATAAGATAATTTCTTATAATTATCTACTGTTTTATTAATTAGAATAGTTTTCTTTTCTTTTCTTAATTCATTACTTTGCTCTTCTTCTATTTGTTCTATTTTATCTATTGCTTCTCTGGTTATTTGGTTTCTTATTGTGTTTTCAGCAGCTCTACTGATACATTCACACATTCTAAGCTGATACATTATATAGAAGGTAAGTAAACTATAAATCATACTCGTAATATCTGTCTCTATAACAAAGTCTTTATTACTATAATAATCTCCTTCAAATTTCAAAGGAAATAGATTTAATTTTTTGAATTCAAAAGATGTACTTGAATTATAATGATTATAGTATAGATTGATTTCACTATATGATGCATTATGTATAGATTCATCTATAGTCTTCTCTATCCTACCTAATTCATTATTAAAATTATCTTTCTCTATTTTTAATAATGTCTTATCATCATTATATACTATTTTTTTACCTATAATTATTTTGTAATCATCTTTATCTTGTCTTATTTGATGAGCTACTTGAGAATTAAAATTACCACAGAATCCATAATCATTAGCTATATATATATTTAGTTTAGGATTATCTGGATTTGGAGTAATTATTTTTTTATCTAGAACTAGATTTCTATTATATAGAATACTTCTAATTATATTAGTTATTTCATCACCAACATTTTGATAGTGACTAGCTTCTTTTTTAGAAGCCTCAATTCTAAGTAAGGAGTGGAAGTTCATTACTTTAACTACATTTTTTATTCTCATTCTTACCACCCTTTCTTACATATTTATTTCTAATTACTACACTCTTAATATTTTTAAGTAATGTATATGATAAATATAGTAATAAAAATATCATTAAGAATACTAATAATAATAACATCCATACAGAGTAATATTCATTTATAATATAATCATGAATTAAATATACTAATTTAATTCCTCCTAGTGATATTAAATCTAGTAAAAGATTTATTATTACTTTTTTATTTTTTATTAAAAGACCACTGATAAGAGTTAATGATAAAGATATTAATGCTATATATAGATTTAAATCTATAAATGAAGCCATTATGTATAGTAAGAAAATATAACTAACAATACTACAAGATAAACTAATTATCTCGGTATTTTTCATACCTTGTAATATTCCATATATGTTTACTTTAGATTCTTCAGGATTAAATTTCTTTATTAATATTTTTAGTATTACATATAAAGATATTAACACTATTAACCCAACACTAGCAAAATATAATATATTCTCCATACTATCCCTCTTTTATCATTAAATTAAAGACATTATCACTATTCATATAAAAAGCCTTTATATCTTTAAAAGATTCATTTACTACATCATTTTTTATATCAACAGATCCTTCTATTTCACCAATTATAGGTAAATAGTCTTTCATAATTAAAAGATTATAGTCTTTACTTATTATTCTTATTATTTTAATATTATCATATACTCTCATACCATTTCTAATATCAAATACTTTTACTTTTATTCCGTCCATGTTATTTTACCTATATATCTAAATTTACTTTCATCAACATCATCATACTTACCTTCGAGAATATTTTCTACATCATTAAGTACATCATTTATGTCAACAAATTCACCTTTAATATTAGTAAATGGTTCTGCTACAAACATTGGCTGGGAGAAATAGTTTCTTAACTTTCTTGATCTATGGAATATCTTTTTATCTTCTTCAGATAATTCTTCAATACCTAGTACAGCAATTATTTCCTCTAATTCTTCATATCTAGTTAGATAAGCAAGAACTCTTTCAACTAATTTAAAATGTCTTTCGCCTATCTTTTCTATATCTATTAATTTAGAAGTAGATTTAAATACGTTAATTGCGGGATATAATCCTAACTCAGATATCTTTCTATCAAGTACTATTTGTCCATCCATATAACTCATCGTAGTTTGTACTGCATCATCAGTTAAATCATCCGCAGGTATATAAATAGCTTGGAATGAAGTAATAGAACCATTATCATTAGAATTGATTCTTTCTTCAATACTACTTATTTCACTAGCCATATTAGATGGATAACCATTTTCTATTAATAATTCTTTTAAGTCAGTAGCTATTTCTGCTTTAGCCTGAATAAATCTATATATATTATCTATGAAGATTAATACATCTTCTTTTTTCTCATCTCTTAAGTACTCAGCCATTCTAAGTCCAGTACTTACACTCTTACTTCTTGATATTGGATTATCACCCATTTGTCCATATACCATAGCCATCTTATCAAGTAAGTTAGAACTTTTCATATCTTCATATAATTCTTTACCTTCACGGCTTCTTTCTCCTGCTCCAACAAATACTGCTCTAGCATTAGAACTAGCATATATATTATGAATTAACTCTTTAATAAGTACTGTCTTACCAACTCCAGCACCTCCAAGTAATCCCATTTTAAATCCTTTTTGCAGTGGAGCAAAGAAGTCAATTACTTTAATACCAGTCCATAATGGTTCAGTTTCAACTTTTACTTCTTTTAAAGATACAGCACTATTATTCGCAGATACTTTTCTTTCACTTTCAAATGGTAAACCATCTATAGGATTACCATATGAATCAAATATTCTTCCTAATATTTTATCAGAATATTCTACTTCTAGCTCGTCAGCTTTCTTTAAAACTATACTACCCTTTTGTAGTCCTCTAGTAGAATATAAACTTACACAAGTCGCAGATATATTATTTACTTCAACTACTTCGAATAAATACTTTTCTTCAGTATCTCCTTCTACTTTAAGAATATCTCCTATCTTTATATTAGTATTAGATAAAATTATCTCTATAGATATATCACTAATTTTTATTATCTTACCTACTTGCATTATCTTCACCTTCTTCTAGGAACTTATATAAACTTAACATTTCTTCCTTACTCTTTGGAGAAAATTTATTTTGACTTAACTTATCAAGGATCTTTTTACCTTCCTTCATTCTATGTTGTAATTCTTCTCCCATTTCATCTATATTAGCAAGTTCATATATATCTCTAACTTCCAAATATTCTAGTAATTCTCTTCTTACTAAACTACCTAATTTTTTCATATCAGGAGCTTGTACATTACCACCAAGTCTAGATACTGATAATCCATAGTTTAATGCAGGTTTTTGTCCTTTAGCAAAGTTCTTACTAGATAAAACAAGTTGTCCATCACATATAGATATAATATTAGTAGATATATAATCAGTAATATCTGAAGATTTAGTTTCTACTATTGGAAGTATTGTAATAGATCCTCCATTCTTATGTTGACATCCTTTTTCAAGTAATCTAGAATGTGCATAAAAGATATCTGAAGGATAAGCATCTCTACCTGGAGTTTTACCACTAGCAAGAGATATCTGTCTATATACGTCAGCATGCTTCTTTAAATCATCTATTATTACTAATACATCATAAGAATCCATCATCATCTCTTCAGCTATAGAAAGAGCTACATAAGGAGTTAAATATGTTCTATTAGGAAGTTCATCATTAAATGATGCTATAATAATTGTATAAGATGCAGCACCTCTCTTAGTGAGATCATAATAAATATCTTTAACTTCTTTCTTGGTCTTACCTATAGCTACATAAATACATACCATATTTTTATCTTTTTGATTAACTATAGCATCTAAGGCTATTTGTGTTTTACCAGTCTTCTTATCTCCTATTATTAATTGTCTCTGTCCTCTACCAATAGGATATAACATATCAATACCAGTAATACCAGTTAAAAACTCTCTAGTAACTAGATCTCTATCCATAATAGGAATAGGTTCATTCTCAATTGGTACTTCTACTAAGTTATCAAACTTTTTACCAGCTATCAAATCATTACCAAAGATATCAATAACTTTACCCATTGAATCCATACTAAATAAACATTTAAATTGTTTCTTTAAAGCATATACAGAGTCTCCTGGATTTATTTTTTCTTTTACTTCAATTAGAGAAATAGTGACATTATTTTTACCTACCGCAAAAACAAATCCCTTAGCTTTATCATCAATATTTACTTCTTCATAATAAGTAATATCATTAAGTCCAGATACAATAACAGTATAAGGATTAACCTTTATTACTTTACCAACAGAAAAGATATTATCGTTATTCTTAATATCTTCAACTTTCTTATCTACTTTATTAAGTTCCATATCACACATTCCCTTCATTTAAACTAAAGTCATATACTTTATTCTTATAAATAATTTTAATTCCTCTATATATATTGTCAGATACTTTAGTCTTAATTTTACTATCAATATAATCATAATTAATATTTTTATTTGGTACAAGTACAGTAACAGTAGGATTATTAAGTTCTATTAATCTATTTAAATAATCTATAAAATCTACCATATTAAACTTATTACTTATTTCAAATATTTCATATACTTTATATTCTTCATCAGTTAATAATTTTTTTAAATACTCATCTCTCTCTTCAGGTAATAAAGTTTCTATCTTATATATTTCATCAGGTGTAAACTTATTTCTAAGTTTAAGAGTAAAATCATATCTATTATTATCTTTAATATTTGATAAAAAATCTTTAAGTAAATCTTCATAATTAATTATAAATTTTTCTTCTATTTTTTTATTTATTTCAAATATATTCTTATCAAGATAACTTGTCTCAGTAAGCATATCAATAATACTACTATCAAAATCATAGTTAGGATTATTGATATCACTATTACCATCTTTTAATCCATTCTTTCTTTTTTCTAATTCGCTTTCTAATTCAGAAAGTTTCTTTTCTTTTTCATCTATTAGGTAATCATACTCTTGTAGTTTATCTACAAAGTATGATTTAGATTTTTTGTCTACCTCTTTTACAGCATTCTTAAGTATTAAACTCATTAATACTACAAGAAGTATAATAACAGCAAAAGAGATAATAAACAAAGTCATATTATCCCACTAATGGATTAAAGAATAATAATAAGAAACAAAATGCAAATAAGAATAATAAGAATATTGAAAATATTATTAATATTGTCATTATTGAATGTACTACATCATTTTTAGTTTCTGGGTTTCTTCCTACAGCCTCAGCCACTCTTCCACCAAGTAAACCAATACCTAATCCTAGTCCTAAAAATGCAAGACCAACCATTACCCCTATTCCAATTGCAGTTGCAGATAAAATACTTTCCATAATTTCCTCCTTATAATTTATCTATTTCTTTATCTATGTATTCACTACTAACATCCATATTTGTTTGATAGCATAATTTATTTATATCTTTTAATTTTACTACATAATATAATTTATTATCCTTAATATATAAATTCATTATATCAGGTAAATTCTCTCTAATCCTAGTTATATATTTATAACTATTATCATTAAATTCAGTACCAGTAAGTTTTTCATTTGTAATAGCATCTACGACTACACTACTAGTATCATCTAATTTTATATATTCATTAAATAATGAATCAGCTATATCTTTATAAGTAACCTTAGTCATCTTCAAAAGATTATCATTATTCACTAATTTATTATCTTTTAAATTATAGTTTAAAGTTAGAATCTCTTCATAATTAGATAACTCTCCATATAGAATATAACTTATTTTAACAGATAAAATATCTTTATATATATTCTTAGTGATATCAGTATCAATAACCTTATTATTATTTATAATTTTATTCTGCTTATTAATAAAATCATCTATAACTTTATTATCAATTTCTTCTAAATAAACAACATTACCCCTAATTTTAACATAATCATCTATTTTATAATTAATTATATTATCTTCTAGATAAGGATGCTTATGTTTATAAGCATAAATCCAATAAGTACTTATTCCTATAATAATACTAAATACTACAGCAAAAACTAGAAAAGTTCTTCTATAATCATACTCTTTTTTAACCACTTTTTTCTTTTTCATAAGATTCCTACTTTCCTACTATATAAAGTATACCATTTAGAAGATTTTTAGTCAATTACATAATCTTATTTTTAGAAAAAAAGTATAACCATACTAAGTTATACTTTAATTATTTACAATTTTTTTCTTCTATATTTGTTTTTTTACTCCAACCTATTCCACCAGGACAATGTTCACTTGGACTGCCTGGTCTCCATAAATATTTATTTGATGATGGACAATAATAACAAGAGTATTCATCTTTCGAATAGCAACGTGAATAACCATTTTCCAATTGATCAATACAATCACCTGTAGCATTTTCTAAACAATCAGTAAAATTAACACCTTCAGTTAAATTACCTAAGCTAACCATAAGAGTTTCTACTATCCAAGGAACTGCAAATACAAGTACCGCAAAAACTATTCTTTTTCCTAATAGTTTCATATTCTTTTTTTGTGCTCCTTCATCACTAGTAGTAACTGACTTTGAAAAATCAACCATACCTAAAATTATTAGTCCAATTGGAACAACAATTTTTACTATATCAATAATTAATTTTCCGAAATATATAACTCTAAGTATATCTGGATTAGTACAAGCATCTACTATTGTTGTATTTCCTTTACTACTATTGCCATCACTAGGAGTAGGTGTTGGTGAAGGTTTAATATTTCCACTACATACTGTACTAGAAGTTGTAGTATAAGAAGATTTTTCATAAGATTTTGCTAATTTTTTATAATAAGCCACTGATGTGTCAGAAACTTTATTTCCAAAAACATTAGTATCACTTAATGTTTCTCCCTCAAAGCCAAAATAAACATCAATTTGTTTAGGATTTTCCACATAAGTCCATATTGTTCCAAGTCTGTTAACTATGCTCTTTGATGCTTGTAATGTCATATTATCTGGTAAATTATATTTACCAGTTAAAACAAGTTCTGCTACATAAAGCATTTCACTTTGCTTATTCTGATCAACTTCACTACTAAAGCTATTGTTTTTATAATCACTATATCCATGATAATTTCCATCAGTCAAGTTCATTAACTTTTCATATGTAGTATTACCTTTTTTATTATAAGCATTATTAAGTACTATACTTGCAGTAGTTACTTTTTGAAAAAAGTTATCATCAGCATTTTTAGCTTCAGCAGATCCAACTTCATGATATATAATCTTTGCTAATTGTTCTGCTGTCTTAGTATCACAATCTACTGCCAAAACATTATTTGTTCCTATAAACAATATTACTAAAGAAAAAATACTAAATATCATTAGTTTAATCTTTTTATTCATGAAATAACACCTACCTACGTTTCAATATAATTTTATCATAATAAATAATAGTTTGCAAGAGTAGAAAAAAGATATTGACTATATTAATCAATATCTTTTTCATAATCACAGTTCATACATTTAATTTTATCTTTTTTTTCTACTAAAGTTCCATGACAATTAGGACATTTTTCTTCTAATGGTTTATCCCAAGAAGCAAAGTCACATTTAGGATAGTTCGAGCAGCCATAAAATATTTTACCTCTTTTAGTTTTCTTCTCAACTACTTTACCATCACACTTAGGACAGTCCATTATTTCTACTACTTTTTTCTCTTCTTTATCATTTTTTATATACTTACAAGTAGGATAGTTCGAGCAGGCCGTAAACTTACCATATCTACTTTGTTT
Organism: uncultured Bacilli bacterium; assembly: GCA_934096105.1. Taxonomy (GTDB): domain Bacteria; phylum Bacillota_I; class Bacilli_A; order RF39; family UBA660; genus CAG-302. The sequence goes on along the minus strand of CAKOLH010000001.1, from coordinate 122,373 downwards.
TACTACTAATTCACTACCACAGTTAGGACATATCTCTCCAGTCTTTTCAGGAGCCTTCTTTTCCATCTCCTTGAAGGCAACCTCTACCTTAGGTTCAAAGTCATCATAAAACATTTTAAGTAGTTTATACCACTCCATATCACCTTCAGCAATCTTATCAAGATCATCTTCCATATTTTTAGTATATTCAACATTAATAATATCTTTAAAGAATTCTTGTAACTTATCAGTAGTTTCAATACCAATTTCGGTAGGAATAAACTTCTTATCTTCTACTTTAACATAATTTCTTTCTTTAATAGTATCAATGGTTTTAGCATAAGTAGAAGGTCTACCAATACCAAGTTCTTCCATTTCTTTAATTAATTTACTTTCTGTATATCTAGCAGGAGGTTTAGTAGTATGTGAAGAGTATTCTATCTTATTAGATACAATAACATTACTATTATAAGTACTAAAATCGGGAAGTACTGTATCTTCACTATCTTCATATATATTATATACTTTTAAATATCCATTGAAAATAAGTACTTGACCAGTAGTTTTAAACTGATAATTATTATTATCAAGTATAACAGTAGTAGCCTCTACCTTAGCGTCTTTCATTAGTGATGCTAAAGCCCTATAATAAATAATCTTATATAACTTATATTCATCATTAGATAAATATTCTTTTATCTTATCAGGATGTCTATTAATTGATGTTGGTCTAATAGCTTCATGAGCATCTTGAACATTCTCAGTCTTAGTACTTTTCTTTACATAACCAACATATTCACTACCAAAGTTATCTTTAATATAACCATAAGTTTCTTTAACAAATTCATCAGAAAGTCTTACCGAATCTGTTCTCATATAAGAAATCAAACCGACAGTTTCACTACCCAAATCAATACCTTCATATAATTTTTGAGCAATACTCATAGTCTTTTTTGAAGTAAATCCCAGTTTATTAGAGGCTTCCTGCTGTAGTGTACTCGTAGTAAAAGGAAACTTACTCTTCTTAGCTTTTTCTTTTTTATCAATACTCTCTATCTTAAAAGCATTAGATAGCTTACTTAATATTTCTTTAGCCTCTACTTCTTTCTTAATTTCAATCTTTTTATGATTATAAGTATCAAGCTTAGCGCTAAAGTCATTAAAATAAGCATCTATCTCAAAATATTCTTCAGGTATAAAAGCTTCAATTTCTCTTTCTCTATCTACGATTAACTTAAGAGCCACTGACTGAACTCTACCAGCAGACTTTCCTCCAGTCTTAGATTGCATAAGTTTACTAAGTCTAAAACCAATAATTCTATCTAGAATTCTTCTTGTCTCCTGTGACTTAACTAAGTTATCATCTATTTTTCTAGCTTTAGCAAAAGAATCTAAAACAGCTTTCTTAGTTATTTCATTAAATACTATACGATCATAATCTTTATCCGTAAGACCTAAAGTATCATATAAATGCCAGCTAATAGCCTCTCCTTCACGATCGGGGTCGGTTGCTAAATAAACAAAGTCTGAATCTTTAACATCTTTCTTTAATTCTTTTACTATTTTATTTTTACCCTTTATAATTTGATAATCAGGTTTAAAATTATTATCTATATCAACACCAAAACCAAACTTCCCAGAAGTAGATAAATCTCTAATATGACCTACTGAAGATACTACTTTATATCCACTTCCTAAATATTTTTCTATTGTTTTACTCTTATGTGGGGACTCCACTATTACTAATTTCTTTGCCATAGAATCCTTTCCTTTCTGTAACATTATATACTACTTTATTAGTAAATTGCAAGTACTTTTTTTATTTTCACACAATATAACATAAATAGCCTCCTTTATAAGGAAGCTACTATATATATAAACACAAGCTAATGCTCATGACACTATATATTATGCTATTTATTATGAAATAGTTCATATTTTTAATCTATTCTGTAAGTAATTCTTCTAGAGGTACTATCATATATCCTTTACTATTAATATACTTAACTATAATATCAAGATTATTCATATCATTAAGAAGTATTATACTACCATTAGTTAAATTATTCTTAATATCCAAATAATCGCCAACTATACTAGGTATTACAACATACATCTTCTTCTTATTACAAATACTCAAAGTATCATTATTTTTCTCCATACTTAAACAATATATAGATTTATTCTTACTAATTCTATTAATAATTGTATTATCATTATCAAGTATTTCTTCACTATATATACCATTATTACCATAAGTATAAATACTATTCTTATTAATCTTTTTAATATTATTTATAGATACATCTTTATGATTTAAAAATATTGTTATATTATTATTATTAATTTTATCAATATTATCATAATTAGTAATAACAAGTAAGGACACTCTACTACTAGAGGTATTACCTCCTATAATATATTTATCCATATTATTAGATAACATCTCACTAGGTAATATATCATTATATACAAGATAATCCTCTCTAAAGATACCACTTACTTTCATATTCTCATAGCTCTTATCAAGATCTACACTTTTTCCCTTAACTCCAGGAATAATAGTATTACTATCAAGTACTGCATTAACAGGAAGAACTTCATATTTATCTTTTAATAAGTCTATCTTATTCATAAGTGGATCTTTCTTATTAATAAAATTCATTACTCTATCTGTATAAAAAAAACTAAATAGTACAAGTACTAATAACGATACCATTTTAAATATATTCTTCAAGATAATCACCTAATAATATATATGAATTAAAAAATAAAAGTACTACTTAAAATAGCACTTTTATTTCTTTGCTTGTTTTAAAGCGTTGTTTGCAGCTTCATATAAAGCATCAATTTTAATAGTACAACCACTTACTGCATCAGTTTTACCATCTTCATCTAACTTTAGACTATCAATTCCTTGGTTTTTAACAATATAATCCTCAAGAGCCTTAACCTGAGTATCCCATTCACCAATAGTACTTCCATAAGGATTATTATACATACCATATTCACTGCCTAAAGCTTTTTTAGTAGTCTTAACACCATCTTTAGTATAAGTAGTATCAAGTTCTACACTAGTAATCTTACCATTACTATCAACAGTAACAGTAGCAGTAGCAGTATTATCTTGTCCACCATAACTATCAGTAGCAGTACCAGTATATATACCCTCTTTATATCCCTTTGCACAGCCTCCTAGTACTAGTAGACTAACCATACTAAGTACAATTATCTTCTTTTTCATATTTCCTCCTACTATCTAATTATAAAACATTTTAATTACTTTGACTAGTATTTTTTACTCTATTTGTTAAATTTATTTCTAATAAATATTCTTATTCTCTTACTAACACTAGACTTTCTATATATAATAGTTAACACTAGTATCAAAAGGCAAAAGATAAATTCAGTAGTGGTAACTACTTTAAGCATAAATTCATTACTACATAAAATAGCATATAAGAAGTATGATAAACTACTTATTACCCATAATACCCATGAAGAAATACTAAGATCACTAGCAGTTTTGTTTCTAAGTATTTTTATAGCCTGAGGTAAATAAGAAAAGAATGTACTAATCGTAGCTATTCCAAGTAAAATATTAGCTAACATAACTTCACCTACACTACCTTTTTTAACATATTAGTAACCATATCAATTACTAATTTCTTATTATCTTCTCTATTATCACAAATAGCCTTTACTACTTCATTATAATATTTATCATTATCTCTATCATAAATACTAATATAAACAATATTATCTTCACCATATAAATTAAACTTATCTACTCTATTTAATTTACCGGTAACACTAATACCATAATTAGAATTAGTATAATTACTAATATTTTTACTCATTTCATTACTAGTCTCAGTACTATAGACAGTATATTTATCAATAATATTACTACTTACTCCCATTTTAATTTTATATTCATTAGAATAAGTAACTGCTCCAAACTTAAATACTTCACTAGATCCTTCGATATTAGTAATAGCATTAGCTATACCACCACCAGTACAAGATTCCATTGTACTAATAGTTTTATTCTTTTCAGTTAATAATTTAATAACTTCATTCATACTCTAATTCCTTCCTATATTCTTCGTATTATCTATAAGTTTTTTAGATACTATTCCCACGATTATACCAGTAGGAATAGAAAATATTAATAAATATGGTAAATAATAGGTAATATTATAATTATTAAGTACTAATATTCCTACAAGTACTTGCCCTATACTATGAAATATACTACCTACTATTGATACACCAATTATAGATAATTTAGTTTTCTTAACTAGTACCATAGCTATTATACTAAATAATGCTCCTGATAAAGAAAAGAAAAAGTTAATACCAAAGCCTGTTCTAAGTAAGGCTACAATTAATACTCTAATAAGTGATACCATAATTGAAGTCTTAAAACCATATTTATATAAAACATATATTATAACGATATTAGATAAACCAAGTTTTAATCCTGGTATAAAATCACTAATAAAGGTAAAATAACTCTCTATAATAGAAATAACTACACTTATTGCGGTCATTATTCCTATTACTGTAATATCTCTTGTTTTCATTAGTATACAACACCATCCATATCACTACTTTGTACTATCTTAATAACAACTTTATTAGGTAAGCAAATAAGAGGTTTGGTACTATCATTAATATATCCTTCTTTGCTGCATATATTTTTCGGAGAGTTTTCTTTTACTACTCTAACCTTTTTATCTTTTACTTCAATAACTACATCACCAAGAAGTCCCTCTACTGTATAAGTATTATCTATAGAAAGATCTGCACTAAGTACTAAATCATCTTTATAATATACTTCTACTGTATCTCCTTCTTTTTTATTAAGTTTAATAATAAGTATAAGAATTCCTACTATAACAAGAATAAATATAATTAATTTGATATCATTTTTATTCATAATTAAAATTATCACTTCTAACTATATTATCTTTATCTATATACCATATAGCCTCTATATCAGGAGTATTATTAACTATCTTTAAACCATCTTCTGCTGGAAGTAAGAATAAATAAGTACTATAAATATCTGCCATTATTGAGCTCTTACTAACCACTGTAACAGACTTCATATAATTACTAGGATACTTAGTTATAGGATTAATAATATGATTATAATTAATACCATCTAAAGTACAATATCTTTGATAACTACCTGAAGTAACTACCGATAAATTATTAACTTTAACCTTAGTAAACATATCATCTTTATTATCAGGACTAGTAATACCTACTATAAAAGTATCTTTATTGTAGGCTTTACCTACCATAACATTACCACCAGCATTAATAATATAAGAATGAATATCATTTTCTTCTAAGTATCTACCTACTAATTCAGTAACATATCCTTTAGCAATACCACCCAAATCTAATTTAACATCATTACTCTTACTATAATTATTACCATCTAACTTAATATCATTAATATTAGTATTAACATTAAGTTCTTCCATACTAGGAAGATTATCACAAGAATCAATAAACTCTTTCCATCTTATTGTTAGATTACCCGCAGCTATATTAAATAATCCATCAGTAGTATCATAAAAATCTATACCAGTCTTAATAATATTAGCAAGTCTAGTATCTATTTCTATATTTTCATTATTATTAAGGTTATTATTTAAATAATAAACATTAACTATACCATCATAACTATCAAAAGCATCAGTAAGTTTATGATAACTATCATATAAATAATCTATATCATTAAATATATCATTCATTTCTCTTTCATTCTTAACAGTATTTACCTTGACATTAATATAAGTATCAAAATAAAAATAACTTCTAGTATAATCTTTATAAGAACTCTTATCTATAAATAATAATATTAAACTAACTAACACTAACAATAAAATAACAATTAATATCTTTTTTAAACTTTTATTTTTCATATTCATCACAATATAATTGTATCAAATTACTAGTAAAAAGTAAATCATATTTTATTCCTTTAGAGCCTGTAGTCTCTAAAGGCGTAAGAAAGCCTAAGGTCTTTCTTACGAAATAATATAAAAAAAGAGAAGCATAAAACACTTATGTTTCTCTTTCTCATTAATCATAATGATACTATATTATATTAAGCAAATTTAGTTTTATGCTTCTTTTTCTTCATTAAAGCAATGGTAAATGTAATAACGGTCGTAGCAAGTACTACTAAAGATAGTAAGAAATATAATAAATAGTTATCAGCCTTCTCCTTATAAGCAAGCATCATATTAGTATTAAATCTCTGAATAGTACCCTCTAGTTTATCATAAACATAAGTACTAGTTTCTCCAGTAGTTTCATTAACAGCATATAGTAAGTAAAAATCACTACCTTTAACACTGTCATCAGCGGCATAAGTACCACTCTTATCAATTAATTGATATCCTTCTAACTTATTATCTTCATATTTAAATGATACTTTAGAATAACCACTTGGTATTTTATCACTTGGCATAGTAATAATATTTAAATATAATCCTCCTATTTTATATCCATTATATGAAGTATATTTCTTAGTCTTTTCATCATAAGAATAGAACTTAGCTTCTCCTTTTTCATCCTTAAGACCTATTAATATATTATTAGTCTTAGTATTTTTATAACAAAGAATATCATCCTCTCCTATCTTAATTGAAGACTTTTCATAATTTTCTGGAATATTCTCAATTACCCCTTCTTTTCTAACTATTGTATATTTCTTTTTATTAATAGTCACTTCAATTGGATCTAACTCTTTAACAGTAACATTAATAATATAAACTCTCTCATTACCATTTTCTGCAGTTACTTTTACCTCTAACTTATTAGTACCTTCACTAATACTAACTTCTCCGTCACCAGATACTTTAGCCTTAGTATCCTCTAAAGAAGTTTTAATATTAACTTTTTCAGTACCATTAGGTACTTCAATACTATACTCATTAGTATCTTTATTAAAATCAATAGTATAACCTTCAATTTCCAAAGATTTTAAATAGTTATTACTACTATAAGTTTTTGGAGGTATGTATACTGGTTCACTAACTTTAATACTAATTGTTTTATCTCCTAGATTTTGCCAGCTATCACTAGCCATATTTGTAATTCTACTTGAAGTAACACTACAAGATATTGTACCAGAACTACTAGGTTTAACTGTTGTACTATATGACTTAGAGTAAATACTATTACTACTATCATCAAAAGCCATATCTACTCCAGAAGATACTCCAGCCCCTTTACACATAAGTGTACCTTCGATACTTACTAGAGGACTATCACTACTAACAGTAGCAGTAACAGTAACACTATTACCTCTAGTTACTGAAGTATTACTTGCTCTAATACTGACACTCGCAGCATTAACTGCACTACTAAATAATATAAAACTAATTAAACTAACAATAATATATTTCTTTTTCATTTTTACTCCTTTACTGAACTATCTTTTTATATCCATAATAGTCTCTAAGTACTGCTAAATAATCAAGTTTATCTATAACACCATCTTTATTAACATCAGCAGCCTCTTTATATACTCCATCATATTTCTTATAACCATAATAATGTCTAAGTATTGCTAAATAATCAAGTTTATCTATAACACCATCACCATTAACATCACCATATATAAGTACTTCATAATTCTTTTCTTCTAGAGAAGACTTAATAACAACTTTATCACCAGTCTTAAATATTGAAGAATTATTACCATTCTTATCTTTAATAGAAATAGATAAAGTATCACTAATCTTTTTAACATTATTAATTAAACTATCCGTACCAGTATTTAAACTAATTCCATATATATAACTATTATTATATTTAATACCAGAATTATTAAGAGCAGTACCAATAGCTATATCACTTCTAGTAATATTTATTGTATACTTACCAATATTAACAATATTCTTTCCTACTATTAAATCTATTTCTTTAGTTTTAACATCATTACCAATATAATATTTAATATTTAGTTTACTACTAGCAAAAGCAGTCTCAATATCATATTTCAAAGTATCTTTATTAAATACAAAATCAGTATTATCTATAACAATATTAGTAATAGTATTACTATCAGGTACATCAATATTTTCTTCTTTTTCTTTCTTATTAATAACCAAAACATAATTAGTTACATTACCATTTTCCGCCGTGACTTTAATAGTTATTTTATTGTCACCATTCTCTAATTTAATAGTACCAAGTCCATTAATACTTGCCTTATTATTAATTGATGTAGCCTCAATTTTAACACTACTTACTCCAGTATCAGCTTCTATATTATAGTTAAGCTTATCATAAGCAAAGCCATCTACTTCTTTATCATTAACTTTAATACTCTTTAAATAACTATTAGGATTCTTATTTGAAGGAGCTTCCACTTTAGTATTAGGCATATTTTTATATACTGGTATAATAAATACTAAAGATTCATCGAAAAGACCATTAATTCCACTATAACTATTATAAGTAGTAGAGGCTTCTGATAAAGGAGCAGTTAGATTTTGCATATATTGATGTGTATAGCGGCCACTACTTCTTGAAACATCAAACTTTTCAAAGTACAAAGTATTCTGTCCAATATTAATATAATCTTCACCTAAGAATTTAGCACCACCAACAATAGACTTATAAGGACTATCCCAAGGTCTACCATAAGATGTTAAAGTACCGTTTACTCCACCCTTAGCCCATAATAATGCTACTGATGGATCATTACCAACAGCCTTTATATTATAAAAGTTAAATATGTTTTCATAACCCTTATAAGTACCTAGACCTGTCGAAGAACCATTAATACCTTGTTCCTGTCTTATTCTACTTGCTAAATGAACAGGACTAACTCCATAAGTGCTCGCAGCATCCATAAAGGCATCTGTATAAGGATTACTACTATATTTCTTATAAACATTTGGCATAAAAGTATTGCCAAGTACTTTATCTACAATATTACTAGTTTGAAAAGAAGACTCATAAGATAAAGATTCAAAAGCAAATATACTTTTAGTATCTAAATAATTTCTTGGATCCATATAGTAAGCTACTGCTTCTGGAGAAGCATACCACCAGTTGACCTCTTTATAATGTCTATAATATTCATCAGTAGCATAATTATAACTATAAGATTCTTTACTACGATAACCTTCACCATAACTATACCAAACTAAGTTTCTACCTGCTACTACACTTTCATTTTCAATAACAGTATTCCAATCTAATCCAGTATTAAAAGCACGGAACTCCCAGTTGGGATACATAGCATGTAATTTCACTAAATCATCCAAATAACTTTCTGGAAATATCTTACTAAGTTCTTCACGATATTTCTTTAAATCATCAGTATTTAAATCTATACTACTTGCATCTCTTTCAATATACTTGCCACAGACATATCCTTCTAAATTACCATATTTTATTTTATATAAACTAGTGGAACATATTTTTTTACCATCTGGGCCAGCATTTCTATCAAGTATTTTTACCTTAGTACCACAACTAAGTGCACCACCATTAATTTTATTTTTTCTATTTAAATCACTATACATTTGTAATGGTGAAGTATCTTCAATACATATTACTTTGCCATCTTCTTCAACAGTTTTATTTAATTTAATATATTTTTTTGAGGCATATCCAGTTAAATCTTTATATTTTATTTGGTACCAATCACTTCCAGGATTTTCATTTAATATTTCTACAGTATCCTTACAAGTAATACCACTTCCTATCAAATCACTACTTGTACTTGGTTCCTTTCTCATATTAACAGGATTATTATCATCAGGACAATAAGCATACCCTGTAAGAGCATTAACACTAATACAAAAAGATAAAAATAATACAATTGTAAATAAAACTCTCTTCATATACTCTACCTCTTATACATTATAACATTTTTTTAGACATTTTTCTACATATTATAATTATTTTTTATCTTAAGTGTAAACCAAAATAAAAAGTGAGCTTTAAACTCACTTAAGTCATAAGACTCCATTATAAGGAGACAATAGTATTACTATATTATTTTAATAATAGTCTGTGAATGGATACTAAGTAATACTATTTAATGTATCCATACATATTATAACAAAAATATTATTTATTATACTTAAGAGTATTAATAACAATACCAAGTACTAATATAAAACATAAAGCATAAATCCATATTAATAACACTGTTATACTAGATAGTCCTCCATATATAATATCATACTTACTAAAATACTTAATATAATATCCAAATATCAAAGTAAATAATATCCATCCAATAGTGGTAATAAATGCCCCAATAGTAGTATCACTACCCTTTACTTTAACGGATGGTGCTAATACATATATTAATTTAACACTAAAGAATATCATTAAGAAAGTTAAAGGCCATCTAATAGCTCTATATATAAGTACTAAGTTATCAATAATATCTTTAAATAAATTATAATTTCTAAATAGTTCTAATATCTTATCACCAAGTATTGGTACAATAATTAAGAATAACAATATCCCAATAATAATACATAGTATCAATACAGATTTAAGTATATCTTTAACTGGCGAAGTCTTATCTATCTTATATAAACTATTCGAAGCATTAATAATTGAATAAGTACCCTTTACCGCTAAAAAGAAAGTAATAAGATTTAAAAAGCCAATAGATAAATCATAATTCTTACCTGATATAACATTAGTAATAGTGGTGCTAACATATCCAGGAAGTACCTCGTTAACTAAATTAATTACTGTATCAATAGATATATTAAATCTACCTGCTACAATAACAATTATTGTAAATAAAGGAATACTAGCCAGTACAAAACTATAGGCTAAATAAGCAGGTAAAATTCTAAGTTCTTTCAAACTTAGAATTTCAATTATCTTCTTAATATACTTTTTAATATTTTTCATTTAAATCACCTAATGATTTTCTTTTTTATTTCTCATATCAATTGTAGCCTCATTAATAGCGTCATCTACTGTCTTAACATCATCCATTATCATACTATATCCAATAGTGGCTCCAAATCCATAAGGTAATTCTTTAAGTTCCTTATATATCTTTCTAGTATATGCTACAACATCTTTCTCACTATATCCTACCATATATATTAAGAATTCTGTACCATCAGTTCTAATAATATCCGTATTAGCCTCCTGATTAACTATAAGAATACTTGCAGCCTTCTTAATAACAGTATCTCCTTCTTCATGACCTTTATTATCATTAATATATTTAATATTATTAAGATCTACTACTACAAATCCCTGAGGATATATAACATTTTCATCCCATTCTTTAATTTTACTATTTAAATAAGTTCTATTCTTCAAAGAAGTCATCGCATCAATATATCTTAACTTATCATTATTAGTAATAATAATATCATTCTTATTTTTCTTTTTCTTAATTATAAATACTAAGAAAATAGCTAAAAGAATAACAAATAAAGTAATAAGGAAAGTAATAAGTAATGTATAATCATATAACTTAGTACTAGTATTATAATTAAATCTAACTTCATCATAATTAACCGTAGATACATAATAACTAAACATATCTGCAAATAAAGTATTTTTATTAACATCTCTAATTACGAATTTATATTGATAAGGAAGTACTCCTCTATATAATTCATTAAAATCATTAAGTTTTCTAGCCCTATAATATTCATAAGTATCTTTATCAATTACTAATACTGTATCACTACTAACATTTCTAATTAAATCATCAGTATTATTATAAGCTCTATATTTAATACCACTCGCAGTAACCAAATCATTAATATAACTATCTTTTAATATAGATACTTCTTTATTTCTAAGACTCTTAATAGAATTAACTACAAATTTATCTTTAGATAAAACAACATATTCTTCTTTAAATAATGAAGGAGTATATAAAGTATCAATATTCATACCATTAGTATTAAAGTTAGCAAAAGCAACATCTATAGTACCATTAGATAAATCTTTCTTTAATAGTTCAATACTATCATAAGCCTTAAGTTTAAAGTCCACTGCATATATATCTTCAAATCCACTTAAATAATTAGACAAAGTACCTACTAGTTCTTTCTCTTCAGTATCAGTGTATGGCATATAAGTAATATAACCCACAGTATAAGAACTAGCATTATACCCCATTCTATCTGCTTCACTAATATTTTTATCTAAGAAATACTCATCTAAAAAGTGTTCTTTATAAGAATTAGTCTGCATATTAGTACCAAACTCTTTATAAAATTTCTTCATAATATTTAAGAAAGTTTTATTTTCAATAGTAAGTACATACTTCTTAGCAATATCATTTAAATGATATACAATATTTAAATCATTTTCTAATATAAAATCTAAGTTCATATTATAAGGTATCATTGCATATTCTACTTCTTTATTCTTAATTGAAGTTTCTATTTCCTCTAAACTATCTTTAGATACATAACTAACCTTTTTAGCGTCACTTAAGTAACTAGATACAAAACTAATATCTGAAGATAATACGGCAATTTCAATACCATCAATATCAGTTATTCTATCAATATAAGCATCATCTCTATTAGTAACTAAAACATAACTATCTTCATAAAGTAAAATATCATTATCAGTAAGTTCTGTATTACTATTTAATATTCTAAATGCTGTAGTTTTTAAATTAGAACTAGAACTACTAAGATAAGAAACTTTATTAAAATTAATTTTATATTTATCAGTAAAATCATTTAGTAAATCAAATATAACTCCCTTACCTTTATTACCATAGACAGGAACATCATTATATACACTAACATCAATAATATTACTAGTATTGTCACTTATCCATTTCTTTTCTAATATAGAAAAACTAGCATCATCTTTACTATAGTTAAGTATAAATATACCAAATAATACTATAAAAAATATTCCAATAACAATTAAAATTATTGTCTTATTATTTCTCTTCTTCATAATCTATCTCCTAATTATTTGTCCAAGTAATACTATCTAAACTATGATGTTTATTACCAGTAACAACAGTATCCCCTTCTTCACCTTTCCATTTTAAGAAAAATGAAAAATCATAAAACTTAAGTTCATCTTCACTATAGTTATCAAGAGTAGCACTAGCTATCTCTTTAGCCTTATCTTTTGAAGTATCACTCTTTAAAGTAATCGTGGTATAAACTATTTTACCTTGTACTCTAGTACTTACATCTTCAGTAAGTTCTGTATCGGTAACTTCTTTTTTAACACCTTCAAACGTTTCATTACTAATCTTAACTTTATCTATACCATCTAATCTATTACCATACTTATCAGAAGAACCTCCAATTAACATTTGTAAAAATATAATTAATAATATTAATAATAATACTATTGTTAAAGCAATAATAATAGCCAATCCTTTATTTTTATTAGCCCAATTTTTAATCTTCTTAAAAAACTCTTTCATACATATCTCCTTCTTATCTAATACAATATTATTATACTATATTGCTAAATATTTATCAAGAATTTTTATCTCATTAATTTACATCTTAAAATATCCATGCTATAATACTATTGATAGGAGAATAAAAATGGATTATCATATTGAATTTTTACTAAAAATATTAGTTTGCTTTTTACTTAGTGCTTGTATTGGTGTCGAAAGACAGTTTAGAGGAAGAAAGGCTGGACTTAGAACTGTTATATTAGTTAGTTTAGGTTCTTTCTTATTTGTAAACTTCTCTTTTGAGTTTCCTAAGAGTGATACTACTAGAATAGCGGCTCAAGTAGTCGCTGGTATTGGTTTTCTAGGAGCAGGAGTAATTATAAAAGACTCTAAGAATGTTAAAGGACTAACTACTGCGGCTACTCTTTGGTGTAGTGCAGCTATTGGTATTCTTTGTGCAGCGAATCTTCTTTTTGAAGCCGCTACTGGCACACTATTCATTCTCTTTACTAATATTGTCTTAAGAAGTCTTAATCGTAGAATTAATCTCTTAAGTGGTAAAGGAACTTATAATGTATACCATTTTAGTATTACTTGTAATAAAAAAGACTTAGATAAATTACAAGAATTAACTAAGAAAGTAATTAAAGATAATGAAGGAAGAATAGATAGTACTGAAATAACTACTCTTGATAATAATGATAAAAAACTAAGTATCTATATACTAGATAATGCTTTAAATGATAAACTAACTAAAAATCTAATGAATGAATTATCTAGTAAGAAAGAAGTATTATCAATTAGTTTAAATAAAGAAAGTAAAAAATCTATATATGAAGATGAAGAATTATAAAAAGAGCCTTGGCTCTTTTTTATAATTTAATAATACTAGATAATTTCTTAATAACTTTCTTTTCTATTCTTGAAATGTAAGACTGTGATATACCAAGCATATTAGCTACTTCCTTTTGAGTCATTTCTTTCTTACCATTAAGACCATATCTAAGTTCAATAATTTCTTTATCTCTCTTACCTAATTTAGATACTTCTTTGTACATAAGTTTCTTATCAAGTTCATCTTCAATAGGCTTAGTAACAATATTATCATCAGTACCAAGAACATCTTCTAAATGAAGTTCATTACCTTCAGAATCAAAAGATAAAGAATCCTCAAAAGAGACTTCAGTTCTCTTTTTCTTCGTCTTTCTAAGATACATAAGTATTTCATTATCAATACATCTTGAAGCATAAGTAGCTAGTTTAATATTCTTATCATTTTGATAAGTATTAACTCCTTTAATAAGACCTATAGTACCAATAGATACTAAGTCTTCTAAATCAATCTTCGTATTTTCATACTTCTTAGCCAAGAATACTACTAATCTAAGATTATGTTCTATAAGTTTATCTCTTGCGGTCATATCACCATTTAAAAACATATTAACATACTTTTCTTCTTCTTCTTTACTTAAGGGTTCTGGTAATATATCAGTACTACCTACAAAAAACAAATAATTAAGTCTAGCAATAATTCTTTTAAGTAATTTTAACATATTATCATCCTTTCATTATATCTTTATGTAGTATTACATCTACTCCATCACCAAAATTAAAACTATCTGAAAAGCCCACTAAAACATTACCTTTATATCCTATACCATCAATAAAAATAATATCTGGTTTAATACATTTAAGTAGACCATTACCATTTATTGTATGATATGGAACTAAAATATATTTATCTTCTTTAATATATTTATCAGGAACAATAATAACAGGTCTTTTTTTATATGGATCATATAAATTATTACCAGTATCAATAAATCCTATTAAAGATAATTTTTCTCTATCTTTAAAATATATGTCTACTTTATAATAATTATTATAAATACTTCTCATTTTCTTATTTTCTTTTATATATAAAATCATAATCTCTATACTAATAACTATAATTATTAAATAAGTAAGAAACATACTATTAGATACTTTAATATTAAATAAGTATATAATACCTCCAAGTAATGTACTAAGAATATACATATATAAAATATTATTAATTAAATATCTAATACCTTTATATCCAAACGAAATAAGTACCATAATAACAATACTAATTATTTCTATAACTATCTTATTAAGAGAAGTAAATAGTACTAGTGAAGATATACCTCCTATTAGAGAAGATAATATCATTCTAATATAGCTAGTTCTTCTTTTAAGTAAAATACTCGTAGACATAATAATAATATAGTCCATAATAACATTAAATATAAAAAATAAATCAATATACATTTTCATATATTAATTATAAAAAAAAGAACATAAATACTATGTCGATTTATATTCTATTATTCAAATAATTTATTTTCGTCTCCAGCACAGTAGGCACCACCTACTTTTTCACCTTCAACATATTCTTTACCGGATATATTACATCCAACTTTAGTTATTGCATCTTGAAGATATCCTCCAAATATTTTAACTGCTCCTATTGCAACAACAGTAATTAAAACTATTATAAGTACATATTCAACTAAAGTTTGACCTTTTCTGTTTAATTTCATCATTCTATATCCTCCGCCTACTCTTTATTTACATTTTAATTGTACTATATTTTAAGTAATAAAGCAATATCTTTTATTATTTTTTTATTTCATTTACACTTTAATCCTAAAGTATTAAAGTGCTGTTATTAGCCTTTAGGTCTAATAACAGTGTATTTACATACTTATTATATACAGGAGGAATATACATATTAAAAAGAAATAGAACAAAACTATTTCTTTAATAAATCTTTTCTAGATAAGTTAAGTTTACCTTTCTTATCATATCCAGTAGCTATAGCAATAACTTCATCTCCTACTTTAAATAAATCACTAGGTTTATCTACTCTCTTAGTATCAAGCTGAGATACATGAATTAATCCTTCACATCCAGGCCATAATTCAACAAAGATACCAAAGTCTTCTACATTAACTACCTTACAAGTATAAGTCTTACCAATTTCTACTTCTCTAGCAATATTCTTAATTCTTTCAGCAGTCTTATTAATAATATCCCTATCAGTATGGTAAATAATAACTCTACCATCATCTTCAAGATCTACTTTAACAGCATTAATATCATTAACAGTATTAACATTACTACATTCTAAGATAATCTTAGTAATCATCTCTCCACCACGACCAATAACATCTTTAATCTTATCTGGATTAATCATAAATACCTCAGTCTTAGGAGCATACTTAGATACATCTTCTCTTGGTTTAGCTATTTGTTTTTCAATAACATCTAATATTTCAAATCTAGCTTTCTTAGCTTGAGCTAAAGCTTCTTTTAATATTTCTCTATTAATACCATCAATCTTAATATCCATTTGAAGTGCTGTAATACCATCACGAGTTCCAGCTACTTTAAAGTCCATATCTCCAAGATGATCTTCCATACCTTGAATATCAGTAAGAATAGTATAATCATCTTCATGAGTAATAAGTCCCATAGCAATACCCGCTACTGGTTTCTTAATAGGAACACCAGCAGCCATAAGAGCCATAGTACCAGCACAAATAGTAGCCTGACTACTAGAACCATTACTTTCAAGTATTTCACTAACAACTCTTATAGTATAAGGGAATTCTTCTTCGCTAGGAATAACATAAGAAAGTGCTCTCTCTCCTAATGCACCATGACCAATCTCTCTTCTACCAGGAGCCCCATATCTACCAGTTTCTCCTACTGAGAATGGTGGGAAATTATAATGTAACATAAATCTCTTAGCATCTTCAATTCCAAGTCCATCAAGTATTTGATGTTCTCCCAAAGCACCAAGAGTAACTGTTGCCAAACTTTGTGTTTGTCCTCTAGTAAATAAAGCACTACCATGAGTTCTAGGAAGTAAATCAATATCAGTAGATAATGGTCTAATCTCGTCCATTCTTCTACCATCTGCTCTAGTCTTCTCTTTAACAACAATATTTCTAAATAGTTCATACTCTATACCATGAAATATTAAAGCTACCTTAGTAAGTAATTCATTTAATTCCTCAGGTTTCATAGTATCTTCATTTTCACTCTTATACTTTTCGACTACTTCTTCTTGTAAACTATCAATAGCGGCATATTTCTCTAATTTATCTTTAATTCTAAGTGCCTTATCAAGTCTTTCTCTTACATAAGTATCAACTTCACTTCTAAGTTCTGGAGTTATTTCTAACTTCTCATATTCCATAGTAGGAAGACCAATCTCTTTAATAACTTCTTCTTCAAAAGCAATTAATTTCTTAATAGCTTCATGTCCAAACATTAAAGCTTCAAGCATATCATCTTCAGAAGCTTCTCTAGCACCAGCCTCAACCATGTTAATAGCGTCGCGAGTACCTGCTACTGTAAGGTCAATATCAGACTCTTCAGCTTGTTCTACAGTAGGATTAATAATAAACTCACCATTAATTCTACCAACTTTAACTGCTGCTACTGGTCCATTAAATGGTATCTTACTAATAGATACACAAAGTGATGATCCAAGTAATGCTGTAAGTTCAGGTGAATTATCCTGATCTACAGATAACACTGTATTAACAATTTGTACCTCATTCTTAAAATCCTCTGGGAATAATGGTCTAAGAGGTCTATCTATCATTCTAGCAGCAAGTGTTGCAGCATCAGTAGGTCTACCCTCTCTCTTAATAAATCCTCCAGGTATCTTACCTACAGAATATAATTTTTCTTGGTATAAAACCATAAGTGGAAAGAAATCAGATAATAGATTAGCACTCTTACTAACAACTGCCGTACTAAGTACTACTGTATCACCATATCTAACAAGTACAGCTCCATCAGCTTGTTTAGCAACTTGTCCATGTTCTACTACTATCTTTCTTCCATAAAAATCTAACTCGAATACTTTTTTATCCATATCTTCTACCTCCAAATTCAGTTATCTTTTTAAAATTAAAGGCACTCAAAAAAGAGTGCCTACTTTTAATAATTATTTTCTTAATCCAAGCTTTTGAGTTACTGCTCTATATCTCTTAACATCAGTCTTAAGTAGATAGTTTAATAAACTTCTTCTTTTACCAACTTTAATAAGTAATCCTCTTTTTGAAGATTTATCTTGTTTGTTGTTCTTTAAGTGTTCAGTTAGAGCATTAATCTCATTAGTTAAAATTGCTATTTGAACTTCAGGAGAACCTGTATCTTTTTCATCTCTAGCAAAATCTTTAATAATCTTAGTCTTAACTTCTTTATTTAAAGCCATTATATTTTCCTCCTTATCTTATTTTCACCATTGACCTAGTTATGGTAAGAGGTACCAATAACAAAGCTCAAGGAACATATTAATAATACAATATATTTTATCTTTTGTAAAGTAATTTATGATAATTTAACAATTTATTTCAAATATTTGTCTATAATAATGATATTATATTACCTACCTTTTCTACTAGAAACACCAATATCATAGAAAGATAACTTTTTATTAATATCATTCATTACTCTCTTATCATATTTCATAGGTATAACTACCTCTTGATAAAAGTTAAATAAATCTTCATAAGAAGCATTATATTTTTTAATAACACCATCTAAATTATCTAAAGAAATAAGAAAATTATTATATTCTTCTTCAGTATAAGGTAATATATTATTCTTTTGTCTATATAGTCCCTTATTAATACATTTAAATTTTACTCCCAAACTTTTTAAGTAAAAATATTCTTCTAATAGTAAATCACAACCATCACTTAAAAGTATAGCACCATTAACTTTTGTTTTTGTTCTATCTAATACTACTTCATTAGTTTGACTATTATATCTATACAATTCTCCGCTATCTTTTAATTCTCTTTCTACACTTAATTTTTCTATCATTTTAGGACTGCCAATAGAGGTTACTGCTTCTTTTCTATTATCTGTATAGCCAACCTTAATATAATGTTTACTTCCATTAACATCAATTTCTTTAAGAGTATTAAAGTCCGGTATAGTAGATTCTGAAGTAACAGAATCAACAAAAGAAGAAGCAATATAATTATCATTATTAATTTCCATAACAAATAATGTTTTAGCATCTCCAAAAGTATTAAGTTCTCTATCTGACATCAAAGAACAAGATAAATATTGTTTACTATACTTATTATCATGATAATTCGCATCACCCTTTACACCAGGCTCAAAATAACTAGCATGAACTAATGTCATAAATTTTTCTCCATTAATAATATTATCATAACTAGTTAAATCTCTTTCCCATAACTTTATAGAATAGTCTCTGCACTTCTTTTCTAACGCAAATAATTCTCTTAAATCTCTTTCAAACTCTAACCCTACTAATGAAGCATCTTCTTTATATTTACCATTCTTAACACAATATTCAACATTCTCGCTACTAAGTAAATCATTTAATATCTTATTATAAACATCATACATATTAGAATATTTATTTTTAAACTCTTTTAATTTCTTATAAGCCTCAATATAAATATTATTATCTTCTTCCATATCAATAAGCATAGCAAGTTCTTTCTCTAACTCTATAATATAACCTCTTACACTAGAATTAATCAAACTATAATCAGTAATATAATTAAACTTTCTCATATCTATTCTCCCTTTAAAAAGTTCATAACCAAATCCACAAGTACCTCTTTTTCTTTTGGATCAGATTGTGCAATCAGTATAGTAACTGCCACTAAAGTATTATTATCTATAACCAACACTAATAATCATATCAAGATTATAGTACTCTATATTTCTAGTAATATTTCAATTTCCCTCTTTTTGAACTGTCGTAAAATTTGCGACAGTTGAATTATCCAATTCTTCTTTTAATGCATTATCAATATGCCTTCTAATAGTTTTAGAATTTCTATTAATGCTTTTTTTGAACTGTTGCCAAATTTGCAATGACTGAACTATTCGTAGCTATCTCTCCAAATAATTAAAATCCTCTCTTATTCTCAAAATTAGTAATAATAACCTCTTCTACCTTACCTCTTTTTTTACCATTAGAATTAATACTTCTCTTAGCCTCAATAACATGAAAATGATATCCAGCATATAACTCATTAACCAAATTAGTATTATGATTAGAAAGCATTACGTAGCAGCCTCTACTGTCTAGTTCCTTAAATACGCTAGCTAGTCTTCTCTGTTCATTCTTATCAAATCCCTCTTCAGTATAACTATTAAAAGTAGAAGTATCAGAGTCATATGGTGGATCAAAATAAATAAAATCTCCCTTTTTAGCAGTCTTAACTGCCTCTTCAAAATCAGTAGATAATAATTTAATATCATTATAATTTAAAAAACCACATATAATTCCTAAGTTCTGTCCTTCATAAGTATTAACTTTAACTTTCTTACCAAAAGGTACATTAAATTCATTCTTACTATTAACTCTATACAAGCCATTAAAGCAAGCCTTATTCAAATATATCGTTCTAGCGGCCCTCTTATAATCAGCCATCTTATTATATTTTTTCTTGTCTCTATCAAGATTTCTAATTTCATAATAATATTCTTCTGAATGATACATCTCATGATGATTAAGTTCTCTGCACATAGCCTCAAATTTCTTATCGTCCTTAATACATTCATAGACATTCATAAGTTCCTTATTACTATCATTAATAACCGCACTTCTCGGAGATAATTCAAATAATAAGGCTCCACCTCCAACAAATGGTTCATAATAAGTATTAAACTCATCAGGAACATACATCATAAGTTTATCAATAACTTGTCTCTTTCCACCAGCCCATTTAACAAATGGTTTTCCTTTTATCATTTTAAATTACCTCCATAAAAAAATATTCATTTCAAAGGCCTTAGGCTTTGAAATGCCCTAACAAGACTATATTATTATAGGCTTGTTAGGAAATAAATAAATATTACTTTTCAATCCCTAAATATTCATAAGTTTTATCAGTAACCATTCTACCTCTAGTAGTTCTCTTCAAATAACCATGTTGTAATAAATAAGGTTCATATACATCCTCAATAGTAGAAGCCTCTTCCCCAATAGAGGATGCTAAAGCTTCAAGGCCAACCGGTCCTCCATTAAATCTTTCAATAATTGCCGTTAGAAGTAGTCTATCAGTCTCATCAAGACCAGTCTTATCAACCTTTAATCTATCTAAAGAAGTAGATAATATATCCTCATTAATAATACCTTCACCATATACCAAAGCAAAATCTCTTACTCTCTTAAATAACCTATTAGCAATTCTCGGAGTACCCCTACTTCTTCTTGCTAGTTCTCTCGCAGCATCATCAGTAATAGGAGTATCAAGTACTCTACTAGTTCTCTTAACAATACTATATAACTCATCTTCCGTATAATAATTAAGTTTAGCAATAATACCAAATCTATCTCTCAAAGGACTAGATAAATCCCCCGCTCTAGTAGTAGCTCCTACTAAAGTAAAATGTGGTAAATTAATCTTAATATTTCTTGAAGAACCCTCACTACCCACAACAATATCCAAATAAAAATCTTCCATTGCTGGATATAGTACCTCTTCAATATATCTAGGTATCCTATGTATCTCATCAATAAATAGAACATCCCCCTCTTCCAAAGTAGAAAGTATTGCTGCTAAATCACCCGTCTTCTCAATAGAAGGCCCACTAGCAGTCTTAATATTAGTACCAAGTTCATTAGCAATAATATAAGCAAGAGTAGTCTTACCAAGTCCTGGAGGACCATATAACAAAATATGATCAAGACTCTCTCCTCTCATAAGAGAAGACTTAATAAATACATTAAGATTCTCTTTAATTTCACTTTGCCCAACATACTCTTCTAAACTACTCGGTCTAATATTATTATCTCTATCTTCATCAAGTTCAATATTAGTTACTACTCTCTCTTCCATCATTATCCCCCTCCTTGTATATTGATGTATATAAGTCCTTTTCCACTTCTTTATCCTCATTTAACATTTCAATACTAGGTAAATCATCTTTCGAAGCCATACCAAAATAATCCAAAAACTCATCAGTAGTCTTATATAAAATAGGTCTACCTGGTACATCACTTCTACCACATTCCTTAATAAACCCTTTAGCTAGTAATCTTCTCATAACATAAGAAGAATCAACTCCTCTAAAAGAATCAACCTCTCCTCTAGTAATAGGTTCATTATAAGCAATAACTGCCAGTGTCTCAATAGCGGAATTAGATAAACTATTACTACTAGGACTTTCTAATAACTTCGTATAATATTCCTTATGTTCTTCTCTAGTAGTAAGTTTAATAGTATTACCCAAAAAATTAATTCTAAGACCTCTCTTATTATCATCATAATAATTCTTCAAATTAAGTACTTCTCTCTTTGCTGTCTCTTCATCAATATTTAATATATTCATAATATCTTTTATAGTAAGACCAATAT
The DNA here is from genome assembly GCA_934096105.1 of uncultured Bacilli bacterium. Lineage (GTDB taxonomy): Bacteria > Bacillota_I > Bacilli_A > RF39 > UBA660 > CAG-302. Next base: position 99,567 of record CAKOLH010000001.1, on the reverse strand, counting down.
CCCCTTGTACATATAAAAGACCCTCTATAATTGCATCCATATTCTACCTCAATTCTACAAGTATTTTATCAAAATTCTTATCTTGTTTAATAATAACCTCTTTTTCCTTAACCATTTCTAATATTCCTAAAAAAGTAACCACTAAATAAGGTCTATTATATTCTTCAATAAGTTCCTCTAAGTAAGCCTTTCTCTTATTATGTAAAATATTTCTAATACTTTTCTTTCTATCCCTTACCGAATATTCCTTATTAGTAACCGTAGTATTAAGAGGTTTTTCTTTCTCTTTTCTTTCTAAAAACTTCTTAAAAGCCTCAAGTAAATCATTACTAGATAATACTCCATATTCATGATTATCCGTATATTCACTTACCTTCTCAGGACTCTTAATATAAATATTTTTCCTATCCTCTTCTAATTTCTTAAAAGTAGGAGTAAGTTCTTTATATTTTTTATATTCTATCAATTTATTAATTAAATTCTCTCTAGTAAGTTCTTCATCTACTTCTTCATCATTATCATTCTTTACCTTAGGTAATAATGACTTAGACTTAATATACATAAGTTCTGAAGCCATAACCAAGTAAGAAGAAGATACATTAATATTAAGTTCATCTTGTTTTCTAATATAATCTAAATACTTTTCAGTAATTTCATCTATCTTAATATCACATATATCTATATTAGATTCTTTTACCAAATGAAGAAGTAAATCTAAAGGTCCTTCAAAATTATCAATAGAAATATAATCCATATATCTAACACCATCCTAACTAATTATATCAAATAAACTAACATAAGTAAATTAATTTCTTTCTCCTTTCACTAAAAGCCAAGGTCTTTTAGTGTTATTTTAAGCCTTATTCTAAGTCTTAAAATAAAATATCAATATATCCATCATATATAAGTCATAAATTTTATATAATGTAACCTATTTAGTTACATATTTTACCATCTTTTTATATTATACTCTCTATTAGAGGGTGAATTATATGAACAAAGAAGTACAAGAATTAGTAACAGAACTAATTAATTATGATAACAAAAAAGACTTATCTTGGTTACAAGTACTAAAAAATTTCTTAAAAGAAAGAAATTTAGAGTATACTGATGAAATATTAAAGAAAGTAACTAAAGAACTAACAAAAGCCGGCTACGACATTATAACCAAGCCATTTAAGTTAGAAAGATACAAATAGACCTTAGGTTTGTCCTAAGGTCTTTATTTATATAGTACTTTCAAATAGTGGTAATATTTCTTTAAGTTTTTCCTCACCAGTTACTTCAGTAATAACTCTATTATTATCTTTTTCAGTAACAACCACTAATTTATAATCATTTTCTATATCAGTTTTACTCTCATTAACTTTAGCAATATAATAATAATCAGTATCTTGATAATTAACCTTATCTAATACTAAGTATTCTTCTCCATTTTCAAGTATAATTACTTTATTAATATTTAACATAACAATCTCCTTTAGTTATTATTTAGTTCTGGGAATCCAAAATTATCATTACTAGATAATCCATCATTTATTGGAATATTTATATTTGGAAAAGAACTAGTTTCCATCTTCTCATCAGATACTGGTATCCAAAAAGAATTATTACTACTATCACTATTAGTATTACTACTTGTATCAAAAAGATTTATATTAGTATCCAAATTACTTGGAGTATTATCCTCTAATTTAGGTTTAATATCTTCCCATAAAGGAACAGCACTCACTATCCTATCTTCCCCACTAGGTGTATTCCATACTTGAGGTTCTACTTTAGGTTCCTCCCACTTAGGCATTTCCCACATCGGAGTAACCGGAGTATCTTCTTTCTTCACCTCTTCTTTAGGAACCTCTATTTTAGGTTCTTCTGGAATACTAGGTATATTCCAAACAGGTTCCTCACTCTTTTTAGGTACTACAGTTTCTTCTAACTTAGGCATTTCCCACATTGGAGGAACTGGAGTATCTTCTTTCTTTTCTTCTTCTTTAGGAACCTCTACTTTAGGTTCTTCTGGAATACTAGGCACCTCTAAAACAGGTTCTTCCTTCTTAGTATCAGATAATATCTCATCAAAAGATACAGGTTTAGGATTTAACTTCTTATTAACCTTTTCTCTAACAGCCTCACCCTTTAACTTAGCAAGTCCTAAATTAAGAGTAAGTGGAGCATCCCTAACCTCTTTTATTCTATAAGGATCAATAACCTCTTTAACAATAGGTTCCTCTATTTGAGATTCTTCTTCTTTTACTTCTTCTTTAGCCTCATCAGAAGCAACTTCAGTAGATTCCACATCACTACCATATTCATCACTATCATAAGTATCAATTAAATTAAATTCTCTAAGTATAGCAAGTATCTCTACTGAATTATTATCATGTTCTAATTCATCAAGTCTACTTTCTTTAAATTCAATTCTACTAGTATAATTAGAAATATTGTCAAGTACTTCTTTTTCTTTATCAGTAACACTAATTTGTTCTAATACTTTCTTTTCAAAAGAAGTTAGTTCATCAATATCAGTAATAGATAAGTCTTCTCTTAAGCTTTTTCTCTCATCAAGTATTTCTTCAATATTATCTCTTTTTGTAAAGATACCATTAAAATCATCCTCAAAAGTATTAACAAGTTTATATAACTTTAAGAATAATTCTTTATTCTTAATAACAAAGTAACTCTTTTCTGCTTCATCTACATATGAAGAATAATCATCCTCTAAACCACTAGTAATTAAGTTCTTAACACTATCTCTAGTAACATCAAGAGTCTCCTTACTTTCTTTAACCAAAGATTTAATATTATTAAGTTCTTCATCAATATTATCTTCAGTAATATTATTATAAGTATTATCTTCTTTAATTACTTTCATAAACTCAGAATACAAATCATCTTCCATAATTTGATTCTTGCCTTTATAATCTTCTTTCTTCTCTTCTTCTTCACTTAATAGTACTTTTAACTTAGCTATACTATCATGAACACTTTCTATCTCACTATTAGTTTCTAAGTATCTATTAATCAAACTAAGTCTTTCTCTCTTCTCATCTAATTCTTTATCAGATATAACTATTTGAAGTCCAGATATATAATCTCCAGTAGCCAAATAATATCTATCTTCTAAATCATTTCTCTTTTCTAATCTATCCTCAAGTAATTTAATTAATTTTTCTAATCTATCTTTTTCTTCTTCAATAGTTTTTGAAGGTGTTATTAAAGGTCTAACTTCTTTTTCAAATTCTTCATTATAAATATTATCTATTTTCTTTGCATATTTTTCATAGTTAATAAGTACATCACTAGGAGTCTTAACTTTCTTTTCTCTATCTAATTTAATACGCATTTCAAATATCTTACATAGATTTTCAAAAGATTTTACATTGTTTCCTTCCATAATATTTCACCTTCCTTTTTATTCATATCAGGAAATGCCAAATCATCCACCTTACTACTTCCTAATATCTCAGGTTTCAAATTATTATTTCCAATTACAGGTATTGTACTCTTATTAATATTATCACTAGTACCAGTACTCTTCCAAATAATATTTTTATTATTTTCTAATAAGTCATATATACTGCCTGCCTTTTTCTTACTCTCTTCTTCTTTTTTATCCTCAATATTAAGTTCTACCTTTATTTCCTTCTTAGGTTCTACTGGTGGTTCCCATAAAGGAACTTCCTCTTTTTCCTCTATTATAGGTTCTTTCTTAACTAAAGAATCTACTTTGTTAGGAACTATCTTAGTCTTACCAAATAACTCATCAGTATCAAAATCATTATCTAAATCCAAATTATCAAAAGTTTTACCCTTTAATGGATTAGGTATAGGTATCTTAACCTCTTCTTCTTTTACTTCTTCTTTCACAGGACTAATAACAGTCTCATCTTGCAATTTCTTTAATCTCTCAGTACTTACTAATTGCTCTTTTAACCTTGCCTCTTCAATTAACTTTTGTCTTCTAACTCTCGCAGCCTCTATCTTTTGTTCCTCAGTAATTCTCTTTTGTCTTTCATTATATTCATTTCTCTTAGCAAGTCTTACTCTTTCTTCTTTAATTCTATCTTCATTTCTAATAAGTTCACTAAGAACTAATTTAAATTCTTTAGAATTATTTTCTTCATCAATATCATATAATAACTTATTCTTAGTTTCTCTTTCTTCTTTTAACTTTTCATAAGTTTCTATATCTCTTTTTTCTAACTTAATAGTATTATATTGTTTAGATAGTTCATCATATAATTTCTTATATAGTTCACTCTCATCAATATTTTTAAATATATCATCAATTTTCTCTCTCTTAGCAAGTAATTCCTCATAACTAGAAGTCATCTTATCATATATATCAATTAACCTTAATATATTTAACTCTTCATTATATTTAGAATACTCTATAGTAACTTCTGATAACATACTATCACATTCAATTATATAAGAAGAATCTCCTAGTGATCTAGCACTCTTTAAATTATCTTTAGCCATATCAAGAGCATACTTTAAAGATTCCTGTTTCTTAGTAATATCACTTCTTTGGTCTACTAAAGAATATAAATTAAGTTCCTCTAAAACATTATCTATCTTCTTAATCATCTTATTCTCTAAACTCTCATTAAGTCTAGTATTAGCCTTAACATTTCTTGAAGCCTCACTAATCTTAATATCAAGTGATTTCATCTCTTTAATTATCTTCTCTTGTTTAACTTTATTATCTTCATATTTTTCTATTATTCTAAGTCTATTCTTAAAGTCTGATAATTTATCTTCTCCAAGAAAAGTAGTTAACTCTACTAAAGAACCAGTTATTTTTTTATGTTTTAATTTTCTCTCTTCTAAATATTTCTTTCTATCTTCAATTAAAGATATAATATTTCTAAGACGAGCCTTCTCTTCAGAAAATAGTTTTGGTTCTTCACTAAGAAGAGCCATATACTCTTCTTCATATTCAGTATTAGTCTCTAATAATATTTGTTTTTCTATTTTATCTAACTGATCACATATTCTCTCTCTCTGAAGATCATCATTAGTTAACTCTAGACTACTCAAAAACATATCATATTGTTTTAATCTTCTTACTACTTCTCTATTAGTATAGTTCACACTAAACCACCTCTAGTATAATTATAATTTTTTTTGCATTTTTTGTCAATTAATATAACAAATTTTACATATAAATTAAAGAAAAAATAATACTAACTATCCATTAATATTATCTTACTCATATCTTATATACCCATATCATAATAACTGAATAAATCTAAATATATATTCCCTGCTTATATATAATAGCCCTTATTTTGAGACTAAACTTAGGCTCAAAATAACACTCTAAGACCTTGGCTTAGAGTGAACACAATAAAAAAAATAATTATAATCTCATAATAATATACCATAATAATATTAGGTGAATTAGTTATGAATAACAAAATAATAAAAAAATTAAAAGAAGATACCAGTACCAGTAGTTATATCATATATAGAGAAAAATACATAAAAAATATCAAAATAGATTTAATATATCATGAAGCACTAACCGATCAAGAAAAAATGTCCAATTTCATCTATCGTAGTCTAGACTATATCGAAAAAATATATAACGATAAAGATTCCCTATATGATACCATAAAAAACAATATAAGTAATATCAAAATAAAAGAAGTAAAAAACTATCAAGATATCTGCAAATACCTAAATAACGGTTTCTTAATTCTCTTAATCGAAGATGACTATTCATTAGCCCTTGAAGTCAAAAAGAATCTCTCTAGAAGTATCGATAAAGCTATTACTGAAACCACAATTCGTGGTCCAATGGACTCTTTTACCGAGAATATAGAAACAAATATCGGTCTAATCAAAAGAAGAATAAAATCCAATAAATTATGGAATACCGATATCGAACTAGGTAAATATACCAAAAACAAAGTAAGTATCTTAACCATTGATGGTATTATAGATAATAACATAAAAGACTATATCATAGATAAATTAAATAATATTGATATCGATAATGTAACAGATTCAGGTACCCTAAAACACTTAATAGAAAAAGAAACAAAAACAATATTTCCCACTATTATGACTACCGAAAGACCAGACAAAGTAGTAAGTAGTCTCTTAAATGGTAAGTTAGTAATAATCATAGATAACTGCCCTTTTGCCCTAATATTACCCGTCTTTCTAAACGATTACTTTCTATCCCAAGACGATAAAGATTATAAAACCTATAGCGGTACTTTCATAAGAGTATTAAGATATATAGCCTTCATAATTACCACCATGACTCCCGGTATCTATATAGCCCTAACTACCTTCAACCAAGAAATGATACCCCTAGATCTACTAACAAGTTTTGCTTCTCAAAGAAGTACCGTACCCTTTCCCGCTATCTTTGAAGCCATATTAATGTTTTTATCATTTGAAATACTAAGAGAAAGTGATTATCGAATCCCCAATATATCCAATTCAGCCCTTTCCATAGTAGGAGCCCTAATTCTAGGAGAAGCCGCAGTTAACGCCGGTATCGTATCCCCAATCATGATTATCATTGTTGCCATCACCGCTATCAGTGCCTTAATAATAACCGAACCAGAACTCACTAATGCAGTCAAATGGTATAGAATTCTCTTCATGATTGGAGGTACCTCCATAGGAATGTTTGGTATCTTCATAGCCTTCATCATATTCATAACCAATCTATGTAATATAAACTCCTTTGGCTATTCCTATATGATGCCCTTTGTCAATATAAATGCCGATATCAAAAACAGTATAATTAAATTCCCATTAAAAAGTAGAACCAAAAGAAATAAATATCTAACAAACAATATAACTAGGGAGGTAAATCATGAAAAAAATTAAATATCTAAGTCTATTATTAATAATACCCCTATTAAGTGGCTGCTACAACTATAGAGAATTAAATGAATTAGCTATAAATACAGCCTTGAGTATCGATTATAGTGATAATAATTTCGATATAATTGTTGAAGTAATAAATCCTACCAAACAGCAAGATGCCGCAAGTGCAAATAACTCTCCCTTTGTAAATTATTATTCATCTGCCCCCACTCTACAGGAAGCCTTTCGTAATGTTGTTATTGACTCTCCTAGACAACTATACGCTGCGCAGTTAGAACTTATTATTTTAAGTGAAGAAGCTGCTAATAATCATATGTCCGAAATATTAGAGTATTTCTCTAGAGAACCAGAATCTCGTACCGAAGTGAAATTTGTTATTGCAAGAGGTGATGAGAGTACTAAGGCGGTTACTATTCAAACATTACTCACTAGTTTTTCTTCTTCTAATATTAAACAGTCTCTAGAACTACAACAAAAAGTACTTGGTTTAACTCCAGTATATACATTAAATGAACTACTAAATATGTATTTAGATCCAACGCTTGAAATAAACTTACCATCAATTATAGTATACGGTAATGCTGAAGAAGGAGACAAAAAAGATAATATAACAACATCCACCCCTAAAGCACTGACCAAGATTGGTACTACTGCTATTTTCAAAGGAAAAGACTTTCTCGGATATTTAACTGAAGAAGAGTCAAAAGTACATAGTATAATTACTGGAAATACCAATGAAGGCATTATAACATTAGATTATAAAGATAATTATAGTGTATTTGAATTATACAAAATAGAGTCAGATATATCTCCTGATATTAAAGGTAATAAAATAACATTAAATATATCTGGTAAAACAAGAATAAAAGAGTTTCACTCTAACAGTAATATAACAAAATCAAAAGAAGTAGATAATCTAAATAAAGAACTAAATAAACATATCGAAAATGTTATCAAAGAAAACTTTAATAGTATAAGAAAAAAATATAATACCGATATATTTAACTTTAGACAAAGTTTCTATAGAGAAGATCCTAAGTATTACAATACCCACTATAAAGATACTTGGTATGAAAGTATCTTCCCTAGTCTAACTCTAGAAGTAAAATCAAATATCAAACTATACGAAAAAGGTAACACTTTAGGAGGCATAGAATATGAAGACAAAAATAACTAATATCGAAATATCAAGTACTATGTTCTTACTCATCTTCTCATGTACCTTAGGCCTAGCCCCATTCATAAGTATCAAAATATCCGGTATTGATTCTTATTTTAGTGTCTTATTTGGCTCTATACTAGGTCTAATACCACTATGTATAATACTATATCTATTTAACTATCAAATAGATAAACCCATAAATGAAAAAACCAAAATAATATTTGGTAAACTAGTAGGTACCATAATCAACTATCTAGCTATCCCCTTTTTCTTTATCTTAGGAATAACCTACCTATTCAATCTAAGTAACTTTGTCATATCTCAGTATCTAACCAATACCCCATTATTAATAATAATCATAGTAATAAGTTTAACATCACTATTCGTAGCAAATAAAGGTATAAAAGTAATTACCAAAACAAGTTCTATCTATAGCATAATCATCATCATAGTCTTTCTAATCGCCGTATTAGGACTATTCAAAGAAATAAAACTAGATAACCTAAAACCAATATTAGAGTTCGGACTAAAAAAACCCTTAATCGCTGGTTTAGTAAATACCCTAAGTTTTACTTCTCCTATTTATACAATACTATTTATACCTAAAAAAGAAGTAGAAAATAATACCAAAACAAAAAAATATTTCATCATAACTTATCTAATAAGTATGCTAATAATATTCTCCATAGCCATAGTAACAAGTAGTATTCTAGGTAAATATCTTCTTCAAACATATCAGTATCCAGTATACATAACCCTAAAAAGAATATCATTATTTAACTTTATTGATAGAATAGAAAACTTCCTATCATTCCAGTGGATATTGTCAGGAATAACTGTAATAGCAATATCTATATATTCTATAAGTGAAAATATTAAAAATAATGGGAGTAAACTAATAAACTTAATAGTTACAATACTAATGATTATATCATCATATCTTCTATTTAAAAACAATACCAGCTTCAATGAATATCTATATACAATATACCCCTATTTACTACTACCAATGCCTATAATTTATGTTATAATATTCATTGGAGCAGTAATCCAAAAAAAATATAAATAATAGTATAATATTAAAAATTAAACATATAATATTATTACAGTAGAATATAACTACTGTTTATATAAAGAGATTACTATACTAGTAGTCTCTTCTTTAGCATGAGGTATATTATGAATAGAGATTTAATAAAAATAGAAAGTGATGACTATGTATTAGAAGAAATAATTCCAAATAAAGAATTAATCTTCTATAAAAAAGATAAAAGTAAAATAGATATTGAAGTGTTTAGATTACTATATTTTAAATATGTAACCCAAAGAATACTCTTAAAAGATAATTTTAGTGATAACGATTTAATATTCACATATCAAGATAACTATGTCAAAGTAAATATTAAATCACTACAAAAAATAAAAAAATATTCCAAATAACCTATACAATAAATAAAAACTATCATAACCTATTAGTGTGGAGTTGATACTTTATGATAGAATTTTTAAATAATGTAAGTCCAATCTTACTTGCTTTTATAGCTACTCTATTTACTTATAGTGTTACCGCTATCGGAGCAGCCCTAGTTTTTATCTTTAAAAAAATAAATAAAAATGTTATGGATGCTATGCTTGGCTTTGCCGCTGGAGTAATGATTGCAGCCTCATACTTTTCGCTATTATCACCCGCTAGAGACATGGCTGAAAGCCTAAATATGAATGTAACACTTGTTCTATTTATTAGTTTCTTTAGTGGAGGGTTACTTCTATATATCGGAGATAAACTATTCAATCTATTTGATAAAAAACTATCTAAAAAAACTAATAAAGAAAACAAAAATAATAGTTTCAAAAGATGCTTAATGTTAATAATATCCATAACACTACATAATATTCCCGAAGGTCTAGCAGTAGGAGTCGCCTTTGGCTCAATAATATATGGTCTAGATGGAGCCACTTTATCATCAGCCCTATTATTAGCCTTAGGAATAGGACTTCAAAACTTTCCCGAAGGAACCGCCGTTAGTGTACCCTTAAGAAGAGAAGGATTGAGTAGAAAGAAAGCCTTCTTCTATGGTCAGTTAAGTGGCATAGTAGAACCAATATCCGGTGTACTAGGAGCCCTTCTAGTCCTAAAGGTGCGACTACTTCTTCCTTATTTACTAAGTTTTGCTGCTGGAGCTATGATTTATGTTGTAGTACAAGAATTAATTCCAGAATCACAAACAAATAAAAGAAAAGAATTAATGGCTCTCTTTACATTAATAGGATTCTCAGTAATGATGATATTAGATATAGCTTTAGGTTAAAAAAGAAAGTAACCACGTTACCTTCTTTTTATTTGTTACAATCACTAGTGCAAATGTTTGTGTTAGTGTCTTCAAACATCTTAGTAAGTTTATCCTTAAGACCCTCTAAATCTTCATTCTCCCAGTATTCTTTAGGAGTTTTATATCCCTTAGTATCTGCAGCAGTCTCATCATCAAAACCAACAATTTCTCCGTCTTTAACCGCTATTACTGAAGGAGCATAGATTCTCTTATTACCCTCTTCATCATATCTCAAATGGTCCTTAAGTATTGCTACTAATCTTTGATAATTATCATTATTATCTTTTCTATCATTTAATATGTTATAGTAGTATACTTTTTCTACGTCATTATCTTTAGCTACTTCATTTAAATAAGGTACATAAGCAGTACACCAAGGACATTCAGGAAAACCTAAATAAACAACCCCAGTACCATGTTCTAAAATATTAATAATTTCATCAATACTTCTATATACAAATACATTATCCTCAGTAACACTACCATACTCTTCAGCAAACTTTTTACCATCAGTATTAGTATCTTTATTCTTATTAATATATAGGTATCCAAAAACACCAAGCATTATAACCAAAACTACTCCTACTAAAATTATTATTTTCTTTTTCACTTTTTTCACCTCATAATAATCATAAACTATTTATAATTATTTTACCACATAAACAAAGTTGAATTAACTAAACTTAAAGTTGAGTTTATGAACAGTTCTCATTCAAGGATAACGGAACCTTATAAGTAGTTATCTTACCATTACTATCAGTAGCATTAATCTCTAATAAAATATTACTGCTCTCAATATTCTTACATTCCTTGCCAAAATTATCAATATTAAAATTAACATTCTTCAAGAAATCATTAAGTTTAATCAAAACATTATCATCATAATCATAACTACCAATCTTCTTTTTTATAGTACCACTTTCTTCATACAAACTACATTCAATCTTAGTATATAAATTATCATCACTACCACCACAATAATCAATATTAGATATATATAAATAAGAATTACTCTTATTATAAGCAATACTTCCTGATATCTCAAAATTTGAACAATTAGAAGTTAAAGTCCTAAAAGTAAAACTATCATCATGAAATACTATTAATAAAATAACTCCTAGTACTATAAGAAAACCTATAATAGAACTAACAATAATTATTACTTTTTTATTATTTTTTTTATTACTTACTTTACCATCAAGTAAATCATTAATATTAATACCATAGTCATTACATATCTCTTTTAATAAAGCAATATCTGGAATATTCTTACCATTTTCCCATTTGCTGACAGCCTGATAAGTAACACCATATTTTAGAGCAAACTTTTCTTGTGTTAAACCACTTTTCTTACGAAGTTCTTTAATTAAATTACCAACTTTATTTTGATCCATTATATCACTTCCATACTTAAAATTATAATATAATTTCTATATAAATACAATAGAAAAAAGAGATAAATTACTATCCCTTTATTATAAATATTCTTTTAAATTCTCAATATTTTTCTCTTGCATCTTAACATAAGTATCCACTATTTTCTCTACTTCTTTATCCATTTTTTTATCATTTAATATTCTTCTTCCCTCAAGTATTCCCATATTAGTACCCTTAAAAAGAAGTTCTGCTATTTTAGAATCACTATCATCAGTCATAGTCCTCATCTCAATGCCAAACCAAGTCATAGTTTTTTCCATCTTATTAGTCTCATGTGGTTCATCATCACTATTATATTTAGAATAAATTTCATTAATATCTTCAGATATCTTTTTATATTCATCAGACTGTCTTTCAAGTAGTTTTTTAAACCCTTTATCCTTAACCTTATCTATTATATAACTAATAGCATCTATCCCCATACAAGTACCCTTATTAATTTCATCTAATACATTAATATTTTCTTTCATATTTATTCACCAATAATATTATTAACAATAAATAGTAAAATATACAAAAAGTTTAACTATTAATAATAACACCAACATTAAATAAACTCTAAATCATAATTAATTTAAATAACTTAAATGATACTATCTCATAGTTTCTAATTTATAGTTACATCATCTTATTAATATTAGTTTTTTATCTTCTATAGCAACTTCCACATTTTCAAAGTTTTGTTGTGCCTCCTCTAAATATAATTGTTTATTTTCTTCGGGCCAAAAATGAGTTAATAATAATTTTTTTGCATTAGACTTACTCGCCAAAATACCAGCAGCATAAGCAGTCATATGAGTTTTACTATTAGTATTATGTTTTTGTAAGAATGAACTCTCACAAATAATTAAATCAGCATCTTTACAAAAATTCACCAATTTATTAAAATTTGTTGTACCAACATCAGAAGTATAAACAATTTTAAAATCTCTATTTTGCAGTTTAACCATATATGATTCAATAGTATGTGAATAATTATCTTCAAAAGTTACATTTAAATCGTTTATAAAAAATGAATATGAATTGCTTATATCATAATAATTTGAATAACTTTCATCATTAGAAACAATTGATACTTTATTAAATCCTATATCATTCTTAGGTAAATAGATTTTTACTTTTTTATCAAGTAATCCTAAATTATGATAGACATACGAAGCATATTGTATAGCCCCTAAATCTCCAAAATGATCTTTATGATAATGTGTAATAACTACACTTAAATCTTTTAAATCCTCTGGAAAATTTAATAATCTTGTTACACCATTACCACAATCTAATAATATTTTTTTATCGTTATATCGAACCAAAAGTCCAGGACAATTCATATTTCCTTTTGTATAAGGTGATACCGTTCCAAGTGGTGTAATTACTATTTTACTCATTTCATCAAACTCCTTTTTTTATTAACATTCTTTCCTTCACAATCGGATCCACATACCTTGAAATATCTTTATCAAGACTAAAGATTTCCTTAACCATACTTGATGATACAAATTGATATTCTTTATCTGCAAACAAACAAATTGTATTTACTTTATTATTTGATATTTCTTTATTTATTTGTTGCAATTGAACCTCATAATCATAATCACTCAAACTTCTAAGTCCCCTGATAATTGCCTTACACCCATTTAATAGTGCAACATCAGCAGCAGCACCACTTGCAGATATAATTTTTATATTATTTGCCTCTTGATATATTTTTTTTATTACTTCCATTCTTTCCTCTAAAGTAAATAACCCAAATTTCTTTAAAGGATTCTGCATAACTGCTACTATAACCTCATCAAATAAATTACTTGCTTGCTCTATTATATTCATATGTCCTTTTGTTATTGGATCAAAACTCCCCGGATATAAAACTTTTGTCATAATACATTCACCAACCTTTTAACTATTTCTTTATCGTTTGTTTTTAAAACATAATCAAATATACTTTTATTAAAATTAATACTTGCCTTTTCTCTTAAGTCAAATGCTTCTTCTGATATATTATCTCTTTTAATTGCCCTATATTTTCTTACATCATATGGAATATCTAAAAGTATTTTTATATCACACATATCAAAGTATTTTGAAATTGGTAATAATAACCAATCTAAAATAACAATCTTATCTTTATTAAATTCTAAAAAATCATCAATTTCTATTTGCATATATTTCCACACAACATCAGATAGTCTATTCATTTTATTCCGTGAATTAAAAACTATTTCACCAAGTTTTTTTCTATCAACAATATTATCTTTAATAATAGATTCTCCAAATGAATTTATTAATTCCACTTTTACCTCTGGTAAAAGTAATACACTATGACCAATTTTATCAATATCTAAATGTATAGCTTCTTTGTTTGTTAATTGTATTATTTGATTTGACAATGTACTTTTGCCACTACCCGACTTACCACAAATACCTATAATCATATTTTTCCTCCAATTCACTTGTATTATATTGCATTTTTTGATATAATTAAAATACATATTTATTATGTCTGTCATAAATGGAGGTTATCATGAATATAGACTTTGAATTATATAGAATATTTTATGTAGTTGCTAATCATTGTAATATTACTAAAGCAAGTGAAGAATTAAACATTTCTCAACCAGCAATAAGCAAATCAATTAAAAATCTAGAAGAACAATTAGGAGGCCAATTATTTGTTAGAACTAAACGAGGTGTTATTATTACCGAAGAAGGAAAAGAATTTTATAATTATATAAAACAAGCCATTGAATACATCAATAATGCTGAAAACAAATTCACAGATCTTATCAATTTAGAAACCGGATGTATAAAAATTGGCGTTAGTGCAACACTAGCAAAAGAATTTTTACTACCATATTTAGATAAATTTCATTCATTATATCCTAAAATAAATATACAGATAACAACCAGTTTAACCTCAGAATTAATATCAAAACTAAAGTATGGATTAATAGATATTGTAATACTGAATTTAAATAACAAAAATTATGGTAATGACATTGATATTATTAAATGTAAAAAAATAAATGATTGTTTTGTAGCAAATAGTAAATACAAAGATTTAATTGATAAAGAAATATCCTTAAAAGATTTAAACAATTACCCTTTAATTTTACAAGCAAAAGGTTCAAATACCAGAGAATTTTTAGATGACTTTGCAAGAGAAAACGGAGTTATTCTTAAACCAAATATTGAGCTAACAAGTTATTCACTAGTAACCGAATTTTCGAAAATTGGTCTTGGTATTGGATATGTAACAAAAGAATATATTAAAAAATCTATAAAGAATAAAGAGCTATTCGAACTAAAAATAAAAGAAAAAATTCCTAATAGATATATAGGAATTGCATTATCAAAAAATCATGTACCTAAT
Organism: uncultured Bacilli bacterium; assembly: GCA_934096105.1. Classification (GTDB taxonomy): domain Bacteria; phylum Bacillota_I; class Bacilli_A; order RF39; family UBA660; genus CAG-302. Next base: position 84,416 of record CAKOLH010000001.1, on the reverse strand, counting down.
TTTAGTACAAAGAAACTTATCGAAATTATTACAAATTAAATGATACAATAACAACACAAGGAAAGGATATATATTATGACCTATGATGAAATAAAATACTATATTGATAATTTTTGTAAAGTTTTAAATATAAGCGACTATATTGGAATTATAGCTTATGGAAGTTATGTAAAAAGAACAAATACCACCTTATCCGATTTAGATATTATGATAATAAAGAGTAACTATAATACTCAAGACTGTGGTAGTTTAAATATTGATGGAGTAAGAATAGAATATTTCATTCAAGACATAAAAAGAATTTATGAGTTAATAAAAAATGAAATTAAAAATAACGATCCATCACATCTAACAAAATTTGCAACATGTAAAATCATATATGATACAGACAATAAAGTAAAAGAATTAATAGATTATGCACAAAAATTATATAGCACAAAAATAAACACTTCATTTACCGATAAAGAAAAGTTTTCTATTTTTTCCATAAATAATAGAATTGAAGATTTGGAGTCATTACTTTATAACGATAGTTTCTATTCAGTTTATTATATAACATTAGAAAAAATAAGAACTTTATATAGTAGAATAAATGGAATAATAGACCTACCCGCAACAAAAATAGAAAAAATTTATACAAATAATGAGTATGCACAAAAATATATTTCTTCTCCAATTCATCAATTGCCAGAACAGAATTTTATTGAAAAATATCTATTATGTTTAAAATTGAATAACAAAAATATTATGTTTGATAATCTAAAAGACTTATACTTCTTTTGCTTTCAAGGCTTAAACTTTAATCCAAATAATTTTTGTTTAAAATACACAAAAAAACCACCATTTATAGTATAATCAAAACTCCTTATAAAAATCAATTTCGTTTGAAATTGATTTTTGTTTAATAGTGCAAGCTCATAAACCGGCGTCAAGCGGTTCGAGTAAATAAGTATTAAAAAAAGTCCAAATTTACTTTGAACTTCTTAATATACAATTTGGTGCGGGTGAAGGGACTTGAACCCCCACGGATAAACCACTAGATCCTAAGTCTAGCGCGTCTGCCAATTTCGCCACACCCGCGTAATATTTAGTGGTGGACCCTGCAGGACTCGAACCTGCGACCGCCCGGTTATGAGCCGGATGCTCTAACCAACTGAGCTAAGGGTCCATCAGCATAAATAGTACATATTCAGTTGTTAGAGCATCCGCTCTCTGAATAACAAAATAAGTATACCATTTTTAGAGATTAGTGTCAACTACTAAAACAATATTTTTTTATACTTTCACTACTAATTTATGCAAAAAAGAATAAAATTTACTATGAACAATCAAAATATTGAAGATAAATCATTAACTGCCCTAGCCTTTATCATAGGATTAGCTCTAATAGATAATTTAACAAGTACCGAGCAGAACGCTGTTGGTAACTGGATAATGCTAATAGCCCAAACTCTATGCACCAATGGAAGTTATACTTTTAACAAAGAATGGAAATCACATATAAATAATGGAAATACCCCCGTAACAAAAGATACTCTAGAAAAAGTCGGTGACATAATTAATAATGCTATTAAAAAGAATATGTAAATTAATGCATATTCATACTAATTTTAATTTCCTCAATTATATGACCAATATTTCCTTCACCAGCATATTTATTAATATCAAAAAAGTTATCATTTACACTAACCCATTCAAGCTTATTAACTTCCTCTATTAAACGAACTTCCTTATTTAATATGCCATAATAAACTTCAATCAACTTTTCAAATACAACATATTCAATATTCATAAAATGTATCAAAGAAATATCTTCACTAGTTAGATTAGTTTCTTCATTTAATTCTCTATACGCTTCATTAAGTCCATCATTTTCTCTTTCAATTTTTCCACCAACTAAATTAAACATACCCTTATATGGTTCTTTAGTTCTTTTACACATTAATGTTTTATTTAAATCTTTATCAAAAACAACAATCACATTATATTTTTTCATCTTACCTCAAAATAATTAATCTTTAATCTTTCACATATCAATTATAGCATGTTATCAAAGAAAGCAAAAGTGTTATTGGTCTAACTCCAGTATATAATATCACTGAAGCATATTATTAACAATCTACAATTAACTTTTTCACATTACTTATAATATAAGACTTAAAATAAATTTTCTCAAGATTAAAGCATTTTATTTTTCTTCATTAAAATTTATATTTTTAATTTTTATTCCAAATTTTTTATTCAACTTTAAAATAACTTCCTCATAATTTTTATTTTTGTTTCTTTTACAAAAATGATATAACTTATAATATTTTTTATAATTTTTTTCTCTATATTTTTGAATATAATCATAGGTTTCTACACATTCAGCCAAGGAAATGGCACACTCTTTTTTTCGAGCCAAATCCATAATAAAGCTATCGCAATAAATATAAATTAAATGATTTGCTTTGGATATGCGATTTGAAAACATACATATTCTTCTAGCTAAAAAATGATTAAAATACATCACATTATAATTTTCAATTATTTCCTTCATCAGCATCGGAATCAAACTATTTGTATCATATACATCTTGAAATTCATTGTTATCATGATTTTTATATTTGTTAAATAATATTATCCCTAACCTTTCATTTATTTTTTCTGATGAATATTTTAAATTATTATTTAGAAACCTTAGAATATCTTGAGTTATTTCAGTTATCATTTCATGCTTTTTTCCAATATTCATATATGAACGAGGCTGTGACAACACATCATAATATGTTCTTATATAATGATATAATGGCTCATAATATTCGCTATTTTTTTTTTAGTATCAGAATCATATTTAATTATTGCTCCTATTAATACAGGAATAAATATTGATGTCATAGTAACATAAGTATTTGACTCAGTCGTAAATAGACAATATAATAACCATCCTAATAATGAATAGCTAAAAATTGTCACTAACAGATACTTCTTATTCATTTATAATTCCTCCATACAATTTATTATTATATCAAATATAAATTTTTTTTAAATAACTTAATTCAAATTAAATTCTATTAAAAACAATTTTTTATTAGTTTTCATCATATTATAATAATTTATATTATATATTAATTATTTTTATAATATTAATTTACTTTATTTCCTATTATTTTTTCTACAATTTGGACAATAACACCTATCTAATAAATGATCTGCTCTAATTTTCCATATATGATTGCATATTAAACATCCAACTTCTGCATTAGATTTTGAACCATAGTATTTTAATACTTCTATCGTACCATTAGATTTAGAAAATATTTTTTCACTAAATTTTTTACCATAATTAATCTTTTCACTTTCTTTAATCATTACTTTTTTTTCTACTAATGTAACATGCTTTTGAGGAAAACATTTTGGACATATTGGATTATATAATATTTTATTATAACTACAGATCCACTCATTATTACATTTTAAACATTTTAATTTAACAGGATAATTTGAATTAATATATTCTAAAACAAGTAAGTCATTATTAGGAAGTCTTTGTTGAAACTTTTTGGTACTCTTTTTTATATCATCTTTTCTTTTTATTTCAAAATAGTCTAGTTCATCAATAAAATCGATTTTTGTAATTATAAATTCTAATTTATTCCAATCCAAATGTAAGACATAAACAGGTCTATTATTAGACTCGCAATATAATTGCAGTTTTATTTTTTCAAAATCCAAATTATTTCCCGTCTTTATTTCTAATACTGCATGTTCATTAGATAGATCACATTTGCATAGGATATTATACCTTTTGTCAACAATTAATTCTTGAGACAAAATACACTTATTATTAAATATTTCTGTCTTGATATATTCTATAAGCGGTTCGATTTGCGTTTTTAATCGTTCAGTAGTTTTATTAACTGCTTTGATATATTTTTCATGTTCTACTTTCCAAGTGAAAACAGTTCCATCATTCTTTAAAATAATAGGTATTTCATCAAGCTCAGAAGGCAAACGACCAACAAATGTAAGATTACTTTTATTTTTTAATTCAAATTCACACGACCTGACTTTTTTGACATCTAACATAGTATTAATTAAATGTTCTATGCTTATTCCACTAACATTAGTATCAAATCTCGTTATTTTCATTTTATTTAACTTAATTTTTTTTATAGTTCTTGTTTTTATATATACTTTTGGAATATCCATATAATATTTAAAATTACTATATGACTGTAAATAACTGACTGGAACTATGTATTTATCACTCAACTCATACACATTATTAGACACTATTAGTAAAAATTTATTATATATTTTTCTAAATAATTGCCATTCAAGTAGGCAATCATCATGTCCTGAATGTATATCTTGAATATTACCAACATTATACATTCTACATAAATTATCTTTTGTAATATTCCCTTCTGAGAATTTACTTGAAATAATATTATGTTTAAAATTATAAAAATTTAATTTTTCAAATCCATTAATTTTTTTTCTTTTTAAATAGTTCTTTATAAATTTTTCATCAATACTTCCATAAGTTAATATTGTTCTTCTATCAAGTTCAAAATCATTAACTAGTTTATCAAATTCTTCTTGAGTTAAAGGTGTTTTATCAGATAGCATATCTTCATCTATACCATTTATCCAATATGTTTCCACAAAACTATTTAATTCAAGAGGTAAGAATCTATCATAGATTTTATTGTCATCTGGTTTATAAATAGATATAGATAAAAGATCATGTTTTAATGATGATAAACCATTTGTTTCAACATCTAAAACGACATAGTCTTTCGAATTAATTTTACTCATATTATAATCACTCCATCTAATAAAATTATACCATACATTTTAAATATTATATTATCTGATTTACTGTTTCATAGTTCAAATTCCAATCATAGTATTCTTCATCGAATATTTCATATTTTGTTCTTTTTCTTGCATTTTTTCTTTTTTTACATATTTTTCTTCACAAAAAAAGAACCTAGATAACTATTATATCTAAGTTCTTTTATATTAATATGATTATTTACTAGCTTTAATAGCGGCTTGAGCAGCAGCAAGTCTAGCTATAGGTACTCTAAATGGTGAGCAAGAAACATAAGTTAATCCAATATTATGACAGAATTCAACACTAGATGGATCTCCACCATGTTCTCCGCATATACCAAGTTTAATATTTGGTCTTGTAGCCTTACCTTTTTCAGCAGCCATCTTAACTAATTGACCAACACCAACTTGATCTAATTTAGCAAATGGATCTTGTTCATAAATCTTCTTTTCATAGTAGGCTCCTAAAAACTTACCAGCATCATCTCTAGAGAAACCAAATGTCATTTGTGTTAAATCATTAGTACCAAATGAGAAGAATTCAGCCTCAGTAGCAATTGCATCAGCAGTAAGAGCAGCTCTTGGTATTTCAATCATAGTACCAATATGATATTCCATGTCAGAACCTTTTTCTTTCTTAACAAGTTCAGCAGTCTCTACTACTATATCCTTAACATACTTTAACTCTTTAACTTCACCAACAAGTGGAATCATAATCTCAGGAACAATATCATATCCTTCTTCTTCATGAACTTCAATAGCAGCTTCCATTAAAGCACGAGTTTGCATTCTAGCAATTTCTGGATAAGTAACTGCTAAACGACATCCTCTATGACCCATCATTGGGTTAAATTCATGTAATTCATTACATACATCAATAATATGTTCTACAGTCATTCCCATAGCTTCAGCAAGTTCTTTCATTTCAGCTTCTGTTTTAGGAATAAACTCATGAAGTGGTGGATCAATATAACGAACTGTCATTGGTAGTCCTTTTAATTCCTTATACATTTCTTTAAAGTCACCTTTTTGATATGGAATTAATAAACTTAAATATTTTTCTCTATCTTCAACTGTTTCAGATAAAATCATTCTTCTTAAGTTAAATATTCTCTCTTCATCAAAGAACATATGCTCAGTACGACATAGTCCAATACCTTCAGCACCAAGTTCAATTGCTTTTCTAGTATCTTTAGGAGTATCAGCATTAGTTCTAACACCAAGCTTACGATACTTATCAGCCCATGCCATAACACGGCCAAATTCACCTGCAATAGTAGCATCAACTGTTGGAATAGCGCCATCATAAATATTACCAGTAGTACCATCAATAGAGATAACATCTCCCTCATGGTATACCTTACCAGCTAAAGTAAATTCTTTCTTAGCTTCATTCATGATAATATCACCACATCCAGATACACAGCAAGTACCCATACCACGAGCAACAACTGCAGCATGACTTGTCATACCACCACGTACTGTTAAAATACCTTGAGCAGCTTTCATACCGGTAATATCTTCAGGAGAAGTCTCAAGTCTAACTAGTACAACTTTTTCTCCTTTACCACCGATACCATAAGTAGCAGCATCTTCAGCGGTAAATACAATCTTACCACAAGCAGCGCCAGGAGAAGCACCAAGTCCTTTTCCTACTGGAGTAGCAGCTTTTATTGCCTTACTATCAAACTGTGGATGTAATAATGTATCTAAGTTTCTAGGATCAATCATTAATACAGCCTCTTCTTCAGTTCTCATGCCTTCATCAACTAAATCACAAGCAATCTTTAAAGCAGCCTGCGCCGTTCTCTTACCATTTCTAGTTTGTAACATATATAATTTACCATGTTCTACAGTAAATTCCATATCTTGCATATCACGGTAGTGTTCTTCCAAAGTAGCACATACCTTCTTAAACTCTTCAAAAGCCTCTGGGAACTTATCAGCCATTTCAGTTATCTTCATCGGAGTTCTAACACCCGCAACAACATCTTCACCTTGTGCATTAGTTAAGAATTCACCAAATAAACCTTTTTCACCAGTAGCAGGATCTCTTGTAAAAGCAACACCTGTACCACAATCATCTCCCATATTACCAAATGCCATTGATTGAACATTAACAGCAGTTCCCCAAGAATATGGAATATCATTATCTCTACGATAAACATTAGCACGTGGATTATCCCAAGATCTAAATACAGCCTTAATAGCACCCATTAATTGTTCTTTTGGATCATCAGGGAAATCTACACCAATTTTAGTTTTATATTCTTCTTTAAACTCTCTAGCTAATTCTTTTAAATCATCAGCAGTAAGTTCAACATCTAACTTAACATTCTTTTCTTCTTTCATCTTATCGATTAATTGTTCAAAGTATTTCTTACCAACTTCCATAACAACATCAGAATACATTTGAATAAATCTACGATAACAATCCCAAGCCCATCTAGGATTATTAGACTTTTCTGCAAGAACATTAACTACTTCTTCATTTAAACCTAAATTAAGAATAGTATCCATCATACCAGGCATACTAGCTCTAGCACCACTTCTAACAGAAACTAATAATGGATTTTCTTTATCTCCAAATTTCTTTCCTGTAATCTCTTCCATCTTAACAATATACTCATTAATTTGGCTTTGAATTTCATCATTAATTGTACGTCCATCTTCATAGTACTTAGTACAAGCTTCAGTAGTAATAGTAAATCCCTGTGGAACTGGCAAACCAATATTTGTCATTTCCGCTAAGTTAGCACCTTTACCACCAAGAAGGTTTCTCATATCTGCATTACCTTCTGTAAACAAATAAACATATTTTGTCATTTATCTTTCACCTCACTTTAATATAATAACAAAATAAAAATAAAAAGGCAATAATATTGCCTTTAGTTTACTTATTATTTACATCTTTTTTTATTCACTTTCAGCCTATAGTCTTCCAGTGCTATTTATAGCCTAAAGTCTATAAATAGTATATCTACATATCTATTATATATAAGCCATAAATATATACAAAAAGAAGTCACAATAAATGTAACCTCTTTCAAATTATCTCTTACTAAATTGTGGAGCTCTTCTAGCACCTTTAAGACCATATTTCTTTCTTTCTTTAACTCTTGGATCTCTAGTTATAAATCCATTAGCTTTAAGAACTTTTCTATATGAATCTTCATTAGTTTCATTTCCAGCATCATAAACAAGTAATGCTCTAGTAATACCAAGTCTGATAGCACCAGTTTGACCTGAGAATCCACCACCAGTAACTTCAGCAACTACATCGAAAGTATTTTCATTACCAGTTACTACTAATGGTTGTTTTAAATCCATTACTAATACCTCATAAGGCATATATTCTTGAACATCTCTACCATTAACAGTAATCTTACCAGTACCAGGAGTTAAAGTAACTCTAGCCACAGATCCTTTTCTTCTACCAGTTCCATAGAAACTTCTCTTTTCTTTAGCCATTATTTGTTACCTCCCATTTCTAATACTTTAGGTTGTTGTGCAGCATGTTTGTGATCTTCACCAGCATACACAAATAATTTCTTATACATTTCTCTTCCAAGTCTATTATGTGGAAGCATTCCTTTTACTGCTCTTTCAACCATCTCTACTGGATAGTTAGCTCTCATTTCTTTAGCAGTTCTTTCTCTTAGACCACCAACATATCTAGAGTGATCATAATAAATTTTATCCTCTAATTTGTTACCAGTTAAAGCTACTTTATCAGCATTAACAATGATAACATAGTCACCACAGTCAACATGAGGAGTGTATGTTACTTTGTGTTTTCCTTTTAATATAACAGCAGCTTTACTAGCAACTCTTCCTAGAGGAATATCTTTAGCATCAATAACATACCAAGTTCTGTTAACTGTTTCTTTACTTTGCATAAATGTGCTTTTCATTTCTATTCTCCTTCATATTTTTAAAAGTTATCTTCAGGTCTTAAGTGTTCCCAATACCTAATACCCTCCAACAAAATGTACCGATTATGATTTTACTATTATTTTATGCTTTTGTCAATAATTTAAGAGATTTTTTCTCATTTTCTTCCCAAAAACTAACTTTATATATCTTTTTAATTCTAAATATATACATATAGCTTATATATAATAGATATGTAGATATATCATTTATAGACCTTAGGCTATAAATGACACTCTAAGACCTAGGCTTAGAGTGATTACTCATAACTATCCAAAAATTCTTTAAACTTAACCGCAGTATCATGAGGAAGTATCTCCTCTAATTCTTCAGTACTAGCCTCTTTCATCTTAGTAATAGTTTTATATTTCTTAAGAAGTTTATTCTTTCTAACTTCTCCTATTCCATCAATATTATCAAGTATACTAGATAGTGCTCCCTTACTTCTAATATTCTTATGATAACTAATAGTAAAATTATGTACCTCATCCTGCATCCTAGTAAGTAACATAAACAAATTACTTCTCTTATCAATCATAATCTCAGTAAGAGGTTCAAGTCCTAATAACATATTAGTACTATGAGTATCATCTTTCTTAAGACCCGCTACTGGAATATCAAGACCAAGGCTCTCTATAACCTCTCTAGCTACATGTATCTGACCAACACCACCATCTACAATAATCAAATCAGGTTTTTCAAGATTATCTTTAAGTACTCTAAAATATCTCCTATAAATAACCTCTCTCATTGTCCCATAATCATCATTCTTATCATTAGTAATCTTAAACTTACGATAATCATTTTTAGAAGGTTTACCCATAATAAACACTACCATACCAGATACATTAAAACTACCAAATAAATTAGAATTATCAAATAATTCAATTCTATCTACTTTATCTAATTTAAGTTTACTCTTAAGTTCATTAAGAGCATCCTCTATCTTATCTTCATCTCTCTTAATATAAGTCATTTGTTCTTCATAATATATTCTAGCATTATCATAAGCAAGTTCTAATATTCTTTTCTTATCTCCCTTAACAGGAGTAATAAACTTAATGTTAAATATCCCACTAAAAGCCTCATTATCCACGTTATCAGGAGTTAATACCTCTTTAGGTATCGATACATTCTTACTATAAAAATCAAGTAAATAATTAGATAATTCCTCTTCTTCAGTAGTTACCATAGGAAATATAACCCTATTTCTATCAAGAAGTTTACCTCCTCTAACAAAAAGAATCTGAATACTAATATAATTATCCTTAGTATAATAACCCACTATATCAGTATTAACCTTACTATCCAAATCAACCTTTTGTTTCTCAGTAGTAATATTAATATAATCAAGAAGTTCCTTATATTCCATAGCCTTCTCATAATCCATTTTCTCAGAATAACTATACATCTTTTCTTTAAGTCTATCAGTTAATATTTTAGTATTACCATTCAAAAAAGAAACAATCTCACTCTTCATCTCTTTAATCTTATCTTCATCTACATTATGCACGCAGTACCCAAGACACTCTCCTATATGATAATATAAACATTCTCTCTTTTCGTAAGTTCTACACTTTCTAAGAGGATATATTCTATTAAGTATTTCTACTACTCTCTTCGCTGCCCCTACATTAGGATAAGGACCAAATAAATTATTCTTAATCTTCTTAGCATTAATTCTCCTAGTAATCTTAAGAGTGGGTACTTTCTCATCAGTAAGTTCAATATATGGATAAGACTTATCATCTCTATATAAAATATTATACTTAGGATTATATTTCTTAATAAGATTAATTTCCAGTAATAGACTTTCCATCTCAGTATTAGTAATAATATATTCAAAATGATCAATCTCTCTAACTAACATCATCGTCTTACCAGTATGCTCTCTTTGAAAGTATGAACTAAGTCTATTCTTCAAATTCTTACTCTTACCAACATATATAACAATATTATCCTTATTTCTCATAAGATAACACCCAGGTAAATGTGGTACTAAAGAAAGTTCTTCTTTAAACATATTATCACCTCCTAATATAAGAAAAAAGCCCTTACGGACTTTATATTCATAATGGCGGAGCAGGAGAGATTTGAACTCTCGCAGCAGTTTCCCACTCTACACCCTTAGCAGGGGCGCCTCTTCAGCCTCTTGAGTACTACTCCGTTGCTAAATATAATTTTATATTAATTTTATCAAATTGTCAACTAATTTTAACCATTTTTATATCATCTCTCCCCTTATAAATACCATTTAATTCTTCCACTAGTAGTTTTATCTCATTATTATCACTAGTATTACCTATATTTTTATCATATTCATCAAGTTTATTATTAATCTCTTCATCACTAATTAAATACTCTACTACCTTAAAATCTTTATTATAAGCCTTCTCTATCTTATCAATATTATCCCTATTCTTAGTCATAGCTATAACCGTATTATATTTACCATTCTCTTCATAATAAATATAGTTATTACTAACAAAACTACTCTTCATCGTATTATAATCATTATAAGAAGTATCTTCAAGTAAATAAATAACATTCGAAGTAAGTATATTCTTCTCTTTATCTTCATAAATACTAAACATTAACTTACCACATAAAAATCCACATAACACCGACAAAAAAATAGGTAAAAATATTTTCTTCAATAACTTTTTCATTTTATCACCAAAAATATTTTATACCTATTTAATTAAATATTTTGTCGAATTATCCATTATATATAACAATATTTATATTATAATCCTCATCACTAAAAATATTCTCACTCTTAATTTGAAAATAAGCATAAGAGCCACTGATGCCACCGGTCAATGACATATTACTCATACCACTATCAAGTGTCTTTGAATAAATTACAGTACCATTTTCTAAATTTTCAGTATATTTAATTATACTATGTTCATTATCAATAACTATTCTTCTTGCTTCCGTATCTCCCCCAGAGCGTACAAAATAAATCTCACAATAATTGCCATTACACTTTATACTATCAATCTCTTCGTATTCAGTAATATCTTTCTTCAAATTCTTTCTAATATTATTCATAACAAGTGCTTTATCAGTCATAAAATTAGTACTAACATACTCATTATCAGTAACATCCACTAGTTTCATAGTTATTTCCATCAAAAAGAATGCTATTGAAAAAGCAATCACTGAAGCAATAATAATTTCTACGGTCATATACCCTTTTCTATTTAACTTCTTCATATTATTTCACCTTCAATGTGTAGTAATAGTAGTCACTACCCTTTTCTAATTCTACCACTACAAAATAAGAATATTCTTCATCAAAACTTGTTTTACTAACAAAATAATCAATATAATCCTTAAACGACTGATTTATACCAGAATCTTTTAATTTATTAAATCCATTTTTATCTTTAACAATATAAACATTATTATTATATTCTAAATTATTTTTATATAAGTCAAACAATTCTTTTGTTTCTGAATACATTGAATTAATCTGTCCAGATAGTAAAATACCGCTATTATCAAAAGTAACACTACTACCATTTTTTCTTATAGTATCATTAACCACCATAGCAAGTTCTTGAGCATCCAAATCATAATATCTATTTCTCTTATCATAAGCCGCAGTCATTCTATTAATACCAATATACATAGTAACAAGAACAACCGCTACTACTGAAGCAGATACAACTACCTCTGCTAACATAAAACCCTTTCTATTTAATTTCATTTTATCACCCATTTACTATTGATATTTACTTAAGTTTATTATATAATAATTATAGAATAAAATCTAGTCTTTTTAAAAAGAAAAGAACAAAAAGGGAGAGGAATACTATGAATAATAACAGTACTATGCAGTCTAATATCAGTAATAAACCAAACAATATGAATGTAGTTCCAAATAGCATGCCAAATGCTGGAACCCCTATTCAGCAAAATAAAAATATGATGACAAATAGTCAAAAACCTAGTTCTAATATGAATAGTATTCCAAATATACAGCCTAAACAACCTAATATAAATACTCAACCAAATCTAGCCAATAGTAGAAACATCGACTTTACCAAAATACCAGTAGTTGATGCTGTTAATATGATTATCATAACTGCCGTAGATTTAGGAGCATCAGATATTCACTTTGACCCTACTGATGAAGGTATAACCGTAAGAATTAGAATAGATGGTATTTTAAGAGATCAATTTTTCTTACCAAAAGAAATAAAACAAAATGTTACTACCAGAATAAAAATAATGGCTGGTATGAATATAACCGAAACAAGATTACCTCAAGATGGTGGTATAAAAGATACCATAAAAGGAAGAGAACTAGACCTCAGAGTATCATCATTACCTACTAAAAGAGGCGAAAAAATAGTTATAAGAATTATGGACTATTCCATGAGTTTAAAAGGTATTGAATATTTATGTTTTAGTGAAACAAACTATAACAAAGTAATAAAGATGCTTGGCTTTCCAAATGGAATAATACTAGTAACTGGTGCTACCGGTACAGGTAAATCAACTACCCTATATTCCTTCTTGCAAAAACTAAATGTTGAAGGTTCTAACCTAATAACAGTAGAAGACCCCGTAGAAATGGATATAAAAGGAGTTAACCAAGTTCAAGTAAATAGTGATATTGGTCTAGACTTTGCAACAGTATTAAGAAGTATCTTAAGACAAGACCCTAATATCATTATGATTGGAGAAATAAGAGACTCCGAAACAGCCCAAATAGCGGTAAGAGCATCAATCACAGGACACTTAGTACTATCTACAATCCACACTAACAATTCATTAAATACCATTGAAAGATTACTAGATATGGATGTTGAAAGATACCTACTTGCCTCAGCACTAACAGGCATAGTATCCCAGAAGTTAGCTAGAAAACTATGTGATAATTGTAAAAAGAAAAGACCAGTTACAATTACAGAGAAAAATCTCTTTAAAACAGTATTAGGTCTTGATATAAACGAAGTATATGAAGCGAATACTTCAGGTTGTCCTCATTGTAGTCATGGTTATAAAGGAAGAATAGCCCTTCAAGAAGTACTACTTATCAATCAAGATATAAGAGATGCCATAAGTGCAGGTATGCGAAAAGAACAGTTGAGACACCTAGTATATAACAAAGATGTTATTACAATGCTTCAAGATGGACTATTCAAAGTAATCGCAGGTTTTACAACTACTGAAGAAATACTAAAACAAATCGAAGTTGAAGATGAAGACTTTGGAATAAAATAAAGAATTATCTAACTCACAGATAATTCTTTTTCTATATCATTAACTTTATCCTTATAATCAGAAACAGGTTTATAACTTAATCTATGATATTTAGTAATACCATGCTTCTTAATAGCCTCAATATGTTTCTTTGTACCATAACCCTTATTATGAGCCAAATCATACATAGGATAAATCTTATCAAGATCATACATCATCTTATCCCTAGTAACCTTTGCAATTACTGAAGCCGCTGCTATTGAAATAGATTTAGCATCTCCCTTAATAATACTTGTCGTAGCTACATCAATATCAAGAGGCATTGCATCAATAAGTACATGATCAAGTTTAATGCCCGTATTTTTAATAGCCTCTTTCATTGCTATTTTAGTAGCCTCATAAATATTAACTTCATCTATCTTTTTTTCATCTACAATCCCAATACCAATAGCAATAGCTTTATCCTCAATAACTTTATAAAATTCATCTCTCTTCTTCTCAGATAATTTCTTTGAATCCGTAAGTCCCTCAAGTACAAAATCACGTGGAAGCACAACACAGGCCGCTACCACGCTACCAATCAGTGGTCCTCTTCCGACCTCATCTACTCCCCCAATAAAATTTAATCCTTTATCATATAATTCATTTTCATATTTATATAAATCTACCATTACTTCCACTTCTTTACTATATTATTAATATTATTTCTTTTCTGAAAATCAGCAGCACTATTCATATTTCTCTGCAGATTACCCACTTGTTCACCAGGAGTTATAACCCCTCTACTAGAGGTATTACTTTCCTTAACATTAAACATCTTATTCCAAAATTTCTTTTCTTTAGCCCTTGCTTCTTTAACATCATTATTATGATTAGCCTTCCAAGTTCTATCAAAGACTCTAGTCAAATCTTCATTTCTATTCATGTCTATCACCATACTAATTTTATCATATTCTAAAACAAAAAGAAACTATTAATTAATACATTCCCTGTATTTTCTTAATAGTATCATTACTAAGTGAAGATAATTTCCAATTACCATTACTATCTTTTTTCACTTCAAAGTCAATAGTATATTTAACCTTATCTTTAGCCTTCTCTAACTTATCCAGTTTAGTATTGTTATAGTCTTCAACTGTATAATCAGTCTTTCCTTGATAATAATTATTAGTATCATTAACTTGTTTTTTATAATCAATAACTTCAATCTCCACCGTAATAGTGGCAATATCTCCATCTATTCTTTCATCCTTAACTTCATAAGCTAAATTTCTATACTGTTTTTCAATGACCTTTCGGTATCTTTCCTTCTGAGAATCATTAAGATTCTCTTCCTTTAATACATCATCAATACCACTCTTAATATCACTATCCAAAGTTTGATATTTACTTAAAAGTTCTTCAACCTTTGAAGTAGGACTATTAGATAATGAACAACCCACAAGTAATAATAAAAATATAAACAAAGAAACTATTTTTTTCATTTTATCCCTCCATTTATATTTTTACTAATAATTAACATTTTATACTAGAAATTATAAGTATTAATAACATTTATTACCTTTTCTTTACTATAACCTTGACTAATCAAATGATTATATATCTTATTTCTAAGTTCACTACCATTATATTTCTTATTACTCTTAATATCTTTATCAATAATTTTTTTCATTTTATTAATAAGCATATCATTATCTATCATTAAAATATTATTATCTATTATACTATTATCTATACCAAGACTACTAAGTTCCATTCTAATCTTATAATCCCCTTTCGAAGTAAAAGTCATTTTATCCTTAATATAAGCCTTAGTAAATCTATCGTCATCTAAATAACCATTACTAATTAGACTCTGAATAGCCTCATTAACTACATCAGATAAATATCCTTTCTTAAGTAAATAATCTCTCATTTCCTTAATACTTCTAAGTCTAATAGTAATATATTTAACACCAGTATCAAAAGCCTCACAAACATTATTATCATGTATTAGCTTACTATATAACTCTTTATCAATCTCTTTCTTTAATAAAAGTTCATTCTTAGTAATAACTCTCTCATTCAAAGTAATTATTTCACCATTAGATAAATAAATATTATAATTATTCTTCTTAGTAAACTCATATTTTTCAATTTTCATAGTACCACCCTTAAAATAAAGAGAAAGCTTACTCTTTTACTTCACTTTCTCTTTGTATATATTTTTTCTTTTCTTCCATCATAACATTAGATACATTTTCCTCTATCTCAGGTAGAGCATTAGGATCAATATTTGAAAGAATAACTTTTTCTTTTATAGTATCAATAATAACTTTACCCCAAATAATATTTGTTTTAATAGTTAAATCATTAAACATATCTGGTGTAATTACTCTATAAAAGTATCCAAATAGTAATCTCTTCGTAGCCACAATCAATCTTTTGTCAGTAAGCACCACTATATTAGTATTACATATTTCATAACTTTTAAAGTTCTTTTGAGCTACAAATACATACTTTACTTGTTCATCATCACCAACAAATTTACTAGCCACTTTAGCATGAGCTTTTAACCTAAATGCTATAGTTTTAGGATATTTTCTTTTAAACTCTTTAGCCCCTAAATATATATCTTGGTTCATTGTTTTATACCTCTACTTTAAAGTTTTCTTTTACAAAGTCAACAAATTTATCTTTATCAACATATCCAGGTATAGAATCAACTACTGTACTACCATACATAAATAATGTAGTTGGAGTTCCCCATTTACCTTGGTTCTTCTTTAAGTAAGAATTAGATGTTCCAAGAGCAGTATACTCATCATTATTTAAATTAGTCATATTTATATAATAAATAGGAAGTTTATATTCATCTGCTACTTCTTTAAGTATAGGTTCATACATTTCGCAGTAGCCACATCCATCTCTTACTATTACTACTAAGAATGGAGCTTCAGTATTCATTTTTTCTTCATACTCAGAATATGTAATTTCTGTAAATCCTGCTTCTCCCTCTAAAGCTACTGGTAATTCTATATCTAGTTTAGGAGTCTTTTTCATAGTAACAAATAGTGCAACTACTAAAAGAACTACTACTAAAAGAATTAATATTAAATCTTTTTGCTTTGAAGTTAGAGAAAAACTCTTCTTTTCTTTAACTACTTTTTCAATCTTTTTTTCTTCTACCTTTGGAGCTATTTCTTTTATCTTAACTTCTTCATGTACAGTATTTTTAGTTTCTACTTTTTTAGCAGTATCCTTCTTAACACTTGCTTTAGTATCTACTTTTTTTACTGCTTCTTTCTTTACATTTTGTTTATTAGTATTTTTATTTTGACCACCTTTATTATTCACTTTTTTTGTATTTTTATTTTTTGAACTTTGATTTGCCATAACAATCTTCCTCCTAATAAATAGTTTACACTTAAAAGAATAAAAAAGCAAGTATTATATTGCTTTTTGTCTTATTTTATCATATTTTAATTCACTTCAAGCTTGTAATCTTGAAGTGTTGTTTTTAGCCTAAAGTCTAAAAACAATATATCAGTCATATCTACTATATATAAGCAAATTCTATTTAGATACAGCTTCAGCAGATATATAACCATTATAACTTAAATTAGCATAAGAATTATCTGCAATAGAACCATCTAACCATACATATACAGTATATGTAACTGGTGTTGTACTACTGACATCTATATCACTTACTAAAGTAATTTTCTTACTAGTATTAATTACTCCAGTACCAACTACGGCACTATCTTTAAGAACTATATATTTAAGGGCACCCTTTAAAATATTAGAACTTGCAGAACTTGTATTTAAATAAAGTGTCGCAGTACCAGCTACATTAGTACAAGTAGATTTAAGAGCCAAACTAACTTTTGCGGATAATCCTTCAGTATAAGAACTAGCCATTTCTAGACTTCCCTTTGTACTAGCACTTCCTATTTGCTGACTTATTCCATAATCAATGTCAAAACAATCTGCTGTTCCACTTATATTAATATCATCACTCTGCCATGATACCCATGCATAAGTAAAGCCAGCAATCAATGCTATAAATAAAATAACTCCAAATATTGTTCCTACTAATTTTGCTTTCTTCATATTTAACTCCTCTATTTCTAATAAAATAATACCATATTTTTTTAATAATAACAATATTTAAAATATTTTTTTATTTTTTTTAATTTTAGGGTTGACAAAATACCCAACTTCGTTTATTATATTAATCACCAGTTCGATATTAGGCGAATTGGTGCTAGTATCACACTAGCCAACCCCTTTTTATTCTTTTTGGGAGACTGTTCCTTAGGGGGTCAGTCTCTTTTTATTTTTTTAATCCTAACTTTACACCAAAAAGAATAAACAATAAAAAAATAAAAGCCTCATCTATATCATGAGACTTTTTTTATACTTAAAATTAACTATTTAGCTTGGTAATTTGAACCACTGATTTGGTTTTGTCCTAATTGAACTAATCTCTTAGTGATTTCTCCACCAACTGATCCATTAGCTCTTGAAGTTGTATCTGGTCCTAAATTAACACCAAATTCGTTAGCTATTTCATATTTCATTCTTTCGATAGCTTGTTTAGCTCCTGGAACTACCATCTTACTATTTGTATTGTTACTCATTATTTTCACCTCCTACACTAATAGGTTGTGAAATATTAACAATTTCATACATTTAAATTAATGGTAATTTTTACTATAAAAAATTAACTATATTAGCAAAATAAGAGTAATTATATTTTTACTCTTACTTAAATATCAAAATCTTTTTTCTTATTACTTATTTTAATAACTTCTTCATTTTCTATCGCAGCAGTAATTAAACTTTCATAATCAAAACTTTTCTCATAAAGAACTGCTTTATCAATATCTGGATTAATAACTGGATGTTTAGGTAAAAATATTGTACAGCAATCTTCATACGGAAGAATAGAAGTTTCATAAGTGCCAATTTTTTTAGATATATCAATAATTTCTAATTTATCTAAACATGCTACTGGTCTAATAACAGGTTTATTAGTAACAGCATTAATTACTCTCATACTAGTAAGAGTTTGACTTGCAACTTGACCTACTGACTCACCATTAATAAGACATAGTAAGTTATTCTTTTCCATTAGTTTTTCACTTATTCTATACATCATTCTACGCATAATGGTTATCATATATGTAGGATCAATATTTTTATATATTGCTTCCTGAATATCAGTAAATTTTATAACATGTAATGTTATAGAAGGTTCATATTTTGTAAGAAGCTCTACTAATTTTTTTACCTTATTCTTAGCCATTATGCTAGTATGTGGTGGAGACTCAAAATACACACATTCTACCTTGATTCCCCTCTTCATTGCCAAATAAGCTGCCACTGGGGAATCAATTCCTCCTGATAACATAAGAAGCCCTTTGCCAGCTACTCCAACAGGATAGCCACCAGAAGCACTTATTTCTTTATGATATATATATGTATAATCCTCTCTTATTTCAATTTTTAATAAATATTCTGGATTATGTACATCAACCTTAATATTATCAATATTTTTAAGTATTAAAGCCCCAATCCTTCTACTAAAATCCATACTAGGTATAGGAAAAGACTTGTCTGCTCTATCAGTTTCTACTTTAAAAGTATTGAATTTTGTATCTTTTGCAATATTTAATACTTCTTTTTCTATTTCTTCAATATTAGTATTCACTCTAGTAGCTATAACTATACTATGAATACCAAATATATTCTTAAGAATATCCACTATTTCATCAATATTATCATCAGTTTCAATAAACATTCTTACCCTATTTTTAATTATTTTAACATTATAATTTTCTAATGCTCTCTTAATATTATTATAAAGAATATTTATAAATAACTTTCTATTATCCTTTTTAGTAGTTAATTCACCATATTTAATTAATATTATTTTCATTTTATCATTCTCATTCTCATTTCTATCTATTTACTATGAAGTGATTTTAATACAGTAAGTACTTTCATTATTTGTATTTATATCTTTTTCTTCAGCAAAGGTACAAGTCTTATTTTGACAAGTAACAGTTCCACATAATGTTCTCTTAGAATTATTAGGATCTGTTATATCGCTTGCTTTAAGTGTACTCTTTGCATTCTTAATCAAAGTAGGAATAGTAATTGTAATTGTAGTCGTAGTGCCACTATGTCTATCAATATATAATTCTGCTTCAGATTCTATAAGTTTAATCTTCATAGTTTTTTCTTTATTTTTGCTTCTTTCAATTGAAGAAGTAACACTTGGTATAGCAATAGCCATAATAACAACAAGTATTACAAGTACTGCAAGTAACTCTATTAGAGTAAATCCTTTTCTATTCATTTTTTTCATTCATCTCACCTAACCATAGTATAAAATATTTTTAAATATTATACAATATCTATTTAACTTTTTCTTTAAGTTTACTTAATATATTTATTGCTTCAATTGGTGTAATATTCAAAATATCAATATTTTTAACATCTTCTTCTACTTCACTCTTTTTATCATCAAAATTAAGTGGAAGTGTTGTTTGTATAATAGTATCTGTTTTCTTTTCTTTATTTTCATATATATTTAGTATGCCACTTGCTCTATCTATTACCTCATCAGGAAGTCCTGCAAGTTTAGCGACATTAATACCATAACTCTTATCTACAGAGCCATCTTTTACTTTATGTAAAAAAGTAATATTACCATCTTCTTCTACTGCTGAAACGTGTTTATTTTTTAAATTAGGAATAGTCTTTTCCATATCAGTAAGTTCATGATAATGCGTTGAGAAAAGTGTCTTACATTTAATTTTATTAGCTACATATTCTAAGATAGCTTGGGCTAGGCTCATACCATCGAAAGTAGCAGTTCCTCTACCTAATTCATCAAAAAGTATTAAACTGTTTCTTGTAGCATACTTAATAGCTCTCGAAGCTTCCATCATTTCTACCATAAATGTTGACTCACCACTAACTAAATCATCAGAAGCACCAATACGTGTAAATATCTTATCAAATATAGGAAGTGTTGCTTCTTCAGCAGGTACAAAGCATCCTATCTGGGCCATTATAGCAATAATACCAAGTTGTCTCATATAAGTAGATTTACCTGCCATATTAGGACCAGTAATTAAAAGAATATCTGTATTATTATCCATAACTATATCATTAGGTACATACTCTTCTCCTTTTAATACTCTTTCTACTACTGGATGTCTTGAATTAAGTATTTTTATCTCATTACTATTAGTAATCATAGGTCTAACATAATTATATTTTTCACTAACTAGAGCAAAAGAACTAAGCACATCTATTTCACTAATTACTTTAGCAGTTCTCTGAAGTTCTGGAATATATTCCTTACATTTATCTCTAATTTCTATAAATAAATTATATTCCAAATTAATAATTCTATCTTCACTAGATAATATTAAATCTTCTTTTTCTTTTAATATTGGATTAATAAATCTTTCACAGTTAGCCAAAGTTTGTTTTCTAATATAGCCCATATCATCAGTAACCATATTTAAATATGATTTACTAATCTCTATATAATAACCAAAAACTTTATTAAAACCAACTTTTAAACCTTTAATACCAGTTCTTTCTCTCTCTTCAGTTTCAAATCTACTAATAAAGTCTTTTCCACCTCTACTTAAATCTTTAAGTTCATCAAGTTCACTAGAATATCCATCTTTAATTAAATATCCTTCTTTTATCGTATTAGGAGGTTCTTCATATATAGACTTTTCTAATAAATCGTATAGATCACTCATTGTAGTAATCTTTTCATAAAAACCTATTTTTTCTAGTTTTTCCTTAATACTAGGAAGTACTTTTAAAGAAGCTTTTAATTGTAATAAGTCTTTACCATTTGCAGAACCAAAAGATAATTTACCACATAATCTTTCTAAGTCATACACTTCATATAAATCATTTCTAAGTTCTTCTGCCAAAATAAACTCTTCAAGTAACTTACTAACTATATCATATCTTTTATTAATCTTATTAATATCTAATAATGGATTTTCAATAAAATACTTAAGTTTTCTACTACCCATTGCGGTCTTTGTATTATCTAATAGCCAAAGTAACGAATAAGTTCTCTCTTTAGTCCTTAGACATTCTGTAAGTTCTAGATTTCTCTTTGTATGAATATCCATCTCTAAGTATTGTTCTTTTTCTTTAATAACAACTTCTTGGAAGTGTGATAGATTTCTTTTTTGTAATACATCTAAATAATATAGTAGTAACTTAATAGAATTAACAATTCTCGCATCACCAATATTTTGATAAATATTTTGATATTTATCATTTAATAATTCATTTTGTATAGTAACAGGTATTTTTAAACTTCTTATCTTAGATAATAATACTTTATTAATAAGTTCATTTACAATTAATTCTTTAATATCTAAAGATAATATTTTATATATTACATCATCAATATTATTAGTAAGTAATTCACTATATACTTCTCCTGTCGTAATATCTGAATAAGTAAGAACAAAGCCATAAGAAAAGTCATATAAACATCCTATATAGTTATTTTCTTTTTCATTTAAAGAATTAGTATTAATTACTGTACCAGAAGATATTACTTCAACAATATCTCTTTTTACTATCCCTTTAGCGGTCTTTGGATCCTCTAATTGTTCACATATAGCAACCTTATATCCTTTTTTTATTAGTTTATCAATATATACTTCAGCGGTATGATGTGGTATACCACACATTGGAACTCTCTCATCAAGTCCAGCATTTTTACCAGTAAGTGTAAGTTCTAAAGCATGAGCCACTTCTTCAGCATCTTCAAAAAACATTTCGTAGAAGTCACCAAGTCTATATAATATTATTGTATCCTCGTATTTATCTTTTAATTCTACATAATGTTTCATCATCGGAGATAATTTACTCCTGTCAATTTCACTTCTTTTCATTTTATACCTTCTTTGCTCTTTAATTATACCATTTTATGCTATTTTAGTAAATGTAAAATATGTAAAATCATATATATTTTACCATGTAAAAATACTTTTTACCAATTGCTTTTTAAGTACTTTTGATATATAATTATTATGGTTGGTGATAGTATGAAAAAGAGAAAAAGAAAAATAAATAAAAAAAGAATATTAATATTAGTTTTATTCTTATTAATCATATTATCTATTGGTATTTACTTAATAGTACCAAAGAGATATGGTTATCAAAAAGATGTCATTAATGTATTTAAAGAAGATAATTATTATGAAAAAATAAAAGAAACTAAAAAGTATTCTAAGACATTAGAAACAGCAGTTATAGAAAATAACTATAAGAAAGAATATTTTGATGAATACTTAGATATAAATTATGTTGAAGAAGATAACTTTATAAATAATATTAATAAATTATTAGATTTAGGTTATAAAAATAAAGATATCAATACCTTCTATGAAAAAGTACCTAAAAGTATTGATGTTATTACCTCAAATAAATATGATAAAAATATTATTAATTATATATCACTAAATTATTTTAAAGAAGAAAATCTAGATAGATATATTAAATATGATTTTATTGATACTAAATCAGTATACGATACTACTATATTAAAAGAAAAATATAACTATGAAGATACTGTAACTTTTGTTAATGCTTATCTAGATAAAGATTACTATTCAAATGATATTCCATTATCTAAAGATGAAGCAAGTAAGTTAGATGTTATTGTAAATAAATATTATAAATTAGATAAAGACTATGAACCAGAAGATTTAACAGTAATTAATAGCAAGTTTGCTTCAGGTACTCAAAAATTAAGAAAAGAAGCCGCTGGTAAGTTTGAAGAAATGGCTTCTGATATGTTAAAAGAAAATCTAAAAATATATGCTGGTTCTACTTATCGTTCTTATTCTTATCAAGAAGGATTATATAATAGATATGTTAAAAAAGATGGTTTTAAAGAAGCTGAAACATACTCTGCAAGAGCAGGTTATTCAGAACATCAATTAGGACTAGCGGTAGATATTGTAAATGGTAAATGGAATTATCTTAGTGAAAATGATAAAGAATATACTTGGCTTATTAATAATTCATATAAATATGGTTTTATACTTAGATATCCTCATGAGAGTGAATATATAACAGGTTATGTTTTTGAAGATTGGCATTTTAGATATCTAGGTATTGATTTAGCCACTAAAATATATGAAAGTAAGTTAACTTATGATGAATATATAGCAAGAGGTATGTTAAAAGAGAAGTAATCAAAACTTCTCTTTTTATCTTCTTCTATATCTTCTTTTAAAACTTTCTATATAATATTCATTATCAGTATCAAAATCTTTATCATTATTATTCATTTTATTAAGTACCATCATCGCAGTAATATAAGCCTCTACACTCTCATCATTAAAATTAATTTCTTCTAATAAATTAACCACAGTTTTTGAAGGTAAATTATAACCAAGTTCTAACACTAAATTACCTTTTACATTTTTAAGATGTCTAAGTCTACTATTATACTCATAATTTACATATTCATCACCAGTTATAATATCATAGTATTTATCTTCTAACTCATTATATTCAACTATTGTAAAAATCTTAATACTTCTATTTTTTTGTTTTCCATCATAATAATAAGTTTCATTAAACTCTACTAAAGAAGCATTACTAAATATATCTGGTGCAACCTCTAATCTTTCTGTATTAACTTCTACTTCATTAGTTATCTTTTTCTTTTCTTCTATATTTTTATATCTAACAAGATAATATTTACTCATTTATATTCTCCTTACTTTTAATTAAATTATTAATAGCTCTTTCAACAATTATCTTACCATACTTATAACTGATAGATCCTTGCTGATAAGCAATATAAGGACTTCTAAGAGGGCCATCACAAGATAATTCAATAGAACTACCCTGTGTAAAAGATCCTGATGCCATAATAATTTTATCGTCATATCCTGGCATATCAGATGGTTCTACTAATGCATTAGAGTCAATCTTAGAATTAGACTGAATACCTCTAACATAATTAATTAAATCATTTTCATTTTCAAATATAATATTTTGAACTATGTCTACTCTCTCATCATTATATTTAGGACTAACTTTATAGCCTAACTTTTCAAATAAATATGCTGTATAAGTGGCAGTCTTTAAAGCATTAGCTACAATCATTGGAGCCATATATAATCCCTGAAGAATATATCTATTTTGATTTAAAGAAGGGCCTACTTCAGCACCTTGCCCTGGGACATTTAATCTTTCTGCACATAAATTAATTAAATCTTTTCTACCTACTATATAGCCGCCATTTGATGTAATTGAAGCACCTAAATTCTTAATAAGTGAACCAACACATACATCTACTCCTACTTCAGTAGGCTCCTTAGTACTAACCATTTCGCAGTAGCAGTTATCTACCATTATAATTACATCTTTATTAATAGTTCTAATTAGTTTGACAACTTTTTCTATTTTATCAATATTAATACTTTCTCTTGTACTATAACCTTTACTTCTTTGTATTTCAATTAATTTAATCTTATTATTCTTAAGTACATCAATAATTTTTTCATAATCAAAGTCATCATTAACTAAATTAACTTCCATATAATTAATATTAAATGCTTTTAATGAAGAACTATTATTATTAAAACCAATTACACTATCTAGTGTATCATAAGGTTTACCACTTATTGATAAAAGAGTGTCACCAGGTCTCAATAGTGCAAATAAACATGTACTAATAGCATGAGTACCAGATATAAACTGACTTCTAACTAGAGCATCTTCAGTTTTAAATACACTTGCATATACTCTTTCTATTTTATCTCTACCAATATCATTATATCCATATCCAGTAGCACTATTAAAATCACTTTCACATACACTATTTTCTATAAAGGCATCAAGTACTTTCTTACTATTAAATTCTTCTATTTCTTCTATTTTATTAAAATATACTTCTAAATCTCTTTTACTATCTTTAATTATATTATCTAACATTTTATACCACCATCTATTCTAATAATACTATCATTTATATAACTTGCTTTATCACTAATAAGAAATTCTACTAAATTAGCAACTTCTCTAGGATTAGCAAATCTACCAAGTAATATTTTATCTTCTTCTTTACTTATAAAATCACTATCTAAGTTTTTATTCATTTCAGTATTAACCCAACCAGGACATATTGTATTTACTCTAACATAAGGAGCAAAATAATTAGCAAGATTCTTTGATAAAGATATTAAGCCTGCCTTTGAAGCATCATAATCTACACTCTCTATATAAGGAGTATCTATTCCATTAGTAGAACTAATATTTATTATTACCCCATATTTATTATCTACCATTTTAGGTCCTATCTTTTTACATAATAAGAAAGGTGCAATTAAATTAATATCTAAAGTTTTCATAAAGTTATCTTTAGTTTTATCTTCAAATAAAGTATCTATTGCTATACCTGCATTATTTATAAGTATATCTATATTATTATATTTATTATATATTATATCAAGCATATTATCTATTTCATCTTCTTTAGATAAATCACATTTTACCATTAAATAATCTCTATTATATTCTTTATCTAACTCTTCTTTTAATAATCTAGTACTATTTTCATTACTATTATAATGTAGTATTACATCATAGTCTTTAGCAAGTATCCTAGCTATTTCTTTACCTATTCCACTTGAAGATCCTGTTACTAATACAGTTTTTCTCATACTTCTTCCTCTTTTCTCTTTGGTATTATAACATATTTTCTATCTTTTTTAAACAAAATACTTGTCAAATATAAAAATATATGATATCATTGTAAATGTCTTATGGCGGAATTGGTGAAGTGGTTAACACGGTGGATTGTGGTTCCATTATTCGTGGGTTCGATTCCCACATTCCGTCCCAGATAGATAATTAACTAGCTCGTTAAGAGTTAGTTTTTTTATGTTCACTCTAGATCTAAGGCTCTAGAGTGTTTATTTGAGCCAAAGTATTGTCTCAAATAAATATATCTACATATCTATCATACATAAGCCATAATTATATACAAAGAAAAGAAAGAATATTTAAATTCCCTCTATTTATTAAATCCTTCATTTAATTTATTTATATAGTATGTTCTCATATTATTAAGAATAGTATCTACTACTTCAAAAGATATCTCTCTTTCACTCTTATTAGTGGTATCAAACATATAAAAATTAATATTTTCTTTTTCTGCAAGTAACTTCATATTTAATAAAGAATTATTATATTCATTAACATTATCTTCGCTTAAGAAAGTTCTTTTTTCTAATGCTACATTAGCAGTGTAATCTCTTCTTAAAGAAGTCAAACTATCGGTATAAGTTCCTATTACAATATCAATTTTATTTTTAATAATAGGTACATATTCATTTATATAATTATCATATTCTTCTTTAGATACACCATTTTTACTATATAATCTATCCATCCAAATCATCCTATCAAATAATGATCTGTCTATTATTATAACATCATAGTTCTTATTTATTGTATCATTTAAATCATTTAAAACATATTTAGGTATCTCTGTATTTATTACATTTTTATATTCATTCTTTAATCTTGGATATATTTCTTTCTTATATCTTTGGGAAGTAGTAAATTCTTCAAGTACTTTAGTTTTAAATTTACCTTTTTTAAAGAAATCATATAAATTATTTATAAGCGTAGTCTTACCAGTTCTCGGAGTACCAGTAAATTCTATAACATATGTAAACTTATTATTTAATACTTTCATCATTTTATATATTTCTTGTTTCTTATAATGTAGTTTTATTAATTTACTATATTCTTCTTCCCTACCTTCAAATATTTTTCTTTCTAAGTCATCATGCTTATTATTATCAAAAACATCATCAATTAATAATTTTAATCTAACAAACATTGGATAGTTCTTATCTTCATTACATATTAAACTATTATATACTTCTGTATAATACCATTTTTGTTTTTCATACCCTCTTTTAAATGCCGAAAAGTCTTTTTCTCCTCTAGTTTCAAAAATAATTCTCATATCTTCTAAATTACTTATTTTATCAGCACATACTATAGATTTATGTCTTAAATCTAAATTTTTTACAATATTTATAGTTTCTATTTTTCTCTCTTCCCAGCTTAAACTTTTGTCTTTTTCTGTATCCCCAAGTACTAAAGATAATATATCTTCATTAAATGCTTTTAATAAATCCTCTTTAGTATACTTAGTATCCTCAATTACATCATGAAGATATCCTGCGGACACTACATTATCATCAAAACCATATTCACTCAAAATATCAGCAACATTTATAGGATGTATTATCATTGGTTTTTCTTTATCCGATTTTCTTATCTGTCCTTTATGTGCATTGATTGCAAACTCTTTAGCCTTATCTTTTATATTCATATTTATTCCTCCTAAAAATATTGTATTACCAATTCAGGAAATATTAAGTCTTTTTAATTTAATACAAGGAAATATATTGTCTATTCTATATTTCTTTTATATTTAGTATTTTACTCAAAGTAAAGTGCCTAATTGATCCTCTTAATTTACAAAAGGCTAAAACATAAATTTTATTTTCAAATTCAAATATATTTATTGGTATAATTTCTCTTTTTACTATTTTTCCTGAAGAACCAAGATAATCAATAAATATACTCTTCTTATTTTTAATACAATCATTTATTGTGTTTATTTTATCATCAGCACCATTTACAACTACATTAATATCTTTATACTCCGATAACACCTTATTAGTATTATAAATAGAATGAAGTTTCTTGTTTAGTTCTGTATAGTCTTTAATAAGTTTATCATTATCTGAAGTAGATATCTCACTTTGTACTTTATCTAATACTTCTAAATCATACTTATTAAAGTAATCTATATCAATCATATCATTCTTATTTATGTAGTAGCCGCCTCCAGGACCTTTAAAAGATTCAATAATATATCCAGCAATTTCTAACTGTTCTTTATAATATCTAACCATTCTCTCAGTAACACCAAGTTCTTCACTTAATTCTTTAACTGAATATACTCTACCATTTGATAATAATTTTATCATTAAAATTGTATTAGTTATTTTACTCATAATTAGTCCCACCTAAAAGTATTATATAAAAAATAAATATACTTTTCAATACAAAAAAGAGAAACTATCCAAGTCTCTCTTTAATTAATTTATTTACTAAAGACATATCTGCTCTACCTTTAACTAAAGGTGATATATTCTTCATTATAAGGCCCATATCTTTTGAAGATGTAGGTTTTACTTCTTCAAATACCTTATCAATAGTTTTATTTAACTCTTCTAAAGACATCTCTTCAGGCATATAAGAACTAAGTATTTCTATTTCTTTCTTATTTTGAAGTACTAAGTCTTCTCTACCAGCGGCTTCAAATTGTTCTATTGCATCTTTTCTCATTTTAATCTGTTTAGAAATTACCTGAATAACATCATCATCAGTAAGTTCTTCCCTAGGATTAGGTTTAGCAAGTTGCATAGCACCTTTGATCATTCTAATTACTCCAAGTTTAAAACTATCTTTATTTTTCATTGCTTCTTTTAAATCATTATTAATTTTTTCCGCTAACATAATTCTATCTCCTTAGTAATTTCTTTTATTTTTTCTAGAATTAATAGTATTTTTCTTTTTTTCTTCTCTTTCTTTAAATCCTTTAGACTTAAATCCATCTGCTCTTTCCCTAGCTTTAGAGAGATTACCATTACGTGCTACTTGATTCTTAAATTTTCTTAAAGCAAATTCAACATCATTATTTCTAACACCAACGGTTATTTTAGTTCCTGCTGACATCTATATCCCTCCTTCCGCTTTACCAAGTAAGATTATAACATTATTTGACATAATTTACAAGAAGAAAAAAGTCTTTTTTTATAAAAATAGCCTATATTTTATCAAAAATCACACATTTTATCTTCACTTTTCCTTCTGATATAACTTCCAAAGGCTTCACCTATATTAAAAATAAT
The DNA here is from genome assembly GCA_934096105.1 of uncultured Bacilli bacterium. Classification (GTDB taxonomy): domain Bacteria; phylum Bacillota_I; class Bacilli_A; order RF39; family UBA660; genus CAG-302. The sequence goes on along the minus strand of CAKOLH010000001.1, from coordinate 54,432 downwards.
CTCAATAGTTTTATATATTGCATTCATCATCGTGGCAGTAAAACCTGCTCCGCCATCTATTTTTAACATCTCATTTTTATCTAATTCTCTCATCTTTTACCTCCTAATACATTACATTTTTCTGGATTAGAATAGCCTTTAAGTGTTCCCACTATAAAAGTTATTACTGTTCCAATAATTGTTGTAATTAAAATTGCATTAGCTCCACCATTAATATTTAACATTTCTTCTTTTTTTAATTCAGTCATTTTATACCTCCTAATTCCTTTAAATATTCTATTACCATTTTATCTTCTTTTAATAGTTTTAAGTTTAATACCAAATTATTATACCTATACTTATTATCAAGATTTATATTAAGAACTACTTCTTGATAAGTATCATTATTATCACTAAAGTATTCCTCACTGATACTCTTAATACTATACTTATATGTTTTCTTATCAGTTGTCAAAGTATCATTTAAAGTAATATACTTTGTCTCAGATATTGGTATATAACATTTTAAATAATAACTATTCTCTTCTTCAGTAACAGTACCTTTAAAAAAGTAATATTCTTTATAATGAAATAACATACATACTATAATTAAGGAAAGTGCACATATTATTAATATCATTATATAAATATATACTAAAGGTCTAATCTTTCTATTTAAAATAATTCTACTATCTATCATTATTTTTACCTCTTAGTCTAATAACTTTATCATATAAATCAGTATTATTCTCTCTATGTGATACCACTACAAAAGTTTTATCTTGATATGTCCAAAATAAATTTTCTAAAATAATTCTCTCTAACTTAATATCAATTTGACTCAATCCTTCATCTATCATTATTATTTTACTATTTTTTAAAAGACCTCGGGCTAGTATTATTCTTTGTCTTTGACCTCCTGAAAGATTACTACCATTCTCTTCGGTAATATAATCATAACCTAATATATTATCTTTAATAATCTCATCTACATAAGTCATTTTACATACATTCAAAAAATCATTCTCTGAAATATTTCTATCAAGTATAATATTATTTCTAATACTATCTGTATATAACATTTCATTTTGTGAAATATATGTTATGTTCTTTCTTATATCCGCTAAAGTATAATCATTAATATCATAACCATTAATAAATATTTGTCCCCTATCTATATCATAATACTTATAAATTAATCTTAATAAAGTGGACTTACCAATACCAGATTCACCAAGTATAAGTACTCTTTCTCCATTCTTAATAGATAAATTAACATTATTAAGAGGATAATATTTATTATTAAAAGTAAAAGATAAATTTCTAACTTCAATATTACCATTTAATTCTAGTTTATTATCTGCAATAATTTCTTTGTCCGCATCAAGTAAATCATTTACTCTTCTAATGCTATTCTTAACAAAATGATACTCATTAAGTAAAGATATAAAATTATCAATTGGTGATAATATATAATTAAATAGTAGTGTTATAGTCATATAATTACCCATAGTTAAATTATTCTTCATAATAAATCTAAAACAAATAAAATTAAGTACTAATAATCCTAAATCACCAAGTAAACTTTTAAGTAATAAAAGAATATTATTAATTTTCTCACCATAATATGAAGTAGCAATTAACTTATTATAATCCTTCTCAAACTTTAATATAATATTATCTTGAATATTAAGATTTTTAATAGTTTCAAATGATTTAGTAGACTCTATTATATCATTATTAACTAGTTCATTATTCATCTGATTTTTAATATTAATTCTTTTTATTATTGGATTAAATATTAGTATAATTAATATATATACTATAAGCATAATAATAATTAACATAATAAATTCTCTCTTAATAAAATATATAATAATAAAAGATGTAATAAATACTATAATATCTAAAAATATAGTAACTATAATTCTAGATATAAATATTTTAAAGTGTGATAAATCATTAATTCTAGATAATACTTCACCCGAAGTCTTTCCTTGATAAAATGTGAAGGGAAGTAAAATAATATTACTAAATGTACTAAGAATGATACTAATATCTATTTTTTGATTTAAATAAATAATTAAGTAATTTCTAACATAATTACTAATATTTTTAAGTATATATAAGATAGAAAAGAATATCGTAATTATAATTAAATTATTTACTTCAGTATTTATTATCTTATCAAAAATAATTTGTGAATAAAAAGATGTTCCTATAGAATATAAAGTAATTAATAATGACAATATAGTTAAGAATACAATAATACCTTTATTATTAAATAATACTAGCCATATCATCTTCATTAATTTTTTATCACTAGTGATTACTGAAATAGGTTTTACTTTTTCAAAAAGCATTAAATAGCCTGTCCACATATTAGTAAAATCAAACATATCCATTGTAACTTTACCTACTGCAGGATCCATCATTAATACCTTATCTTCATATAATTTATATATAACAGCAAAATGCATATAATTCTTATTATTAAGCTGAACAATATATGGACATTTAACCTCCTTTATTTGACTAACATCACTTGCCTTATATGATTTAGCCATTAGTCCTAGTTTAGATGATGCCTCACTTAAATTATAAAAATTAGTCCCTTCTTTTGTTGTTTTAGTCATCTCTGTTAATCTATCTAAAGAAATATCACCTCCATAATAACGAATGATAGATAAAAGAGAGGCTGCTCCGCAATCCTTATTTCCTTCTTGTAGTACAATTAAATCTTTCTTCATTTTACTCCCTTCATACTTATATACAAGAATTAATATACGATTTTGCCATAATTTTGAAAATTTCTTTAAAATTATTCAATTATTACCAAAAATTATTAATTTATAACCAAAATAGATTATTTATAGCCAAAAAAAAATATAACCTCAAAAGTTATATTTTTATAAACCAATTTAATAAATTACTTCAGGAGATAATTTAATACCCCTATCATTATCTACATACCTAAATATAAAGTTAGAATCTTTATCAATATTATTTATATTAAATACTAAAATATAATCTTTATAACTAGTAGTATCTAATATATTATTTCTATATCCTGTTCCAATATCATTAAAATATAAATAAAACTTCTGACTTGGAACATATTTATTATTCTTACCCTCTAAAACAAAATGGTCTAAATCCAAAGAATATTTATTTACCTTACCAATTACACTAACTTTAAGTATTACATAACTATTATCTTTACTAATTCTCTTTCTATCAGTCAGATAACTATCAGTAACCTTTATATTAAATGCACTAGTACCAAGTACTTCACCTTCTTTTAAATTTCTATTAACAACATATTTATTAAAAGGAAATACCATAATTAAAATAAGTATTAAAGTACCAAGAATTATATTAATAAAAAATTTATTTTCTACATAATAATACTTAAGTTCTCTAAGAGTTCTTCTACCAGTTCTCTTTAGACCATTACTAGATACATCAATACTAACTTCTACTTCAGCACCATCTTCTTCACTTAGATTTAATTCTTTTAAATCCTTACTAAAATTAAACTTCTTAATATCAAATCCAAGTCCTCTTATTAAAGTAGGTATACACATAACAAATAATACATAAAAATTAGACCTTGCTATATCTCTATATAATCTAATTATTCTAGCACTAACAGTAGTAGTTTCTAAAGACCTAATATTTAAATATAAATAAGTATATACTCCCGTACAAAGTATACTAACTATAATTAAAATAATATAATATAACCTAGGTTTATCTTTATATTTCATAAGATAAAATATCAAAATAGATAAACCAATAATAATAATTGGAGCAATATATATAAATACATTAATATAATTAGAAGATAATATCTCCATATTTCCATTATTGATTATATAGTCTTTAAAGAAATTAAGTACTGTACTAGCATTATATGTAATAATTGCCAGTAGAGTAAATAATATTAAATGTATTAATCTAAAATGTTTTATTAAAAAAGCATAAGGCCTTCTAAGTATCATATTCAAATCCTCCTATCATAATAAAATTATACAATAAAACTATAATTATATCAATACTTTTCCTTTCCAAGAAAGCCAAAGTCTTTCTTGGCAAATTATAGCCTCCAAGTAGTCTATAATTTGTAAATATTATTGATTTTTTATTAAAAATAGCATATAATGTATATATGAAGAGAAAATAACCATAATAAAAATGGTTAACACCTATTTTAGTAAGGTGTTTCTCTCTATATTTTGGTATAGAGCACCCCCTGGGTGCCCTTTTTCTATCTACGATTGCAACTGTCTATTAAAAACAGTACAATTAGAGTAGTCCATGCAAAAGCAAGAACTAATTCCACTTACTAAAACCCCCTTTACAGATAGTTTTTTCAGCATATCATCACCCCTTTCTTCCATAACAGAAAATTGGAGAGAACACCATAAGTATTAACCACGCCAACATTATATACTAATTTGAATATCGTAGTCAAGCAAAATATGACTATTTTTTTAATATCTTTATAAAGCCTTATAAACAAAGGTTTTACAAGATTTTAAGGTGCAAAACATTTGTACGATAATATACATTTTTAACCATATCTATTGCATTTTTTATTAAAATAACATATAATGTATACAGAAGGAGAAATTAGCCATAATAAAATGGCTAACATCTATTTGCGAGGTGTTCTCTTCAAACTTAAGTTATCAGAACGACCCACTGAGGCGCTCTGATTTTTTTAATCTATTTTCTATGGCTACCTAGCACTATTACTGCTATGGTAACAAGAATAGTTAAAGCATACGCTATAACTAATTCCATTTACTAACCCTCTTTACAGATAGTTTTTTCAGCATGTCATTACTCCTTTCTTCTGATAATAGAAAATCAAAAAAATATCCATAGGTACTAATTAAAACCAGCATTATATGCTAGTTTAAGTAATAGTCAATTATTGACTATTTTTTTATATCCATTAAACAATAAAAACTATAATTTCTTATAGTTTTAATCTTTATATACAATCAATTGACCTTCTTCTAAATAAATATTATTATTTTGACTAAGTAATTTATTAATATTACCACCAAGTAATCTATTAACCAAAAGTAAAGTATCATTATCCTTAGTTATATAATACTTAACATCTCTCTTAGGTACTAATATAGTCGTATTAGGATAAATATAATCATCTACATTAATACCATTAAGTAATGCTAATAAATTATAATCAGTATTATATTTTCTTGCAATATTATATAAATTATCTCCCTTTTCAATAGTATAAATTTCAAAATACTCATTCATCGTAGGAACAATAATATTACTCCCTACTGCAAAGTTACTATTTTGATTTAAGTTTTTTAATATCTCAGGTGATACTCCATACCTTTTCGCTAAACTATCCAGAGTATCACCATTTTGTATTTTATAAATACCATACATAATTAAGTCCTCCCATATATAATATGATATCTATACCTATTTGTGAACAAGTTCTCCTTTAGGGCACCTATTACCCCATGCATCTATTATTCTTTTATCCCTTAGTACCTCAATTATTTCACAGTTGTTAGAGCAGCCTCTACACTCTGTACCTTTAGTCTCATAAATAACATCTTCAATATCAAAAGAAAACTCAATTTCCTTCTGTTTCTTAGATAGGATAGCCACTCCTAGAGCACCCATTAAATGGGAATTATTATCTACATAAATCTTCTCCCCAGTAATATCCTCAAAAGCCTTTACTACCCCAATATTTTTTGATACCCCGCCTTGAAATACAATTGGAGCCACTATCTTTTTACCTTTACCAACATTATTCAAATAATTATTAACAATAGCATAACAAAGACCCGCTATTATATCTTCTTTTTTATGTCCCATTTGTGATTTATGAACCAAATCCGATTCTGCAAAAACAGTACATCTAGCAGCTATCTTTGTCGGTTTCTTACTAGTAATGGCAATATTACCAAACTCCTCTATCGGAATACCAAGTCTCTTAGCCTGACTAGATAAAAAAGATCCAGTACCAGCAGCACATAAAGTATTCATAGCATAATCAGTAACAATACCATTATCAATAAGAATAATTTTAGAATCCTGTCCTCCTATTTCAAATATCGTTCTAACCTCAGGATAAATACTCATTGTTCCAATAGCATGAGCAGTAATCTCATTCTTAATAACATTAGCCCCAAGTATAGTTCCAATAAGTTTTCTCGCCGATCCTGTAGTGCCAACTCCAACCACTTTATATTCATTAAGATTAATCTTACTTTTAAGTTCTCTAACTACCCTTTTACTCGCAGTAATAGGACTACCTTCCGTATACAAATAAGAACTAGCTAGTATCTTATTATCTTCATCAATAATAACTCCTTTAGTAGATATACTACCAATATCAATGCCCAAATAAACCTTCTTCATTTTTCACCTCATTTTAATTATATGAAATAAAAAATAAAAAAGATGTCGAATCTTATTTTTCTAACACCTTTATTTTACTTTTATCAAGTTCTAATTTTGAATAATTAACATCACATACATCAAGCATTCTCTTCGCAGCCATTACTCCATTACTTCTTGCATACTTATCATCCAAATAAATAATATCCTTTATCCCTACTTGTATTACTTCTTTAGCACATTCGTTGCAGGGAAACAAAGTAACATATAACTTAGCTCTTTCAAAATCCTTTATATTACCCCTATAATTAAGGATAGCATTTCTCTCAGCGTGAACAACATACATATACTTAGTATTAAGTTCATCACCTTCTCTATCCCAAGGGAAAAATCTATCTTCATACCCATTAGGAGTACCATTGTACCCAACAGACAATATTCTATTATCCGCACTTACTATACAAGCACCAACTTGTGTATTAGGATCCTTGCTTCTTTCAGAAGCCAAAATAGCCACTCCCATAAAAAATTCATCCCAAGATAAATAATCTTTTCTTTGTTTATCAATATATTCCATAATAACCTCCAGTAGATATATTTTATCAAATTAAAGAGAAAAAATCTACATAATATAGATTAATTCAAAAATAATTGTTATAATATAGAAGAAGGTGATAATAAAAATGAAACAAAAATTATTAAACATATTAAAAAGTACAGGAGTACTAATATTAATGCTCCTATGGCCATCAGTAATATTTATAGTATTTAATGTAGATATAAATAACATAACTAGTAAAGATTATGTAATCTATTATACCATATCAAGTTTAACACTAAGTATAATATTAATTACAATATATAGAAAAGATTTCTTTAAAGATTTAAAATCCTATTTCAAAAACTTTAAAAATAACTTTGAAGTATCATTTAAATATTGGTTAGCAGGTCTTGCAGTAATGTACATAAGTAATCTATTCATAACCTTTGTTCTAAATAAACAATTAGCGGGTAATGAAGAAACAGTAAGAAATTATCTAATAACATTACCACTACTTATGACATTTGATGCCGCTATATGTGCTCCAATTAATGAAGAATTAACATTTAGAAAAAGTTTTAAAGAAATATTTCCAAGTAAATGGGTATTTGTTATCATGAGTGGTCTAATATTTGGTTCATTACATGTTGCTAGTTATATAGAAACATTTAGTGATATCATATATTTAATACCATATTCAGCCTTAGGTATAGCCTTTGCCCTATTATATTATAAGACAGATAATATCTTCTCATCAATTACTATGCATAGTATCCATAATCTTCTAGCATCATTACTAGTCTTACTAGGAGCATCATTATGAAAAAGCTAATAAGATTCTTATTAATAATAATATTAATACTATCATTACTCATAATATATGCTAGATATGGAGGTACAAGAGGATTAATAACCAAAGAATACCCAATTGAAACCACTATTGATGATAGTTTTGATGGACTAAAAATAGTTCACTTTAGTGATTTACATTATCTTAGAATAACAAATAAAGAAACTACTCAAAGTATAATAGAAGAAATAAATCTATTAAATCCAGATATTGTAGTATTTACCGGAGATTTAATAGATAAAGACTATAAACCTAATGATAAAGATATAAGTAATTTAAAAGAATTACTTACTAGTATTAAAAGTAAATATGGTAAATACTCCGTACTAGGAGAACATGATATTAAAGTAGAAGATACTATTAAAGATATATATATAAGTAGTAACTTTACTCTATTAGATAATAGTTATGATATAATATATGGAAATAATAATAACAAGTTATTCATAGGAGGACTAAGTAATAATCCAGATATAGATAAAGTAATGAATTACTTTACTGATAATGAAGATATAAATTATAAAATAATACTAGTCCATGAACCAGATTATATAGATACAATAACTTCTAAATATGATAATATAAACCTAGTACTAGCAGGACATTCTCATAATGGACAAATAAATATACCATATATAAAGAAATTATTTCTACCTGAAGGTAGTAAAAAATACTATAATAATTATTATAAAGTAAATAATACCAACCTCTATATTTCTAGTGGACTAGGAGAATCAAAGATAAACTTTAGATTATTTAATAAACCATCAATAAACTTTTATAGAATAAATAAAATAGGAACTAAGTAATTAATTCCTATTTATTTTATTATATTCACTATAAGCCTTATTCTAAGTCTTATTAGTGTTATTCTTAGCCTAATTCTTAGTCTAAGAATAATGTATCTACATACCTATTATATATAAGCAGTAGATATATATTTAGGGGTTATTTACTAATTAGATATGGATTATCACTTTTTCCAGTACCTCCTACTATACTAATGTCAGAAGTTAGATAAAGAGCTGGAAAAACCATTTGTGCCCTTAAATAATAGTTAGTTTGAACATAACCACTTAAATATAAAGGGGGTCCAATTTTTGAAAAATTAAGTAAAAAACCAAAAGTATTTTCTATCCAAGTATCAGATGAAGACATAGAACTCAATGTTTTATCGGAAGAGTTTGTGAGGTCATAACTATAACCAATATCACTAGCATATAACATAGCAATTTTACCATTCCAAATAGTATCATAATCACAACTATCACACTTTATAGTACCTCTTTCTTGAGTATAAACATCATTAATATACTCACCAGAAGCAGTTCCACCAAGATACCATTTTTCTTCCGAAATAAAAGAACGATTCAAATCATTTTTAATACCAATATTAGCCATATTTAAAGTAACTGTATCAGAGTCATCGTTGTAATAGGTTATAGTACCTGATTTAGCCCCATTGTAATATTTTTCATTTAATAATTTTTGAAGTGAAGCCTCACTCCAATCAAAATCACTTCCGGTTGAGGCTCCATCATTATTTTTATCATAGTCCCATATTAAAAACTTGTCGTCTAAATTGCTATTTCTTACTATTTTCAATTTGCCATTAAATACTCCTACTATTCGCCATAGTTCACAATTAGTATTTGGGTATGTCTCACAATTAAAATAAATATAATTATCTGGACTTGCTCCATAATATCTTATATTACCACCTGCAGTATCGTCTGGAAACTCACCAGCACTATTTAAACACATTTTTTGTTGAAAGTTTTTAACATTTTCTTTTATTTTTTCTTCTGTTTTTGCTTCATTACAAGCAGTTTCACTTTCAAAGCCATTATTTTCCCAATCACTACTGCAAGTAATATTATTTATATTATTTCTATAAACAGTATTAACATAGTTTAAACATTCTTCTTCTGAAGTAAATGGATTATTTGTTGGGTTATTAGAGGTTTCCCAAGCCTTTACCTCTTTCATTGAAATTGTACCACCTAATCTATCATTCATAAGTGATACTGAAGGTGCTGTATTATAAGTAATACTATTATTTGTTACTGTTGCTTTTGCTGCTTCAGTATATAAATCAGTAATATAATCTGCTGCTGTATAACCTTTCATTACTGCTCCCTCTCCATCAGCATGTAATTTAAAACTAAATGTTTTATTCATCATAGTATTTGGATTAGTATAATTAGCACCGTCTATCCAAATATATAATGTATATGATGTCTTTGATGTAGATATACTTTCATTAGTTAATAATACTATATGATTAGTATTATTTTTAGTACAAGTAACTGTATTACTAGTTAAATAACTATCACTAAAATTACCTTCTTTTACTTTAGTAGTTCCTTTATATAATTCATATCTAAAACTTTCATCTTTTAATCCTGTATCTATACTAGTTATATCTAAGTACATATTAAATACTAATCCTGTAGTATCTCCTTTAACACTTATATTCTTTACTATACCTTTACTTTTATCTGATACTGGTCTTAGATTAGCACTTATATCACTTCCTCCATCAAAGGTAACTGTGGCTACTCCTATTCCTGCAACTATTTTTGTAGTATCACTATCAGAAGTAGTCCATACATAATAAGCATAAGTACCACTTACTATTACTACTATTACTAATACTACTAAACTAAATATCATATATATCTTTGCTTTATTATTTCTATTATCTTTCATTACTTATCACCACTTTCTATACTCATACTTATATTTCCTTTATATACACTAGATAATATATCATTAGAATTATCATTATTTACTAAACTACCATCTATCCATATATATACTGTTAACTGTTTTACTTCATTATTTATTTCTATATTATTATATATAGGTAAATTACCTGTACTACTTACTATACCACTTGCTACTTCATTAGTACCTTCTAATACTTGATACTTTAATACATTACTAGTAAGTAATATATTACTTGTAGTACTATCAGTATTTAAATATAATGTCCCAGTACCATTACTAATAGTACAAGTATCTTTTAAATTAACTTTAATTACTGAAGATAAACCTTCAGTATAAGTACTTGCTAAACTAAAATTAGCAGGATTACTATCACTACCTATATCTTGTCCTTTAACATAATTAACATCAAAACATTCACTAGTACCTGATATATTAACTACTCCAGACCAAGATAACCAAGCATAAGTAATACTTACTGATACTATTACTATTAATAATACTATTAATAAACTATATAATAATTTCTTATTCATAATATACCTTCCTTCTATAACATAAAAAGACTATAAAGAAAGACTAATATTTCTATTAGTTCTCTTTATAGTCTTTATATTAAAATTAATTATAATTCCTTTATTTATATAGGTTAATAGACTTTCAAGCCCCCCCCCTAATTAACAAATAGTTAACATTTCTATTTACCATTTTAATCATAAGAAGGGCCTCCTTTTCTTGTTGATTTTTATTCTAAAAAATATATAAAAATTATAAATATTTAGAACAAATCAATCTATTTACCTTACATACAAAATAATAACATAAATTAAATATTTATACAAGTATTTTATAGAACAATTTATACTAAATATATAGATATGGCTTATATATAATAGATATGTAGATATATTCTTTTTAGACCTTAGGCTAAAAAGAACACTGTAAGACCTAAGACTTACAGTGTCAATTACTTAAATAATCTCTTGTATACATCCTCATAGTCTTCTACTAAGACAATATCAAGTCTATCTTTAACTTCACTAGGAAGTAATATAAGTTCTTTAGATAACTCTAAAGGTAAATACACAGTAGTAATACCATTAGTAACAGCAGATATAAGTTTCTCTTTAAGACCCCCAACAGGAAGTATCTTACCTCTTAAAGTAATCTCACCAGTCATAGATATCTTATTATCAATAACCCTATTCTTAAGTAAACTAAGAATAGCAGTAACAATAGTAATACCCGCAGAAGGACCATCTTTAGGAACAGCCCCTTCCTCAATATGAAAGTGAAAATCAGACTCCTCAAATATCTTATAATCAATCTTAAACTTAGTATTATTAGCCTTAATATAACTAAGAGCAATATAAATACTCTCTTTAATAACATCTCCTAAAGCACCAGTCAAAGTAACATTACCATGACCAGGATACAAAGTACAAGTAACCTTAAGAATAGTACCCCCATAAGGAGTATAAGCAAGCCCATTAACAATACCAGTCTTATTAGTCTCTTCATTAGCCATAATACTATATTTAGAAGGACCTAAATATACCTCAATATCCGAAGGAGTAACATCTACCCTACTATTCCTATCTCTAGATATAATAACCTTTCTAATTACCGAATCAATTTGTCTATACAAATCTCTAGCCCCAGCCTCTTTAGTATAAGAAGTAATAATCTTCTCAATAGCCTCATCAGTAAACTTAATACCCTTTACTTTGTAATCCTCAAGTAAATTAGGAATTAAATGATACTTAGCAATGCTAACCTTTTCATATATCGTATAACTAGATAACTCAATAATCTCTAATCTATCAAGTAAAGGAGCAGGTACTTTCTCAATATTATTCGCAGTAAGTATAAAAAGTACCTTACTCAAATCAAACTCTTCTTCAATATAATTATCACAAAACTTATTATTCTGTGACTTATCAAGTATCTCAAGTAACGCTGACGCTGGATCTCCTTTATAATCCTTAGTAATCTTATCAACTTCATCAATCAAAAATACCGGATTAGAAGTCTTAGCCTTCTTCATCTGCTGAATAATCTTACCAGGAGAAGCCCCTACATAAGTTCTCCTATGGCCAAGTATCTCAGCCTCATCATTAATACCACCCAAAGATACCTTAACAAACTCCTTACCAAGTGCTCTAGCAATAGAACTAGCAAGCGATGTCTTACCAACACCTGGAGGCCCAACCAAACAAAGTATCGGACTATTAGCAGTATTAGTCTTCTTCTTAACCGCTATAAACTCAAGAATTCTCTTCTTAACACTATCAAGACCAAAATGCGATTCATCCAAAGTACTCTCTATCTTCTTAATATCCGTAATATCCTTACTCTCATTATTCCAAGGTAATGCCAAAAGCCAATCAATATAACTCCTAATCGTAGTAACTTCCGGCGAAGCACTACTAGTAAGAGAATATCTCTCTATCTCTTCATTAAGTCTCTTCGTAATATTATCAGGTAATTTAAGACTATTCATCTTATTCCTAACCTTATTAATATCCTCTTCTTTTAAATCAGTCTCCCCAAGTTCTTCCTTAATAAGCCTAATCTTCTCCTTAAGCATATATTCCCTTTGGTCTTCCTCTAACTTAACCTTCAAATTATCTTCAATTTCATTCTCTAATCTAACAGTCTCTATCTCTTTAGATAAATCCTCAATAATATTCTTAATCCTAACCATCGGATTAGTAATCTCTATATACTTAATCAAATCCTTATATTCCAAAGGAAGTTCTGCTACTATAATATCAGATAACTTACTAATATTCTTAACATCATTAATTCTACCAAGAACAGTATTAGACATATAAGGAGAAATATCAATATACTCATCCAATTTACGATATAAAACTCTCTTTAAAGCAGCAGCCTCCACCTCATTATAATCATATTCTTTAGTAGGAACAACAAAAGCCGATAATACTGTAGTATCCTCAACATAACTAGATATCGTAACCCTATCAATACCCTTTAGTACCACTCTTGTTATCCCATTAGGAAGATCTATCTTAGACTTAATCTTAGCCAAAATACCAACATTAGATAAATCATTAATAAGTGGAGCCTCCTCAAGAGGATCAGCCAAATTAATAAGCAGAATATTACTATCATAATTCTTCATAGAAATATCAAGAATATTCTTTTCTTTATCTTCAGTAAACTCTAATCTAATTTCATTAAATGGAAGTAATACTACTTCTCTTAAGTACAATATCGGTAAATTAGTCTCAATCATAAGATGACCTCCAAATAAACAAAAAAGCACATACTAACTAATTAAAAATTAATTGTAGATGTGCATCACTTCCTTGGTTATTTATAATACCATAAAATAAAAATATATCAAGTATTTTTTGATATATTTTACATTTTTATTCATGAAAGTCTATCTTAGTAACAACATAATTATTATCCACTTTATCAATATTAAACTTACCAAGTTCATATTTAAAATTAGAATTACTACACTTAGATAAGTTCTTAACATCACAAGTACTCTCTTCTGTTAAATATTCATAAACAATATTACCAGATATTCTACTATCACTACTATTAGTAATCTCAATATCATAGTTACCAGTATATCTAGTATGCCATCCCTTACCAGAATAATTCCTACAATATAAATTACCATCAATCTCATAGTAGTCATCATACATTCTCTTATTATTAATATCCGAAAGTTTAAGTTCAGTCTTAATAAGCGATTCATCTAAGAAAGTAAGCAAATGCTTCTTTAACTCCTCAAGATTCTTATACTCAGACTTAACATAATACCCTTTAAAACCATTACCATTCTCATTATATTCAATAGTCTTAGTTTCACCAGGATTCTCCCCACAATAAGCCTTAAGAACACTATTCTCATAATAATTATTAGCCTTATCAATAACCTCTTTAGCAGTCTTAATAGTATTCTTATCTATATCTTCTACCTTAATATAAGTACCACAAGCATACCCAGTATAATTACTACCCCTCTTCACATAACTAACCTTATACCACTTCTTACAATTATCCGTACCAGGTAGTTCCTCTTCAATAGTAACTTCCTTATAACAGGATAACCCATCAATAATATCCCCACTAGTAGAATTCCTTACATTAAGAAGCGAAGTATTATCATCACAAGATACATATCCCATATTACTCTTATTAGTATCCTTATCTTTATCCTCATTCTTATTTACAATATCAGTATCATTCTTCTTATTATCAGCATTATCTTTCTTATTACCAAGAATAATATAAATCATAACCAAAATCAAAATAAGTACTACTATTCCTATAACAACATACATAATAATTTTCTTCTTATTATCATCATTACTTCTATTAAGTTTCATTTTCATATCACCATTATCCTCCTTATAATCAAAAGGTTCAGTCTCCATTATAGGTTTATTCTCATTATCCATATTCATTCTCCTTACTTACACCTATAATATAACACAAATTATGAAAAAAGAATAGTTTTTATTCCAAATTTACACTTTATTTGATATAATCTTTATAAGAGGTGTATTATGGAAAGAATAGATAAAATAAATTACTACTTAGACATTGCTGAAACCGTTGTTGAAAGGGGAACATGTCTAAGAAGAAACTTTGGAGCCATCATTGTCAAAAATGATGAAATAATATCAACAGGCTATGTTGGAGCCCCCCGTGGAAGAAAAAACTGCTGTGATCTTGGCTATTGCACAAGAGAAAAATTAAATATCCCAAGAGGAGAAAGATACGAACTATGCCGTAGTGTTCATGCCGAGCAGAATGCCATTATCAGTGCATCAAGAAGAGATATGATAGATTCCACTCTATATCTAGTAGGAATAAACTATAAAGACCATACCTATGTTGAAAATGCTAATCCTTGTGCCCTATGCAAAAGAATGATTATCAATTCCGGTATCAAAGAAGTAATAATTAGAGATACCAAAAAGAAATATCGTATAATTAAAGTACAAGAATACATAGATAATGACGAAAGTTTAGAAAAAGTATTAGGTTATTAAGAAAAGACAATCACTGTCTTTTCTTTTATTATCTAACATATTCAAGTCTAAGTTTATCCGCTACCGTAACAATAAACTCCGAATTAGTAGGTTTAGCCTTATCAATATCCACACTATGACCAAATACCTCTTCCATCAAATCCCAGTCACCTCTATTCCAAGATACCTCAATAGCATGCCTAATAGCCCTTTCAACTCTCGATACAGTAGTATCAAATTTACCAGCCAAAGTAGGATATAATTCCTTAGTAATACCTCCTACTATCTCCGGATTATCATATACCATTGAAATAGCCTCCCTAATATATTGATATCCCTTAATATGTGATGGCATACCAAGTTCATGTAACATCTTACTAATAGATATCTGCAGATTATTACTAATAAGATTAATACTCTTACTCTTATTAGTATTAAAAGTATCCAGTATCTTCTCTTCTAAGTCAGGAAGTTCAAAAGGCTTAAGTATATAATAATTAGCCCCATATTCACTAACCTTCCTTATCGTATCAGGAGCATTATAAGAAGTAGCCACAATCACATTAGAAGCAATATTAGAATCCTTTAATTCTTTAAGAACACCCATCCCATCTTTCTTTGGCATAATCAAATCTAGTACAATAAGGTCATATTTAAGTTTACCTTCCTTAATAATATTCAACCCTTCCATTCCATCATTAGCACTACCAACAATTTCAATCTTAGGATGATTCTCAAAATAATCCTTAACCATCTCCACTAAATTAACATTATCATCAATCATTAAAACTTTTATTTTTTCCATTTTCTTATACCTTCTTTCTTACATTATCATTGTACTGCATCAAAAACGAAAAATATGTCGAATTATACTATAAACCAAAGAAAAATAGAGAAATATCTTATTAAGTACTTCTCTATATATTTTTAAATATTTTTTGTATTTCTTTTATATTCGATGATATAGCTCCTACCATAACACCAGATAACCTTTCTATATTAATAATTTCATCAATATTACTACTATCAACACTACCACCATATATAATACTAGGCTTCTTATGATATTTATCTTCAATATATTTACTAATAAAATCAGTTACTTCCTTAATTCTATCAACACTTGGAAGTGTTCCAGTACCAATAGCATAAACAGGTTCATAAGCAAAAGTAATAAAATCAATATTAAGAACATCTTTTAAATAAACATCAAGTATTTTAGGAATAGCCACTTTATAATCCTCATCAATATTCTCACCAAAACAAAGAATTGGTAATATATTAGCCTCTAAAGCCGCGATAAGTTTCATATTAACAATATTCTTATTCTCATGATACTTTTCTACTCTCTCATTATGTCCTATAATAGCATACTCTACTCCAAGAGCTCTTACTTGGTCAGTAGATATCTCACCAGTATTATTAACATCTAAGTTATAATTAATATTCTGACACCCAATAGCATAATCAGAATTATTTAAGAATGCCTCTAAATAAATATTAGATGGACATACAACAATATCACAATCAGTCTCAATATTATTAAGCATCTCTATATAACTATATAAATCATCATATAAAAGACTCATCTTATGATTAAGAACAACTAATTTATTCATAATTATGTTTCACCTTCTTCCACGTAATTGCAATTAAACCACCTACTATAAGAGGAATATAATAAGTAACAAGTCTCCACATCAACATGTATGCCATTATATCAGACTCAGATATAAGACCAGTAAATAAATACACAAAGTTATATTCTGCTGCCCCACTATTACCAGGAGTAATAAATATAAGACTAAGCATCTTAACATAAGTAGCCAAAATAAACATCTTAACAGCACTAATACTAGTAATACCCATAGATACCGCTACTGGATAAGCCGCTAACATATAAAATAAGAATGATAACATTTGAATACCAATTACCTTAAAAAACAACTTCTTATCATGTTTTAACTTTTCAACACCCTCATCAAAGTTCTTTAAATAATTATCTAATCTATCTCTAGTCTTCTCAATATTTCTAACAAAATGAAGTTTATGACCTATCTGTAGTCCCTTCTTCATAATAAAATGATTAAACTTCTTATTGTAGGCCACCAAGAAAAAGAAACCAAGCAAAAATCCATTTATCAAGAAATTAATAACTACAAAAGAAAAGACAAAACTATTAAGAGGCACAACCCTAATAAACAAGTTTAAAATTACTGCCATCGTATTAATAATAAGTAGTGATATCTGATAAGTAATAAACTTCTGTATAGTAATATTAGATCCCTTACCCACCGAAATACCACAGTCTCTCATATATAATATTTCAAAAGACTCACCACCTAATGAACTAGGAGTAATACCCGCAAAAAAGGGATAAATAAGTTCAATAAGTACCATATCTTTTATTTTAATATCAGACTTTTCTTTTTTAGTCAAAAAATATAATGTTTCTCCAAGAAAATACTTAGATAGAAACATAAAAAATACTCCTATCAAAAGAAACAATATATTAACATCATCAAGTGCATTCAAGATATCTTTATAATCGTCTTTCAAAGAAACATATAATACACATACAAATAGTATTATAACAACAGTCAAATATACAGTAAGCTTATTTTTTTTCATCATCAATCACTTCAATTCCAATCAGTTTACCATCTTCTAGATATTTCATAGTTGCACCACCACCAGTAGAAACATGATAAAATTTCTTTTCAAAGCCAAGTTTATTAACTGCTGCAGCAGTATCTCCACCACCAACAACAGTTTTAGCCTTAATCTCACTAAGTTGTTTCATAATCAAATAAGTACCATTACTAAATCTACCTTCTTCAAACATTCCCATAGGACCATTTAATATTACTCTTTTAGCGGTACTAAGTATTTTATTAAACTTATTAACTGTTTTAGAACCTATATCATATCCAATATCATCATCTTCAAAATGCTCTATCATAGTATTACCAAGTACATCATCTTTCTCAGTAATAAAATCTTCCGGTAATACAATCTTATTTGGATATTCTTCTAACATTCTCTTACAAAAAGGAATATGTTCATCACTGACAATTGATTTACCAACATTATATCCCATAGCCTTTAGAAAAGTAAAAGACATTGCTCCACCTACTAAAAGCTTATCACACTTCTCCAAAAGCTTTTCAATAAGTACTATCTTATCATCTACTTTTTTACCACCCATTACTACAATAAATGGATGAGTATCACTATCTAGAACTGTATTAATTTTATTTAATTCATTTTCAATTAGAAAACCAATACCACTAGGTAAGTATTTAGGTATACCAGTAACTGAAGCATGATTTCTATGACAAGAACCATAAGCATCCTCAATAAAAATATCACCTAGTGATGCCCAATATTTAGATAATTCTTCATCACAGTTTGATTCTTTTTTACCACATATATCCTCAAATCTAGTATTTTCCACTAATAAAACATCACCATTATTAAGTTCATTAATCATACTTTCCAATTTATAACCTCTAGTATCAGGAGAAAACTTAACTTCCTTATTTAAATATCTAGATAAAGCTATAGCCACTGGATACAAGCTATTATTCTTCTTATCCAAATCAGTTTTTACCTTACCTAAATGTGAAAGTAAAATAACTTTAGCTCCTTTCATAATGGCATATCTAATAGTTTTTAAGTTAGCCTTTATTCTAGTATAATCAGTTATTTTATTTTTACTATTCAAAGGTACATTAAAGTCACATCTTATAATAACCTTTTTTCCCTCTAATCTATAATTTCTAATTGTCTTTTTCATTTCTTATCCTCATCTATACCTAATTGTAACATATTTATCATTTTTAGTCTATATTTTAATTTAAAATAATAAAATATTATTGAGGGATACTATGAAAAACATAATAGAATACTACTATAACTTAAGAATAGATGAACTACATAATAATAATGATATCTACTATTTTGATTTAAATAATAATCATTTTACTTTTAGACCATACATAGATAATATAGATAAAAGTTATGATATATATAAACTAAATACCCTTATTTCAAATAGATTAAATATAGATAGTATAATACCGAATAAATATAATAATCCCTTGACAAAAGTAAATGATAATTATTATATCTTAATATTAAATAAAACCAAAGTAAAATTATCATTACCATTAATATCAAATATGGCCTTATCAAATATAAATATAACTACATTAGAAAGAAATAAATGGGAATTATTATGGGAAAACAAAATTGACTACTACGAAATGCAAGTAGGAGAAAACGAAAAAAAATATCCCCTAATAAGAGAATCATTTGATTATTTTATAGGTATGGCTGAAAATGCTATATCTTATTTAGTAAATACCAAATTAGAATTAAAACCAACCATTACCGATCAAAAAGTTATATCTCACAACAATATCGGATTATCTCTAACTGATCCTTCTAACTTAATATTAGATCATAAAGCCAGAGATGTTGCAGAATACATAAAATTCTCCTTTTGGAGTAATAATAAAAATATATTCAAAGAATTAGATGAATACTTTTATTACAATTATTACTCACCTTATGGAATAAGAATACTATTTTCTAGAATATTATACCCTAGTTTCTATTTTAACTTATATGATGAAATAATAAGTGGTAAAAAAGAAGAAAAAGAACTAAATAAAATAATAAGTAGAATAACTGAGTATGAAATATATTTATATAATACTTATTTATACTTAAGAAAATATTATGATATACCAAGTATTGAATGGTTAAAAAAAAGAGGACTTAATCCTCATTTACAACCTTAACAACTTCAGGTATTTCATTTATTAAAGCAGATTCAATACCATCCTCTAATGTAACAGAGGCCAAAGGACAATTTGAACAAGCTCCTACTAATGTTACATAAGCAACACCATTTTCATATCTATTAAACTTAACAGAACCACCATCATTCTCTAAATATGGTCTTATTTTATCTAATACTTCACATATCTTTTTTTCAATTTCTTTATTATCCATAATTTTTCTCACCACAATTATTATATATTTTTTTTATAAAAAAAACAATAATATATTCTAAAAATAAAGAAAAAGTGCTATAATATTGCCAGTGAGGAAGAAATATGAAAAAAATAGAGAAAGAAGATGTAGTCAAAGTAACAGTGACAGGCATTCAAAAATACGGTGTATTTGCCCAAACTGATAACTACGAAGGACTAATTCATATTTCTGAAATATCTTATGGTTATGTAAAAAATGTAAATGACTTTGTAAAAATTGGTGATGAAATTTATGCCAAAGTTGTAGACATTGATGATGAAGATAATCATTTAAAGCTTAGTATTAAAGATATAGACTATAAAAATGATGGTTCAAAACTAGAAAGAATGGAAGAAACAAAAAATGGTTTTAAACCTCTAAAAGATAATTTAGAAATATGGATAGCAGAAAAAATAAAAGAAATTACTAATAAAATGTAAAAAAAGTAAAAAATGTTGCCAAATCTCTTGACAAACGCCATAAATAAATGGTATATTATTGATTGTCCAGAGATGATATGGGCGATTAGCTCAGTTGGTTAGAGCACTTGCCTTACAAGCAAGGGGTCATAGGTTCGAGTCCTATATCGCCCACCATTTATTTATGCCGAAATAGCTCAATTGGTAGAGCAACTGACTTGTAATCAGTAGGTTACGGGTTCAATTCCTGTTTTCGGCACCATTTTTTTTGGAGGGATAGCGAAGTGGTCAAACGCGGCAGACTGTAAATCTGTTCCTTCGGGTTCCATGGTTCAAATCCATGTCCCTCCACCACTTGATTATTGCCTCGTAGCCAAGCGGTAAGGCACCACACTTTGACTGTGGCATTCGTAAGTTCGAATCTTGCCGAGGCAACCAATCAATTTTTTGCTCCGTTAGCTCAGTCGGTAGAGCATTTGACTTTTAATCAAAGGGTCTGGAGTTCGAATCTCCAACGGGGCACCATTTAAAAAAATAACTAACTACTTTTAAGTAGTTAGTTTTTATTTTTATTCTTATTAAAATATGAATAAAACATAAAATCAAAACCATCCAAATAAAACTTATAAGTATCTTCAGTAACTCTAATAAATAAAGATAAAGCCATATGTTTCTCTCTATTAGACAAATATACATTCTTAAGAAGCTCTAATACATTTCTAGCGGTTTCATCATCATTAATATCTAATCTCTTATTCTCGGCAAAGAAGTCCCTTAAATATTCATTTAATTCATCTTTAAAAACAAGAATGTTATAATAAAAATTACCAATAATAATCTTATTATACTCCCTTCTATAATATCTAATATTATCATTATCAAATACATACTTATCACAAAGTAAAACATCACTATTATCATTCAAGCAAACACTAATTATTTCTTCTAAATCAATATTATAATTAAAAATATTATAAAAGTAATGAATAAAATTATCAAATACATATATATAGTGATTATAACTATCAACATATTCTCTTTTTAATACCGGTTTGTCATTACTACATATACACTTATTATTAATCTTAACTATACTAGAATCAAGTACCCCACTTTCAATAATCTTTAATATTAATATTTCATTACCAACATTAATCTTTTTTATTTGTCTAACTAGTTTCTTCTTTTTAATAGATAGAACTATACTCTTTTTATTTTTACTGCTAACCTTAAAAATCTTTTGCATTATGTATCCCTTTCCTATCCTCAACTAATTAAGTTGACTTATTTAGAATAACACAAAACAAAACATATTACTAGTCAAAAATAAATATCAGTGATTTAAAGTGATAATATTATTTTTGTTAATCAATAGTTAACCACAAAAATAAAGAAAATAGACCTATTTTAGTCTATTTTCTTTTAATACTATTTAACCCTCTTTAACACAAAGTACTTGCAGTCCACTGCACAGTTATCTGTCAAATACTTATCCAAATATTTATAATTATTAATATTCTTAGCCTTCTTATTAGTCTCTTCGTAGAAGCCCTTTAATCTAAGTTTACCATAAGCAATATCACCTACTATATAATCATAATCACTAAAGAAATCAGTATAATGATTAGTAAATTCATCTAAATCAAACCCATCTTTATAATTCTTTATAAGTTCATACTTATTATTTTCCACCTCAATAAATTTCATAATGTCTCCTATCCATAATTCTTTGCAAATGCACTCTTAATCTGTTCATACTTAGCCAAACTAGAGGCTGAATTCCAAGTAATAAATCCGCCATCCAATCCAGCATCATATAATGCCCTTACCTGGTCTTCAATCTTACTAGCATTATAAATAACCTTAGGATTCCAATAAGGAGTATCATAAGCCGTTATCCATGTTCTAGCAACTGCAGGTGTAGGTATTTCTTTTTGTCTTGCACTAGCCCCTTTAGCCCAATTATTAACTGTCTGATATGCATTAGTCCAAGTATCAACACTTCTACCAAAATGGTCCGTATAAGGCATTGAACTAATAGCATCAACAATATTAGATATCGCCGGCCAATATTGCCCATATGCTGTTACATACTCACTAGAACATTCACCAAATACATCAACCGATAAATATATACCCTCTTTATGTATCTGGTCTGTAGCATAAAATAAGAAATTCTGTACAGTCTCAGCCTTTTCCTCATCATATTTATTTTTAAAGTCAGCCTTTGCTACTGACAAATTATAAGCATTTTCTGGAAATCTAACATAATCAAATTGTATCTCATTAAATCCCATCTCTCTAGCAGCCTCTTTAGCAAGTTCCACATTATAATACCACACATTTCTACTATAAGCAGATGGCCATCCAGTAGAATTAATACAGTCTTCCGGATGATCCTTAGCATAATGCGTATCATTAAATACCACTATTCTACCAATAGCATATATACCAGCCTCTTTAATCTTATCAATAGCGGCTTTATATAAACTATTATCATTAATTGCGGTTTTATAAGCCGTTGGAGATATCTCTTTAGCCACCTCAGAACTATATGCAAGCGCTCCATCCTTAATATCAACAACTATTGCATTAACACCATTTTCTTTAGCAATCTTCAAATAACTATCAATAGACCCAATAGTACCCGCATTCAAATACATTGCCTTGGCACTTTTAAGAAGCTTATTATTCTCAAACTCCACTCTCTCATAAGGATAATAATCCAAAGTAGATGCCTTACCACCATATAACTCTCTCAAACCATACTTACGGTCCTTATGCGTATCATAAACAGAGTTCTCATTATATACCTCATTAGCGGCTTCTTCTTCATTAACCAAGTACTTACCATATACCCATCCTTCTGTGTTATCACTCTTAATCTTATACATATTAACAGAGCCATCCTCAAGAAGTTTATCATAATCAGTTACATCAAGTTTATTACCCTTCTTAATAAAAGATTCAATCTTTGAGTCCTCACTATTTTGATATACCGTAACCGAAGTTCTAACATACTTAACCTTTTCTAAAACAGCACTTTTTGCATCTTTAACCAAACTACCACTATCAACATAATAAATACTCTTATCATAATCAATCTTCGTATAAGACTTATTATCCTTAGTAACAGTATCCTTATAACTACTTACCTTAGTACCTCTTACCAAGTCCTTATCTTCCTTAAAATTACCATCATCATCCTGAATATAAAGTTTTACTACCTTATCACTAGAAGCCAAATACATAGCTTCCTTACTAATAATATCTTTACCTTTTCCAAGTAGTAACACCGCTAACACCACAATAATAGCAGGAATACCAATTGCAATACCTACCTTTACTGGATTAACTCTTCTTTTTTTCCTTCTTTTTTCACCCATTTTATCACTCCATTTTCTCATAATATTAGTATAACATATTTATACATTTTTTTACCAAAAAAATACAAAAAAAGCATAAAATTATTTTATACCCATTTTATGCCCTTTAATTATATATCTCTAGATAAATATATATAAGATTTACCCAGTTCAAAACTAATTTCCTTGCAGTATCTAACAAACTTTTCATATCCCCAAACAAGTTTATCAGCAAAAGCAACAACATAACTTTCCTTATACTTAGGTTTAACCTTAACAACCATTGGAAACATATGACTCTCAATAATATTAATTTCCTTCTTATTAAGATTAAAATGTTTCTTAGCATTAGTACTTGCTATCTTAGGATGATTTCTAATTAGCTTATTAGTATTTTTAGCAGTATACTTATTTAAAAAGAAATCATGTAACATTCCCCCTCTAGCGGCACTAACATAATCCAAATCTAGTTTCTTACATATTCTATACGATAAATAAGCCACCCTCTTAGAGTGCTCCAGTCTAGTAGTCTTATGATGGGTACAATCCTTTAACTTATTAAACTCTCTATTCTTTAATATTTCACTAACAATTTCCATATATTCTATATCATCATTACCAGTTTTCATTATTACACCTCAGTATTATTTTATTAAAAATACAATATCATAATTAATTAAAAAGAAGCATATCGTGCTTCTATTTATTATCTAACATATTAAGAAGATTAATCTTAAACATATCTCTCTCAGCATGAGACTTAGATACCATTACTCCCTTATAAGTAGAAAGTTCCTTTTGATGTCCCTCAGTCAAAATATCCTCTGGAGTTAAAGTATCAAGCATTACCAATTTTTGATTCTCATACACCGTATAATGAAGTACAACATCACCATGTACTTTAGCAAACATCCTATCAGTAGGAAGTTTAAGTTCATACTTAGTAATCATATCTTTAGTATTCTTTGATACCACTATACCCTTGAAATCACCATCTCTAAATGATGGATAAAAATCAAAAACTAACTTCTTATAAGCAAGCATATTATATTTCTTAACAGCACGTTCTTTTTTTCTAAATTCGTTCTCATTTAGATATTCAATAACAAAACTATTCTTCATTTTAACCATCCCCCTAGTTCAAACGAATGTATTTCGATTATACCACAAAAATACTAGTATTGTCAAATATTTTTTTATGCTTTTGGCACTTCAAGCCTTATTTTATAAGTCTTTCAGTGTTGTTATTAGCCTGTAGTCTAATAACAATATACCAGCAGCATCTATCATATATAAGCCATGACTATATACAAAAAAATATAACAGATATTTATATTATAAAAATAATTAAAAAATAGTCATATTATCTTGACTATAATGTTTAAACTAGTATATAATGTTGGCGTGGTTAATACTTATGGTGTTCTCTTCTTTTTCTAGGGTATATTTACTTTGGAAGGAGAGGTGATTTTATGATAGAAAGTAATTTCTTAACCTTAGGGGGAGGAGGTTATTAGTAGATGGAATTAGTTATAGCATATGCTCTAACTATTCTTGTTACCATAGCAATAATAGTGCTAGGTAGCCATAGAAAATAGATAAAAATCGGGGCACCTTAGGGGGTTGCTCCGATAACTATAGTTTGAAGAGAACACCTTACCAAATAGGTGTTAGCCATTTTTATTATGACTAATTTCTCTTTTCATATACATTATATGATAAATTTAATAAAAAAGCAATAAAATTTATCAAATTACAATCAGAAGATTTAAATAACACTATCTCCTTTAAATACCGGAATAAAACTTTCTTCTTGACTTTCTTTATCCTGTACAAAACATTTTCTTACTCCAAGGTCATAAGCATAGTCTATAATCTCATCATACTCTTCTTCACTTACTCTATTATTAAGTTCCAAATATTTACATCTTCTAACAGGAGTATACTGATTCATTATACTAAGATAAATATTATTACCATAGTTATCAAATAAATACTTAATAACCATTTTAGAATCTTCAATATGACTAGGTAATACCAAATGTCTAACAATAACTCCCCTTTTCATTATACCTTTCTTAATTACTGGTTTGCCTACCTGTCTATACATTTCTTTTAAAGCCTCACTAGTAATCTCAAAATAATTATTAACATTAGAATATTTATTTAATTCTTTGTCATAATACTTAAAATCAGGTAAATAAATATCAACAAGACCATCAAGTAATTTCAAACTACTTACCTTTTCATACCCTGAAGTATTATATACTATCGGTATAATAAGTCCCTTCTTCTTAGCCATAATAAGACCATCTCTAATTAATGGTATATAGTGGCTAGGAGTAACTAAATTAATATTTTCAGCCCCCATTTCTTGAAGTAAAAGACATATATCACTAAATCTTTCAATACTTATTTCCGCGCCATTATTATTAATACTAATGTCATAGTTTTGACAATAAATACATCTTAAATTGCAATAAGAAAAAAATATTGTACCAGAGCCCTTCTTACCAGTAATAATAGGTTCTTCCCACATATGTAAATGATAACCGCCTATCTTAATCTTATTAGATGCCCCACAGTAACCAAGTTCACCATTATTCCTATTTACATTACATTCTCTAGGGCAAATATTACATTTATTAAATAGTTCTTCCATATAAATCACATTAGATATTATAAAATAAAAAATAGACTTTTTCAAGGTCTATTTAAGTTTATCTATTAGTTAATATAATAGCTACCACTATAGCAATGAGTAGAAGTATTGTACCAATATTAATAAAGCCATTACTTCTTTTCTTTTTAGGAACATCAAGTTTAATTCTTGGCATAGTACTAGTAAATTCAAGATTATCTCCAATTAATCTAACTTCTTTAACTACTGGTAAAGGAAGTTTTTTTATCTTTTCACTACTCATACCATTACATTCTTTAACTTTTTCAATATCTATCTTATCTTTTTCTCTATTAGTTAGAAGTTTATCCGCTACTACAAACTCCAAAGATACTGTCGTATATTTCTTATTATCTGAAGTAACATAAGGCATAATATAATCATTCATTTTAGCGGCTATACTCTTAATTCTACCAATCTTTTTCTTGCAGTCAAAAGTATACTCTGTTATTCCTTTATCAGTTTCTTCAAATACAAATATATTAACTTTAATTTTATCAACAATTACCTGAAAACCATAATCAATATTATTAATGGTATAAGTTAAACTATCTCTCTTAGGGTCATATAAATCTTCCTTACGAAATAATTCTCTTAATTGCTCAACATCTTTCTTATCACAAAGTAAATCTAGACTTTCATGTCTACGACCTGTTCTATCATTAAGTAAAACATAAGGAACAATACCACCCATTAAATAAAGTTTAGCCCTTGTCTTATTAAGTTTAACAACTTTATCATATACTTTCATTATTTCATCATAAGTATATCCCATTTTTTCTAAGTTTTCTTTATAAGCACTAATACTGTTATTAAAAATAGTATCTATCTTAGTTTTAATTATTTCTATATCTTCATTTCTATTAAGAAAGTTATTAATAACCTTTTGTACATTATCTTTAGAAACAAACATAGACATATTTTCTAATTCTTTAACCTTGTTTTCTATATATAAAGTAATTAATCTATTTTTTCCTTCCACTATCTGTCACCTACTATTTTCATACTAATTATAGCATATAAAAAGTAACAATGTAAAGAAAAAGAAAGAATTTTCTCGAAATATCTAGAATTTTATTCTTTCTTCAATATATTTTTCTATATCTTCTACTTTAATAGTAGTCTGCTCCATAGTATCCCTATCTCTAATAGTAACAGTACCATTATTAATAGTTTCTTCATCAATAGTTATACAGTAAGGAGTACCCATAGCATCTTCTCTTCTATATCTTTTACCAATACTACCAGATTCATCATAAGTAACCATAAATGATTTAGATAATTTCTTATATATTTCCATAGCTTTTTCACTATGATATTTTTTTACTAATGGAAGTATACAAGCCTTATAAGGTGCTAAATAATGATGAAATTTCATAACTTCTCTTGTTGTACCATCTTCTAATTCTTCTTCGTGATATGCATCACATAATACTGTTAAGAATGTTCTCTCTACTCCAACTGATGGTTCAATAACATAAGGAATATATCTTTCATTAGTCTCAGGATCTAAATACTCCATAGATTTACCAGATACCTTTTGATGACAAGTCAAATCATAATCAGTTCTTGAAGCAATACCCCATAATTCACCCCATCCAAATGGGAATAAATACTCAATATCAGTAGTAGCATTACTATAGAAAGATAATTCTTCTTTAGAGTGGTCTCTAAGTCTTAATTTATCTTTATCAATACCTAATGACAATAAGTAGTTGTAGCAGTATTCTTTATAATACTTATGCCAATCAAGTTCAGTACCAGGCTTGCAGAAGAATTCAAGTTCCATTTGTTCAAACTCTCTTACTCTAAATATAAAGTTACCAGGAGTAATCTCATTTCTAAAAGATTTACCAACTTGACCTATACCAAAAGGAACCTTAAGTCTCATACTTCTTTGAACATTTAAAAAGTTAACAAATATACCTTGAGCAGTCTCAGGTCTTAAGTATATTGTAGATTTAGCATCTTCAGTAACACCTTGAAATGTTTTAAACATCAAATTAAACTGTCTAATATCTGTAAAATTACTCTTACCACATTTAGGACATGGTACCTTATTTTCTTTGATATACTCCATCATTTCATCTTGAGTCATAGAGTCTCCGATTAAACTCTTAGAATAATCATTAATAAGATTATCCGCTCTATGTCTTGTCTTACATTCTCTGCAGTCAATTAATGGGTCAGAGAAGGTCTTTAAATGACCAGAGGCTTCCCAAGTTTTAGGATTCATAAGTATAGCACTATCTAGTCCAACATTATTTTCATCTTCTTGAATAAACTTCTTAGTCCAAGCCTTCTTTACATTATCTTTTAAAAGTGCTCCTACTGGGCCAAAATCCCAAGTATTAGCAAGTCCTCCATATATTTCACTACCCTGAAATATAAATCCATATTGTTTACAAAAATTAACTAATTTATCCATAGTCATCTTTTCCATTTTATACCTTCTTTCATGTTTAATATCATACTATAATTTATCCATTTTGTAAATATTATTTAATCACTTCATATATTAATTTAATATCATTATTAATATTATTATCAATAGTAAATAATTTATCTTTATCTATACTAGGTACTTTTCTATTAGTATATAAAGTAAGTACTGTATCACCAACATTAACTTTATCATTAATATTTTTATTTATAATAATACCCGCAGAATAATCTATCTTATCTTCTTTATTCTTTCTACCAGAGCCTAAACTACTAGATAGTTTAGCTATCTCTAAAGAATGAATATTAGTTAAATATCCTTCTTTATTACTTTTTACTTCATATATATAATTACTCTTAGGTAGTTCATTAATATTACCACCTTGATAACTAACAAATTCTAATAATTTATTATATGCTTTTCTTGAAGAAATGCTTTCTAATACCTTTTCTTTAGCTTCTTCATAATTAATATTAAGACCTAAACTTACCATATAACTAGCAAGTTCTATACATAGTTTATTTAAATTATTATTAGGATTATAATACAAAGTATTAATAGCCTCAAGTACTTCTAAAGAATTACCAATATTATTACCTAAAGGAATATCCATATTAGTAAGTAAGCATACTACCCTCATATCATTTCCTTTACCTATCTTAATCATAAGATTAGCAAGTCTTCTACCAGAATCAATATCTTTAATTAAAGCACCTTCCCCTATTTTAATATCAAGAACTAAATTCTTAGAACCAGATGCTATCTTTTTACTCATAATTGAAGAAGCAATAAGTGGAATACTTTCAGTAGTTCCTGTTACATCTCTTAAAGCATATATTTTTTTATCTGCTTTAGCGACATCTTCAGTTTGACTAGTAATAGCCATACCAATATCACTTATTTCTTTAATAAAATTATCCATACTCAAGTTAACATTAAAACCTGGTATACTTTCTAATTTATCAATAGTACCTCCTGTATATCCAAGCCCCCTACCACTCATTTTAGCGACTCTACATCCAAGTGAAGCTACAATTGGCGATATAATTAAAGTAGTTTTATCTCCTACACCACCAGTAGAATGTTTATCCACTACATTATTTAAATTACTTAAATTTATTCTACTACCTGACTGAATCATATATTTAGTAAGATATATAACTTCTTCATCAGTCATATCATTAATAACAATAGCCATAAGTAATGCTGACATTTGATAATCCTTAATATTACCATTATCAAAGTTTTCCACTACATATTTAATTTCCTCTTCAGTAAGTATTTCTTTATTTTTCTTCTTTAATATTATATCAATTATATTCATCTATCAATCACCTATCTATCATAATAAATATACCACATAAAAGAGAAAGATTCAATAAATTTTCTTTATTTATGCTAGTTAAGCCTAAGGTCTTAACTAGTATTTTATAGCCTAAAGTCTATAAAATAGTCTATTATATATAAGAGAGAGTTCAGGACAAAAACATTATTTATTACCTAGTCTTTTTATTAACAAAAGAAGAAACTATTTTTCTTTAGTTTCTTCTTTTGTTTTTTCTTTCTTTTTATCATGATTCCATATTATATTAGTTTTTAATATTAGTAATAAAATTAATACAAATAATATAGCATATATAACCATACCATAAATATTGCTACCAAGCATACTGTTACCAACAGCATATACAATAGAAGCTGAAGCAAATAGTAAATCAACTACATATATTATAATTACTGTCTTTTTTTGAGATAACTTTAATCTTAACAATTGATGATGTAAATGGTTTTTATCAGGTTCTCCAAGTGGCTTATGATTAATAAGTCTTCGAAGAATCGCAAATAAAGTATCAAGTATAGGAATAGCAAGTAAAAGTATAGGTATAATAAATGAAGTCAAAGTTACATTTTTAAATCCTAACAATGCAATAACCGCAATTATATAGCCTAAAAACATACTACCAGAATCTCCCATAAATATTTTTGCTGGATTAAAATTATGTACTAAAAATCCAAGTGTACTACCAAGCATTATAAATGTTAATATAATATCAAGACCATTAGAATTATTAAGAAGCATTGCTATTATACCAATAGTTAAGAAATATATACTAGCAATACCAGAAGATAAACCATCCAAGCCATCAATTAAATTAATACAGTTAATAATAGCTACAATAAATATTATTGTTATAGGATATGCAAGTATTCCAAAATTCAAATATAATCCAAATGCTGAAATATCCTTTAATAATATACCACCATATAATGGTATTATTGAAGCTCCTACTGTTTGAGCAAGTAACTTCCATTTAGCGGGCACTGGTTTTATATCATCAAATATACCAGTAACCAATATTATAAAACTACCAATAAGTATTGCATTCATTTGTACCGAATGAATACCAAATAACATATAGCCAAGTAAAAAACCAGCATATATACCAAGACCACCTAATCTAGGAATAGGTACCTTATGTACTTTTCTTTCATTAGGCATATCAAGTGCCCCAATAAAATTAGCCATCTTTTTTACAACAGGAACAAATAAAGCGGTAAATAAAAATGTTGTTCCTACCATTAGTAAAACTCTTTTTATATCCATAATAATATACAACTCCTTAAATCAAATTACATCTATATTATATAATATATTTATATTTTAATCAATAAAAGAACAAAAAAAGAATAGCCTATTTACTATTCTTAACATAATTATATGAATCTTTTACCATATCTTCAATATTATAAGTACAAGACCAATCTAGTACATCTTTAGCCTTACTAGCATCAGCATAGCAGGATGCTATATCTCCATCTCTTCTACCAACTATTTTATATGGAACATCAATATTATTAAATTTCTTAAAAGCTTCAACAAGTTCTAATACACTATAACCATAACCAGTACCTAGATTAAATGCATCAATACCATTATTATTAAGTACCCATTTAAGTGCCTTAATATGGCCTTTAGCTAAATCAACAACATGAATATAATCTCTAACACCTGTACCATCTATAGTATCATAATCATTACCAAATACAGATAATTCTTTTAATTCTTTATTAGCCACTTTAACTATATAAGGCATTAAATTATTAGGAATATCATTAGGATTTTCTCCTATTAAACCACTCTTATGTGCTCCAATTGGATTAAAATATCTAAGTAAAGCAATATTCCAAGTATTATCAGAAACATATAAGTCATTTAATATTCTTTCAATCATAATTTTAGTTTCACCATAAGGATTAGTAGCATGAGTAACATCAAAGTTTTCTTTAATAGGTAAACTCTTCGGAGTACCATATACTGTAGCACTTGAAGAAAATACTATATTTTTAACATTATGTTCATTCATTACTTCACATAAAGTAAGTGTACTATCGATATTATTTCTATAATACATAAGAGGTTTCTTTACCGATTCACCTACAGCCTTATATCCAGCAAAATGAATTACAGCATCAATCTTATTATCATTAAATATCTCTTCTAATAGTTTTTTATCACATACATCACCCTCATAAAAAATAACATCTTTTCCTGTAATTTTTTTAATTTTATCTACTACTTCTCTTTTAGAATTAGATAAATTATCAATAATAACAACTTCATAATTATTATTAAGAAGTTCAACAGCAGTATGACTACCAATATAACCAGTACCACCAGTAACTAATATTTTCATAAACATCCTCCTACTTATATTTATCTATAATAGCATCAACTATATATTTACTAGCAAAGCCATCTCCATAAGGATTAGATGCTCTACTCATTTTATTATATTCATTCTTATCATCTAACAACTTTTTAGTTTCATTATAAATAGCATCTTCTGAAGTACCTACTAATTTCAAAGTACCTGCAGCAATACCTTCCGGTCTTTCAGTAGTATCCCTAAGCACAAGAACAGGTTTACCAAGTGAAGGAGCTTCTTCTTGAATACCACCAGAATCAGTAAGGATAATATAACTCTTATTTTGAAAATTATGGAAATCAAACACTTCTAAAGGTTCTATTAATCTTACTCTATCAGTATCCTTAAATATTTCATTAGCAATTTCTCTAACTTTAGGATTTAAATGTATTGGATATACCACTTTAACATCAGGATATTCACTCACTATTCTTCTTACAGCTTTAAATATATTTCTCATAGGTTCACCAAGATTTTCTCTTCTATGAGCAGTAAGTAATATCATTCTATCATTGCCTATCCAATCAAATATTTCATTATTATAGTCTTTCTTTACAGTTGTTTTCATAGCATCAATAGCAGTATTACCAGTAACATATATTTTATCTTCTGATATATTTTCTTCTAACAAATTATGTTTACTTACATCAGTAGGAGCAAAATACATATCACACATTCTATCTACCATTTGTCTATTCATTTCTTCAGGAAATGGTGAATACTTATTCCAAGTTCTAAGACCAGCTTCAACATGTCCTATATCTACTTGATTGTAAAAGGCTGCTAATGCACCAGCAAAAGTTGTAGTAGTATCACCATGAACAAGTACAATATTAGGTTTTTCTTTTTCTATTACTTCTTCAAGTCCCATAAGTACTCTAGAAGTAATTTCACTAAGAGTTTGGCCTTGTTTCATAATATTTAAATCATAATCAGGATTAATATCAAACACATCAAGTACTTGATCTAACATCTCTCTATGCTGAGCAGTAACACATACTATACTTTCAATTTCTTTTCTTTTTTCTAATTCTTTAACAAGAGGTGCCATCTTAATAGCTTCCGGTCTTGTTCCAAATATTGTCATAACTTTAATCATTAATTATTTCCTTCCAAATGTCATAATGCAGACACCAACTATTACTACAAATATACCAATTCCTTGAGTAAGTGTTATTTTTTCTTTTAATAATAAACAAGATTCAATTACAACCAAAGTATTAACTAAAGCAACGGAAAGTGGCATAGCAATAGTTAAATTACTTTTGCTAACTATTAACATCCATAGTATAAAACTACAGCCATAGCATAATAACCCCAAAAGCATTTTAATTGAATAATTTATTTTAATTCCAAATAAAGATAATGTTAAATTACTATTAGCACTACCAAGTTTAAAAAGAATCAAACCTGAAGAAGCCAAAAGCACATAACAAGCAAACATAATTATTAATTTCATACTAATCCTTCTTTCCATTTTTATTTACACTTTCCTTTAACATAGATATTTCTTGTATTAACAATTTAGTTTTTTCATTTTGAATTGATATACTTGTAGTAATAATAAACGAAACATAAAATAGGAAGAAAAATCCAAGTAAGAATACCATATTCGATGGTTCCTCAAAACCGGCAAGTTTTGAAATTTTAAAAACAATTTCCGGAAATATAACAACAATTGTCATCAATATAATTAAAAGTATCCAAAAACTAGCATACTTCATTGTAAGTCTTTTTTTCTTTACAGTTCTAATTATTAAAAATAATTGAAATACTAATAGTAATAATAAAGATATTTTCAATACAATATTCATTTTTTCATCTCCCCACTTACACTAGCTATTACTATTGATATTGATACACTAAACATATAATAAATACTCTTTAATGGTTTTATTGAAGAACTACCAAATTCCCTTTCATGCATTTCAACAGGTATTTCTTTAACTTTAAATCCTTTACTTATAAGTTCTACCGTTGATTCTGGTTCAGGATACTCCGTTGGATAGTGATCAGCAAACAATTTAATAACCTTTTTATCTCCTGCTCTAAATCCACTAGTGGGATCGTATATCTTTTTGCCAGTACATAATTTAATTAAGAAAGACAATATTTTAATTCCCATTCTTCTAGTACCAGTAGACTTAAACTTACTTAATTCACTCACAAATCTAGAACCAATAACAAAATTATTTCCATTTTTTATTTCTTCTACCAAGTTATCTATATAATTTTCATCATGTTGTCCATCACCATCAAATTGAATAGCTATATCATAATCTTTTTTTAGTGCATATTTATATCCTGTTTGTACGGCACCACCAATACCCAGGTTATGTACTAAATTAATAACATTATAATTGTTTTTTAAACATATTTCACCAGTATTATCTTTACTGCCATCATTAATTATAATATAGTCTATTTCATTAGAGGATTTCTTCTTATATTTTTTTATTTTATTTATTGTATTTTCTATGTTTAACTCTTCATTATATGCTGGAATTATCATTAATACTTTCATTTCTTTTACCTCTTCTACTTTTATATATTTCATAAAAACTCAAAATGCCAATACCAATAATTATATATCTTATAAAGAACATACTTATAGCATATCTACTAAAAGCAAATGTATAAGAATATATAGCTATTTGAGAACCATATGTTAATATTAAAAACAACCACTCTTTAATTCTCTTTTTATTTATAAAAATAAGTATTGAACTAATAACAAATAATACTATTTCAATTTTTCTTACTACATTTAATTGACTACCACTTATTCCCATAATAGTATCCCAATAAAAGTAATTATCAAAGTTTTGTAATGGCTTATAAATTAAATATGATTTAAGCATAGAAATCTTATCTTTATTCCACCATTCGTGCATTCTATATTTAGCTTTCAAACCATCATATTCTAATGAATAATACTTTGTCATATAATCTTTTTTATTAGGATTATGTAAATAATATTTCATTTCAGCAGGCATTTTTTCATCAACATTTTTCACATAATCTAATTCTTCATCTGTAGGATAACCACTTCCCTGATATGTTCCTAAAAGTAATGGATTACCAGTACCATATGTTAATGGAATAAAATGATCAAACACTTTATAATTTCTATATGTCCAAGGTATTAAACATAATAATAAAATAATTCCAGCAATTATACATTGTCTAATTAAAAGCTTAAAATTATATTTCTTTAATATTAAGAAAATAAACAGAAAAATAGGAAATATACCTATAGTTGGACGTATAAATACTGCCAATATATAATAAATCACTATTAAAATATAATCTTTTTTATTTGCTTTTATAGATAATCTTAATGTGTGATATATAAGCAAAGAAAATAACAAAATATATGGTGTTTCGGTTAGAATTAAATTATCCATCCAAATATAATCAGCAGCAAGAAAAAACAAGCATGAAATAGCAGCAATATATTGATTAGAATATAGTCTAATAGTTTTATAAACAATATAAACCGTTAATAATCCCATAATTAGCCATAATATTTTAAGAGAAATTATAAGCTTTGAGCCAACTCCAAATATTAGTGCTATAAATGCAATCAAAAATGTCATGCCAGGCATTATTTGCGCAGACAATACATCATGCATGGTTATTTTACCAGTTTGTAAAAATACTATACCACTTTTTATATAATCAGCATCATCACTATTTAAGGAATAATTAAATCCTAATTCTTTTAAAGCCAAAATATGTAATATTAATGATATAATTAACACAGCCAAAATGCACCAATTATCTAAAAACAAAGACTTTATCTTATTTTTCTGCATATCTAACTCACCTATACTTTTTTATTCTAAATAAAAACTTAACGTTGCTATCATAAAATCTTTTTAATCTTTTTGGCTCCTTCATAATTCTATATAACCATTCTAGATTTAATTTAATAAATATTTTAGGTGCTCTTTTTTTCATGCCACTCATTACATCAAAAGAGCCACCAACACCAACAAAGATACCTTTTTTAAATCTATTTAAATGTTTATATATTAACATTTCTTGAAGTGGAATACCAAGTGCTACAAGAACTATATCAGGCTCAAGCTTTACAATTTCATCAAATACCTTATCTTTATCAGTAACATACCCATTAGAAGTACCAACTAATTTTAAATTAGGATATTGTTCTTTAATAACTATTTTCATTGAATCAATAACTTCTTGCTTAGAACCAAATAAATAAATACTCTTTTTTTGTTCATTACCAAACTTTAATAATTCATTTGCAATATCTATTCCAGTAATTCTCTCTTCAATGTTATACCCAATCTTTTTACCAGCCTTCAATACACCTATACCATCTGGTACCATAATCGTTTCTTTATCTAATAACATTTTTCTTACATCTTCATTTTTTTCACTAATCATAAATGTTTCAGGATTAGCGGTAACAACAAATGTTTTCTTATTATTTTTTAAATTATCACTTAAAATTTCATAAAAAGATTTTGCACTCTTTTTATATAATTTATCAAATAGTTTTCTCATCTATTCACCTCTTAGTTCCTATAACAATAGTATACCATTATTATATATTTTTTTTAATATTATTTTAAAATTTTTTTCCAAATATTAACTATTTTTTCTTTAGAAAATTCATTTGCTTTGTTTTTAGCCTCTATTCCTAATTCATTTCTTAGTTTAGAATCATTAATTACTTTTTCGATTTTTTCTATATATTCATCTTCATTTCTATTTTTTATAATATAACCATTTTCATTATTATCAATTATATCATTAACTCCACTAGCAACTTCATAAGCTATACAAGGTATACCATAACTCATAGCCTCTAAAAGTACCATTGGAAGACCTTCAGTTTCGGAAGCCATTAAAAATAAACTAGACCTTAACATATATTCTTCAATTTCTTCTTTATTTTTATAACCAGTTAGTATAATTCTCTCATTCATATTCAAATCATTAATTAACTTATTAAGATTATTAAATTCTTTACCATCACCAATGATATATAATTTCCAATCTTTTTCTTTTATTTTAGAAAAAGCTTTAATAATATCATCATTTCTTTTACCATAATCTAATCTGCTTATAGTTATAATATTCTTTTTATCTAGTTTACTTTGTTTACTTGGTATATAATATAACATATTAGGTACTAAAATCACCTTAGTATGTTTATTCTTAATTAAAAACTTTTTATAATCATCTTCTAAAGTCTTAGTAAGAGCAAATAGATAATCTATATTATAATATTTATTTTTTAATACGTTAATATATTTATTATTATTATTATGATAATGATGTTCTTGCGCTATCTTAACTGAATTATCGTTACCATATTTACTAAGCAAAACACTAAAATCATATCTAGTAGAAACCATATATTTACTATCACAATTTTTTATATAGTTAATTACTCTGATTTTCTTTTTGGTTAATATACTAGCAGATTTTATCCCCTCTTTTAATATACTAAATACTTTATGATTATGAAATGCATTCAAGAATTCTTCTTTATTTGGACCACCATTATATAAATATTTAACATTAATTTTATCATTAAGCTTATTAGCTTGTGTCTTATTTAATTTATAAAAAGACATAATCTCAATATCATACTCATCACATAAGCTATTCGCAGTATTAATCGTAGCACTTTCTATGCCACCATAACCCAGATGTAATAACAAAAAACTTATTTTATTATCTTTAATATTTATTTGATTTTGTTTTACTTCATTATATAGACCAACTAACAATAAAGACAAAATACTAGTAGTAAGAAACATTCCAAAAACATGACCTGCCAATACAGAAGATAAAATCATATAAGCAGAAGCAAGTAAAAATGAACAAGTAAATATATTAATTTTTTTCTTAAAATGTATAAGTAATAAAACTAAACTAAATGTAAAAATAGCAACAAATGGTATCGTAACCAAAAACATACCAATTTTTCCAAGCCAAACTTCTTGTCCAATAAAATCTCTCTCTAGATATGGGAAATTAGAAGAGTACCCTATTCCTAACCATTTATCTATTTTGTCATCATGCTTATTTAATATATCCTCATACATACTCATTTTAAATCCTCTATAATTAGTTAAAAAAGAAGTATCTTGTTTAATTGCATCAAACCAAAAATCAAAGTTCTCTTTAACCGGATAAAACTCAACGTATGTCTCAGGAACACTAAACTTTTGAGGACATTTTTCAATACATAGTGATAAATACTCTTTTTCACTATTATCAATATCTTCTTTTTTTAATATAGCATCTAGAGATAAATTATATTTATCACTTAACTCATCTATCAAATAATCACATTCTGAATTCACTGAAGACACATCATTATCCGTATTATTATTTATATTAGTTATATATCCCTGCATTTTATATTTTACAGGTGAATAACTAAAAAGAAATAATATAAAACAAAATTCTAATACAAAGAACAAACATCTTATTTTTAATACTTTTTTCTTATGAAAAATATACTCTATCATCGCATAAGCAAATATCGATAAAACAGAGAAAGTAATAGCAAAGAAGGCTGTCTTTGTAGATAACATTAATGCTGCAATTAATTTTATTAAAAATGATAAATAATATTTACAATCGTTTTTTAATAATGTATAAAAAGCAGATATAAAAAGCAAAGATCCTAATATAGCAGAAAGTTGATTAGTTGAATAAAATAATCCTTTTGACGTATATAAATCAACATCATTAATCTTAATACCATTGAACCAGCTAAATATATTACCTATTATAGTAACATTTCCTTCATAGTTAGAAGAATATCCAACATATGAAAAATTAAAAACATTACTAATAACTATTATTAAACTAAATATTAAACTAATTTTTGATAAAGTATCCATTATATCTATCGTTTTAAGATCAGATTTCATATATATAAACAAAACAATCAAAGGTAAAATATAAGCCCTAATAATATAATATAGTTCTACAATCATTGATATATTTTCGTTAATATATATAAAGCCTTTAAAAGATAAAATATGCAGAATATGCAGAAGGATATATATTCCATAAACAATTATTATTGGAATTGTTTTTTTAGAAAATATTTTTTTGTTATCCTGCTTACTTTTTAAAAACAGCAAAATAAGCAAAATAAAAGTAAATAAAAAATTAAATAATTCAACAAAAGAAAAACCAAATAATTGAAATTTGTTACCTACTGTTGAACGATAAATATCCATGAACGGAAGTAAAAAACTAAGTAATAAAATATATTTATCATAATTTTTCTTTTTCATTTATATCATCCCTAACATTAACTCTTTTTTATTTTAAATATAAAATTAATAATACCATACTGCTTTTTTAATAACAATTTATATATAATTTTTCTATTTTTATCTAATTGTGACAAGTAACTATTACTTTTAAAATTTGGAAAATTATCATTCATATAACATAGTAACTTATCAATAGTTTCTAATTTTATCTTTTTATCTGCTTCAGATCTAATTATTCTAACAATAGCGGATATATATATATGATCGATAGCCAAAAACTCTATAATTTCCTTATTATTTTCATATATTGGGCTTCTTAATATACTATCAAAAGCTTCTAAAATTTCAAGATTTCTTAAAACATTAGAATTATTCATCGTTGACCCCTCTCTTATTAAATAATCATACAAAGGTTCATTTACATACCCAATATTATTTGCCTTACATATTACATTAATAGAAAAATCAAAATCTTCATACCATACCTTGCTTCTAAAAGTTAAGCCATCAAGAATAGATTTTTTATATATTTTATTCCATACTGCTTTTTTTCCCAACAAAGCATTAATCTTATTATCTTCATAATTAATATGCTCTAAATCTATTTTTTTATTTTTATAATCTTCACTAACATTATAATTTCCACATATAACTATATCCAAGTCATCATCTACAGCTTTTTTATATAGCTTTTCAAACATTTGTGGCTCAACAAAGTCATCCGAATCAACATAACCAATATACTTTCCGTTAGCCTTTGATAATCCGTAATTTCTTGCAGAACCTTGTCCACCATTTTCTGTTATATATGATTTTATATTTTTATATTTCTTAACATAATCATCAATAATTTTTTGACTATTATCCTTTGATCCATCATTAACAACTATTATTTCAATATCTTTAAGTGTTTGTGAGACTAAACTTTTTAAACATTTATCAATATATTTTTCCACACCATAAACTGGAACTATTACACTAACACTATATTTTACCATTATTTTTCATCTCCAATCATTTTTTCAATATTTTTTATTTGGTTTTCGATAGAAAAATTCTTTGAATAATTAATAGCCTCTTTGCTAAATTTATTATACAATTTAGTATCATCCATCAATAATTCTATTTTACTTACAAATTCTTCAATATTATTAGCTACAAATCCACATTGCTCATTATTAGATATTTCTAGTGCTCCGCCAACATTTGTAGAAACAAATGGTACACCTAAAGTAATGGCTTCCACAAATATTGTAGGAAAGCCTTCGCTATAAGAGCAGCCTATCACTATATGTGCATTTTTAATATATGGATATGGATTTTTCTGATATCCAAGTATATCAATATATTTTTCAATCTTTAATTCAGAAATTCTCGTATCCATTTGTTCTAACAAATCGCCCTTTCCAATAAATTGCATTTTAAAATCATATCCGGCATCAACAAGTTTCTTAGCAACTTCAATTGCAAATAAAGGATTTTTATTGTTATCAAATCTATTGATAAATAAAATTGTTTTCTTCTTGTTTTTTACTTCAAAACTTGTAGATTTATCTATTATACTTTGCATATTAAATCCATTATTAATAAGAACAATTTTATTCTTATATTCAGGAAAAACCTCTAATAGTGATTTCTTTGTATTATTAGAAATTGCTACAATTTTATTTACATTTTTAAAACTTCTCTTTTGAGCAATATAATTTAATTTATCATTATTCAAATCATAAACATCCCCATGAACCCAAGCGTAAGTTTTACACTTTTTATCAAGTAAAAATGTAGGAATTAAATAATTAAAAGATATTTGTATATCATAATCATTCTTTATATATTTTTTTCTTAAATAATAAGGAAAAACATATAACAAAATCTTATATAAGACTTTTTTTAAAATGCTATCATTATCAGCATCAATTATAGGGTTAAGTAAAGTTACATTATCATTAATTTCTTCATTATTAATATTAGCATGCCAATACTCAATAATATCAATATCATACTTATTTTTATCTAAATTATTTACTATATTAGCAAGTACTCTTTCAGCACCGCCTCCGTAAGTAAATGACCAAATTATAAATAATATCTTTTTCTTTTTCATTTTTTTACATCCTATTCAAATTCAACAGTTTCCTTTACATCATTATTTATTTCATATGGAAAATCATATAAATAATCTTTCAATTTTTCTTCAATAACTTTACTCTCATCCAGATACTCTTTTTTTCTAAATAATTGTGTGTTTTTAATTGATATATCGGGATTAAATCTTGATTTTTTATTTACATGATCTTTCTCAGTAAAACCTAAAAATTTTGTTATTTCTTTTACTTTATTTTCATAATCATAAATCAAATCTTCAAACTTTACTCTATACACCTTATTTGAATTACATTTTTTTTCACTCTCACGCATTTTTTTATAAAAGTCACAAAATTCATTCACTTCTAATGGAAAAGGTACACATAATTGTCTTTCTTGCCATATATACTTATTAATAATAAATACATCTCTAGGATCTCTTTCAACTACTATTACTCTTAATTTATCATCAAAATAATTATCTACTCTAAATAAATTAAATGGTAATAGAAATTGATCTAATATAATATTTTCTTTACCCTTAGCTATTTCTTTAATTATCTTATATATATATTCATTTGAATACTTATAAAATTCTTCATCTTTAATATATGAAATTCTCATTCCATCGGAATATTTAAGTACTTTATTAAATCTAACCTTATTCAAAGTGAGCATTTTTAATGGTTTTCTAATCAATAATTTAACAAACATTTTAGCATTAACTTCTTCATGCATATACCAATATCCAGAATAATTAAATTGTTGAATATTTTTTATAAAATTATCAGTTATTTTCATAAAATTAGGACTAATAATTTTTTTATAATTTCCTACCCACCAATATTTTTTATCATATAATTTCTTCATTTGTAGTTCAAAACTTCTTATAGCCTCATCACTTCTAATTGCATTATTGCCTATTAATAATTTATCTTCTAAATCAAAAAGTCCATTTGGACAATGCAATAATACATATTCATAACTCTTATATTCATTTTGACAATCCTTAAACTCTGCAATTAAATCTGTAATAGCAGAACTTCCACTTCCCATATAGCCAGTAGGAACTATAATTCTTTTCATTTTTTATCACCATTTCCAATCTTAAATTTAAACTTACTTAAAATAAATATTAAATTATTATCTTTTGTCAATAACAAAACGCCAAAATATAAAATGATACAAGCGACCACAATCAAGCAAAGATTTACAACAAAGCTCAAATTAAAAGTTCTGATTATTAATGAAAGTGGTATAAAAAGTACACTTATTATCAAATAAAGTAAATTCCTTTTTGTAAATATTTTTACATTTAAATTCATTTTTTTTCTTGCATAAACATAATGACAAATAAACACAATAATTTCTGAAACACCAGTGGTTATCATTGCGGTTGAAGGATTCAAAATATCAAAAAAGACTAATAAATAATTCATAATCAAATTCAACACTCCACAGCTAAGTGAAATTTTTAATATTCTATCCTCCCTATCATTTGGATACATAACTAAATTATTCATAACTGATTCTAAGCTAACAAATATTCTAACCATACTTGCAATCATAAGGGGAATAACAGCTGCAACATATTTTTCTCCTGCATATAATGCAATAATTTCTTTAGCAAGAACAAATATACCAAAACACATTGGGACTATTATAAATAATAACGAAGAAATAGAATTATTTAATTTTTCTTCATACTTTTCCTTACCTTCATTTCTTAAAATATATGACATTCTAGGAATTGATACAAATATTATAGAAT
This sequence comes from uncultured Bacilli bacterium, assembly GCA_934096105.1. Classification (GTDB taxonomy): domain Bacteria; phylum Bacillota_I; class Bacilli_A; order RF39; family UBA660; genus CAG-302. Next base: position 10,119 of record CAKOLH010000001.1, on the reverse strand, counting down.
AAGGAATAGAAGCTAATGTAGAGACAACATAATAAGGAATATAATATAGTGTAACAGAAACATCATTAACATATTTTCCAAGCATAACCTTGTCGAGCTGACTATATAGTAAATCAAGATTAGAAATAATTAGAACTGCTATTAAAGGCTTAATATATTTTTTAAGTTTAAATCCCGAAAAATCAAATTTAATTTTTTTCTTTGAATATATAAAACTAATTATATTATTTAATAATATGGTTAAACAAACTATTACTGCATATAAAATAACATCATCAGGTTTTCTTACAAATAATAATAAAGCAATAAAATAAATAATTTTAACAATAACAGATTTTATAGTAATAAATTTATAATTTTCTAAAGCCTCATTAACAAATTCTACATAGAACACATTAGCAACTATTTGTATTATCATTATCATATATAACGATGTTGCTATTCCACTCGAAGAAAATATTACATAAAATAAATATATAATTAATACCAATATATTAGAAAAAAGAGAAATCAAAAACAAATTACTAAAAAGTTTAGAAGTAGCTTTTTTATCATTCCTAATTCTACTAATTTCTCTAACTCCATAATTATAAACTCCAAAGGAGGCAAATGCTAAAAAAATCTGAAACTCAGATAATACCCTATTATAAGTTCCATATAAATTAACATCTAATAATCTTACAATATAAGGACCTATTATTATTGGAATAACTATATTTACCAAGCTAAGTATAGATTTATAAATTGTATTTTTAAATAAAGTATTTTTCTTCATCTTAGACACCAACTTTCTATTAAATTATACTATAAAAAGCCATTATTATCAAGGTAATAAAAAAAGAATATTATATTTTACAAATAATATTCTTTAATACTTTCTAATAAATAATCATTTTCTTCTTTAGATTTAATAGCTATTCTGATATATTCATTATCATCAAAGCCATTTTTACCATTAAGTACTTTAATTAATATCTTTTTACTATCTAAAAGATATTCTGCTATTTCTTCAGCTTTACCCTTATTTAATTTAATCATAAAATAGTTAGCATCAGATTTATAAACATTTAATTCTTTTATTTTTAGTAGTTCATTATAGAATCTATTTCTCTCTTCTTTTATCTTATTACATCCAATAACATAATCTTTCTTATAAATAGAAATAATTTGTAAAAAATATTCTGCAAATGAATTAATATTCCATACAGGTAAATTCTTATTAATAATATTTAAATATTCTTTATTACCGCTTGCAAGTACTCCAAGTCTAAGACCAGGCACACCATAAGATTTACTAATACTTTTAACAACAATCAAATTAGAATATTTATTCAATATGTCATCATTAATTAAAGTATAATTATTATCAGAAAAATCTATAAAAGATTCATCAAATATAACTTGTTTATTCTTTTCACTAGCAGTATCTAATAACTTAATAGTTTCATCATAAGTTAAATGGGAACCACTAGGATTATCTGGAGATATAACTATCAAAGTATCAACTTTATCTAACGCTTTAATTAATTCATCTAAAGATAATCTATAGTCATTATCTTTACTATTTATATACAAAATATCATTATCAGGAAAACATCTTACATATTCATTAAATGATGGAATAGTAAGAGCAATCTTCCTATTAGTAACATATCTTAGATTATTAATAAGCTCTGCTGCCCCATTACCAATTAAAATGTTTTCTTCACTAACATTATCAAACATTCTAGAAGCACATATTCTTTCTATTTTTTGACCAGAAGGATAATTAAATAAAAGTTCATTATAAAAATACTTCATTTTATCTATCATTTTGTCAGTAGGAAAATAAGGATTAACTAAATAGCAATAATCTTTAATACCATTAAATCTCCAATAGCCACCAAATCTCTTATGAAATAATTCTAATTTTTCTCTAGTACTTGGAGCAAATATAGCTTTAGCAATATCATAATCTTGACAATCATCTATTTCATACCAATCTTCACCATTTAATTGTAAGCCATGTAATTTAGCCTCTTTAAGTCCACTAATAACCTTTAAGACAAGCTCATAATAATCATTATTACCATAAGCTCTAATATAAGATTCCAAAAATGGTAAATAAAATCTTTCACTAAATTCCTTACTAAATTTATAAATATTAACTGTTTTATAGTACTTATTTACTTCACTATAATCAAAATCTTTCTTTTCTACAAATGAACTAATAGTATTATCATCATTTAAAGTTACAACAGTACCATCCATCCATTCCTCATATTTAGCTACAACTGCTGCACTCTCATACTTAGAATTAACTAATTTTTTTACTATAGAAGTGTCATATATCAAATCAGATTCCAAGAGTATAGTATCATCTTTAATCAAATAATCTTTTGCTAAATATAAAGAATATATATTATTAGTAGTATCATATACATCATTATTTATATAAGTAATATTAATTTTCTTATCAAGTTCTTTTTCTTCAATATATTTTTTTACATTTTCACCCTTATAACCAAGTACAATAATAAAATCTTTAATATCAGCTTCAATTAAAGCATCAATTGCTCTTTCTAATAAAGTTTTACCATGTACATTAAGCATACATTTAGTATTATTTTTAGTATATTTACCAAGTCTAGAGCCTTTACCAGCTGCTAACATAATTGCTTGCATTCATTTCACATCCTCACATAATCTAAGTTTATCATTATTTTAAATCATAGTCAATTAAATTGAACAGAAAAAAGTGAAGTAACTTACCTCACCCTACATTTTATTTTAGAACAATTATCAATTGTTTTTCTTCCAACAGAATCATAATATACATTATATTTTTCTACTTCAGATAACTTATAACAATTTCTACCATCATAAATTCTAGGACTTGCCATTAACTCTTCATATCTGGATATATCATATTCTTTAATCATAGGCCATTCAGTCATAATAAGAACAGCATCAGTATTCATAATAGTACTATCAATATCAGTAAAATAACTAATACTTCCTACTACACCATCATCTTCTAATTTATATGAAATTCTCTTTTTAAAACTTTCTATTGATATTGGATCATAAGCTTTAATTACTGCACCAGCATCTAATAATAATTCAATATTATATATAGAAGGGGCTTCTCTTAAATCATCAGTACCAGGTTTAAAAGTTAAACCAAGTACAGCTATATTTTTACCTTTTAGATTACCAAAATCACTTAATAACTTTTCATATAATTTAATTTTTTGACTTTCATTAACATCAATACAAGCCTTAACAGTTTTAAGTTCTGCACCAACTTGTGAACTCAAATAATGAAGAGCCTTAGTATCCTTAGGAAAACAGCTTCCACCATAACCTATACCAGCATTTAAAAATTTATTACCTATTCTAGAATCAAATCCCATTCCTTTTGATACATCTTCAATATTAGCACCTAACTTCTCACATAAGTTTGCAATTTCATTAATATAAGAAATTTTTAATGCCAAGAAATCATTAGAAGCATACTTAATCATTTCTGCACTTCTTCTATTCGTAGATAATAAAGGTACATTATATGGTTCTTTAGTTAATGGTTCATACATTCTTAGTAATACCTCTTCTGCTTTCTTACATTCAGTACCAATTACAATTCTTGAAGCATAAAGAGTATCCCTTACCGCAGTACCTTGAGCTAAGAATTCTGGATTACTAGCAACATTAATATTAATTCCATCTCTAACATTATTTTTTAAGTATCTTTCAACTTCATCATTAGTACCAATAGGTACAGTAGATTTAACAACCACCACTACATCTTTTTCTACTGATTTAGCAATTTGTTCACATACACCATAAACATAATCTAAATTAGCAGCTCCATCTCTTCTTTCAGGAGTACCAACTCCTATTATAATAACATCTGCATCCTTATATGCATTCTTATAATCAGTAGTATAAATAAGTCTATTACTATTTTTTTGCATAAGTTCTTCTAAACCTTGCTCATAAATAGGACTTATACCACTTCTCATCTTTTCTATTTTCTTTTCATCAATATCAACACAAGTAACATTATGTCCAATATTAGCTAATGCCACTCCTGTTACCAACCCTACATATCCTGTTCCAGCTACTGCTATTTTCACTTCTATTACCTCCATCATGTATATACATCATAACATTATTTAGCTTTGAAATCAACCCTAATTAATACTTAAATTACCACTAGTAGGATAAATTTGAATATAAGTATTACCATCATTAACAACTAATTCTTCACCATTAGACTTTATTTTATATATAGTTTTATCATTTTTACTACTCTTATTCCAAGTAATAGGTATACTATAGCCATTAGATACATAATATCCATCTCCATTACCAACATTATCTATTTTTTGATATGCACAGTATCCATGATCACAATAATTAGAATAATTAACACCATATATAATAATATTTTTAACTTTATATTGTTCTCCAGTTACTAAGTCAACATTCTTAGTATCATTCATACTTCTTAAATATACTTTATTTTCACTATCATAAACATAATTAGAAGTTCTATAATCAGAATATTTAATACTAATATTATTAGCTATACTACTACCTTCTAATTTAGATAAATCTATCTCTTCAGCACTATATTTAAGTAAACTTTTTATTTCAGTAGTAGTTCTATATTTTCTATTATTTGTTCCTTCACCTAATAATTTAGTAGAAGTAAATAATTTATGTTCCCAAGCTCTATTTAAAGAAGTATCTCTAAATCCATATTGTCCATCAACATCAACATCATTAATACCTTCACTAGCAATTCTTTTTAAAGCATCTTCTGCTCCTCCAGCATGACCATATATAGCATCATTTTCATATACATAATCTAAATATTGTGTTCTAGCGCTTCTAACAGAACCAATTTTATCTACATCTGTATCTTTAAATAAAGCCATCATCCTAGTAATACCACCTTCAACCATAAGCTCATATACCATATACGCTTTATCAAGACCTGCTTGAGGTAATGCACCATTATGACAATTAATCATAATAGCATAAGGTCTAGTATCACTATCAACATCAATTATAGTAACTTTCTTTTCTTCCTTTACTTCCTCATTAACATTTTCTTTTTTATCAGGAATTTTTTTATTATTATCAATAACAAAATATACTCCTATGCCAATACCACATAACACGATAACACCAAGTATAATAAATAAAATTAACTTATTATTTTTTCTTTTTCTCATATTTACCTCCATAATAATAACATTTTATCTACCTCAAGTATAACACATAAAAGAAAAAATACAAACTAATTTTTGTATTTTATTCTTGACTATTATTTTTATACCAATTAATAAAGTTTTTAATTCCTTCTTTAAAACTAGTTTTAGGTTCATATCCTAATAGTTTTTTAGCTTTTAATATATCAGCGTATGTTCTATCAACATCACCAGGTTGCATAGGTAAAATATCAATATTAGGAGTAACCCCAAGTACATCCCCAATAACATTAATCATATCTTTCAAACTAATAGGATTATTACTACCTAAGTTAATTATTTCATAGACATCACTATTATTCATAACATAATCACAAGATTTACATATACCATCTACTATATCATCGACATAAGTATAATCTCTTGAAGTACTACCATCACCATACATTGGAATAGATTTACCATCAAACATTAATCTTGTAAACTTATTAATTGCTAAATCAGGTCTTTGTTTGGGTCCATATACTGTAAAAAATCTAAGCATTATAATATTCATATCATTAAGTTTATGATAAACATGGGCCATTACTTCATTAGCCTTTTTAGTAGCGGCATAAGGACTAATAGCATAATCAACTATCATATCTTCTCTAAAAGGAACTTCCTTACAATTACCATAAACACTACTACTTGATGCCATAACCAAAGATTTTACATTATGTAGTTTAGCTTCTTCAAGAATATTTTGAGTACCAATACCATTAACTTCTTGATATAATAAAGGATTTTCAATAGAAGGTCTAACTCCGGCCATCGCTGCAAGATGCATAACAACATCAATATGATTTTCATCAAATATTTTCTTTACATCTTCTCTATTTCTAATATCTCCTCTATATAATTTATAATTATCATTATTAATAAAATCTTTAATATTTTTTTCTTTAATTTTAGGATCATAGTAGTTACAAAAATTATCAATAGTAACAACCTTATTTCCCTCTTTTAATAATCTTTCAGTAAGTGTAGAACCAATAAATCCAGCTCCACCTGTAATAAAATATGTTTTCATTTTTTCTTTCTCCTTTTAAATAATTTATTAAAATTATTATTAAATATTCGTTTTAGATTTTTTCTATCTTCTTTATAAACTATCAAGTTAATTGCTATAGTAACAACACAAGAAATCATAAATACTATAACAGCATAAATTATCCAATTTATATATGAATTAAAATCAAAATTAAATGGTAAAAATTTTACTATCAAAACTATGATTATTGTTTCAATAATCATAAATATTATCTTTTTAATATTAATAATTAAACTTCTTCTTAATACATACTTATTAGTATGATAAATAAACTCAAGTGTCCTAATTATCATAGCAACAAGAGTTCCTATAGCAACTCCTACTATTCCAAATTTAATAACAAGTATTATAGATATTATAATATTGGTTATCGCCTCCACCCAAGCACCCTTTCTAGTTTCTTTAAAATGACCAGCGGCTAAAGTAATAGAACTATATGGCACTCTCACAGCCCAGATAAACTCACTTATAACAAGTAAATATCCAAATAATGGTCTAATATAATTAGCATCAGTAATACCTTTCATATATACACTAACAAATGGGACAATAAGTAACATTGTACAGCTATAAAATATAGTAATTATTGTAAAATAGAATAATTCATATGTACTAAAACTTTTATTTAAAGTTTCATTTTCATTTTTTGCTATCATATCGCCAAATGAAGCATCTATTCCACCAGAAAAAGCTGAAATAATTGATTTAACTCCCCTTGTAACCATAGAATAAACAGAGTAAACTGACACTTCAGACAATTTACTAAATATAGTAAGTATTGTAATATCAGTATTATTGTGAACAACAGCAGCAATATGCTGTGCAAGTCCATCCCATTTCTTCTCTAATTTATAGTTTTCATCTGCATCTTTCAAGTTAATATTATATTTTTTTTTAATATAAATATTTTGGATTAGTGGTCTTAATATAAAAGTAAAACCACTAAATAACTTAACAATTTGAATACTAGCCCCAAACTTAACAAGAACTATTATAAATACAATATTCAATATATAAGTTATTATTTGTATAACAGAAGTAACATAAGTTTTCTGTTCCGCTTGTAAATACAATCCATATGTCATACCAAAATAATATTCAAAGAATGTACTAACAGAAATAATTAACACTAAAGAGAAAGTATAGAAATAACCAAATTCTTCTTTTACTATAAAAGGGTATACAATTGATAGGCATAGCAAATATACAGCAAAAATTAAAGCTATAACTCTAAAAAACTTTTCGGAAGCCCTAAGTATATTTTTAATAGTTTTGTCATCTTTCTTTGCAATAGGTTTATATAATGAAGATCTTACAACAGGCCCTATTCCAGATTCTAGTAAACTAATATAAGCCAAGAATTGTGTGATTGAAGAAAGCAGTCCATTTACATTAGAACCAAATTTACCAATAATTAATTTAGGTACAATAAAACCAGAAATTAATATTACAAACTGCAATATCAAAGATGTTATTATATTATACATTGCTTTTTTACTTCTCATTTTTTATCACTCCTAACTCTAAATTATAATATTTATGTTATAATCCAAACATAAATTTTGTTAGTTTGCACTTTTTCAATATTGAAACGATTAAATTTGATATTATTAAAGAAAAAACAAACGATAATAAAATTACAAACATAGGAACCAATATTTTATTAAATGCATATATAACAAAATAAATAATCTGCTGATGAAATAAATATATTCCAAAACTGTTACTTTCAAATATTTTATACAGCTTATTATTACATAGTTTTTGAAAACTGCACGAACTTAAATTAACATACAAAGAAAATATCCCAATCAAAATAACAAATGGTTTGCATATAATAAGTAAATAATGATAATAATTAATATCAGGAATTACTTTTATAAGTATGTAACTACATAAAGATAGTAAAATCATACTAATATTCATAAATTTTTTATATTTAATTTTTGAATTTATTGAACAAATATAGCCACCAAAATAATAATATAACAAATAATTAAACGAAACATTAAGTTGATAATAATTAGGAATATATTTAGATAGATAATTTAAAATTAATGAAACAAAAATTGCAATAATAAACTCCTTTTTAGTAAACTTCAGTTTACTAGAAATAAAATACATAATAATAAAGACAATAAATAACATTAATAAAAACCACAATTGGCTTGGTGACATTCCTAAAACAAATTTTTTAATGATATCATTTATGGTATACTTAAATAGTACTATTCCTATTGGAATAATCCAAAGCAATGATGTAAAAATATATGGTATTACTAATCTATTAAATCTTTTTTTTATATCAATTAACAAGTTATTATATTTATTATTCTTTCTTTTTTGATAAAAAAACAAATAGCCTGAACAAAAAACAAATATAGGCATTGTATAAGTGTTAATAAAAGTAGTTATATAATCAATATAATTTAAAACTTTAACAGGCTTTATAACTGTAAACCAATTTCCTGTATAAAATAACATTGAATGATATAAAACAACAACTAGCATGGTTATAGTTTTAATAAAAGAAATATTATTTAACTTTTTCATTTTACACCTAGTTTATCTATACTTAACATATCACCAATTTTTTTGTTCCACTCTTTTGGTTCAAATTTTTCAAAACCAGATGCTGGATAAAAAGTCAATTCACCAAAATATAATTTATCTCCTATTTCATACCAGTCTACTCTTATAAATGGTATATTTTTTGAAAGTTTTTTACTTAATTCTACCATTTTTTTTAATTGTTTAGGCTTAGATATAGTGCTATCAACTCTATGTCCAGATTCTGTCATATCAATTAATTTCCAATTCATATCAAACCATGTTTCACACATATTGCTCGATGAAAATCTTTCAGAACAAACCAAAACTATTTTTGGAATTCCATTAAAGCAAAAAAGTTTATAATCTATCAAATCACTTTTATTTGAATCTTCCATATATTTTTCTATAATAATTCTTGGTTTTACATTTTTATATGGCCATTCTCTGCCATCATAATAATAATTTGTTTTTAGTGATTTATTTATTTTTTTTCTAGTCTCTTCTATATTTAATTTGCCTTTATCTTTGCAAATTACCAAGCCACCAGAATCATGATTACATTTAATTACAAATTGATTAGGTAACTCATCAAAATCAATATCATCAAATTTGTCATATACTCCAATCAAAGGTATTAAATACTCCTCACCTATTTTTTCTTTAATATATTCTCTAACTTCATATTTATCAACCATTTTAGTATATTCAGGATTTCTATCATAGAGTTTTAGCCATTGCAGCTTTTCGTTAAAAGTCTGGGGATTTTTTAAATTTAACTTATAGCCCATTTTACATTTAAAATATATCTTCAAATATGTTTTATCAGCCAAAATTCTTGAAAATTTGCTATTCATTATTCTTAACACAAGTTTTGATGGATTAAGCAAATAATACTTTAACTTTAACAATTTATTTTTCATTTTTTACACCTACAAAATAATCATAATATTTTTTATATATCGTATTGGCATCTAGTTTCTTTCTTATTTTCATTGCTTCTTTTTCTATATTTTCTCTGGCACTATCATTTTTTATTAAGAATAATATTTTTTCTGATAAAGTTCTAACATCATCAACCGGTATCAATAATCCATTCTTACCATCGTTAATTAATTCAGAAGGACCAAATTTACAATCAGTAGAAATGCAAGCAGTTCCAGCAGCCATTGCTTCAATTAAAGCGTTAGGCATGCCTTCATATCTAGAACTCAGTACAAATATTTTTGAATTTGCAACATCATTAATTGCATCACTTTTAGTGCCACACAATTG